>JAGWTS010000087.1 GCA_028868875.1 Burkholderiales bacterium | reverse complement strand
CGCCGCCGGCCGCATCGCCTGCTCGATCGACTCCACCCCGCACAAGCCGCAGCCGGTGCGCCCGCCCAGCGTGCGCCGGCGCTGCTTGAAGCCGACCAGGCAGCGCTGGGTCAGCGTCAGCCGCAGCGTGATGCCTTGCGCCGTGGCCTCGGGCTCGACGTCGAGCAACTCGCCCGGCGCGCCGACCAGGCCTTCGCCGAGCAGGAAGCCGAGCGCGAAGTCGTCCAGGTCCAGCGGCGTGGCCAGCATCACCGCGTGCGCGATGCCGTTGACCTCGATCGCGACCGCCACCTCGTCGGCCACGCATTCGGCGTGGCGCAGCGGGGCGCCGTCGCGCAGCGTCGTCACTTCCACCCGGGCGCGGCCGAGGGGCTCGGCGTCGTCGAAAGCGAGCAGGGCGCTCGCCGATGCCGGCGCCAGGGCCCCGGGTTCGCGGGCTGAGAAGCCGCAGTCAGCGGACAGTGCGAGCAGGGGCGGGGTCATGGCGCCTGCACCTCGGCCAGGGCCAGCAGCGGGTTGGCGCTGGCTCGCGCATACGCGGTCTCGGCCATCAGCAGGTCGAGCGTCAGGCTGGCGAGGTCGTCGGCCAGCGGTTCGGCCAGGGGATCCTTGTCCTGGTTCACCAGCTTGCGATAGGTGTGGCAGTGGTCGCAGGTCTCGGCCAGCACGGTCTGCGCCGAGACGGGGCCTTCGGCGCGTTCGGCCCCCTGGTAGCGCACGCCTTCGGTCGATTCGCAATGGCTGCATTTCACGCGCACCAGGTGCCATTCGCTCGCGCACAACCCGCAATGCAGATAGCGGTGGCCGCCGGCCGCGCCGCCGATGCGCAGCACGCTGGCGACCGGCTCGCTGCCGCACAGCGGGCAGACCGTGGGCGGCACGTCGGCGGGCACCTCGCGCTCGCGCGTGGCGGCGGCGCGGTTCGCGAACCCGACCTGGAGCGCGGCCATCACGATCGGCGCGCCGGCCAGGTCTTCGCGCCGCAGGCGGCCGCCGAGGGCGCGCTGCGCGAGCGCGCCGAGCGCGGCGTCGTCGGCGCCTGCCAGGCGCTCGAGTTCGGCGCGCAACGCGGCCGGAACACCGGCGTGGTCCGGCGCTGACGCGAGATCGGCGAGCAGCGCGCGCAGCGTCTCGCACCACTGCGGCGGCAGCGCCTCGCGTGCCGGCCACAGCGGCATGCCGTGTTCACGGGCCCGGCGCAGGCGTTCTTCATCGGCCGGCGCTGCGGGCGCGCTCAGCCGCGCCGCCTGGCGCTGCTGGGCCTGGGCCAGGCGCGCGGCAAAGCGCAGGTACTCGGCAATCGGATGCCCTTCGGCGAGTTGCAGCAGCCGCGCCGCGCGCTCCTGGAACAGCGTGGCCGGCTCGGGCAGGCGCAGGCGCGGGAAATCCACGCGGTCGAGCGATTCGATTTCGCCGGGTTGGAGGATGCGTTGCACGGATTGCTGCGTCGGGTTGGAGTGAGGGTCAGGGGGCGCCTCGGGCCGGCGGCGCGCCCGCGTTGCCGTGCTTGTCGGCACGGCGCTCGCGCTCGACCACTTCGCCGTACCAGGCCGCATGATGGCGGCGCGCCCAGGCGTAGCTCACGCTGCCCAGCGTCATGGCCCGGATCGAGCCCTTGATCCAGATCGCGGCGTAGACGTGGACGACGATGGCGACGATCATCAGGAAGGCGAAGAAGGCGTGCAGCAGCGAGGCCAGGCGCACGAGCGAGACCGGGAACCAGGCGCTGAAGTAGGCGCGCCAGATCGCCAGGCCCGTCAGCAGCATGACCCCCATGGCGACCAGCAGGGCCCAGAAGAGCAGCTTCTGCCCCGCGTTGTAGCGCCCGACGGGGGGCAGCCGCTCCTCGCGGTTGCGCAGCACGTCGCCCGGCTGCGCAAGCCAGCGGCGGTCGTTCGCGTCGAGGTGGTTGTGGCGCGCGAAGCGGACCACCAGCGCCATGAACAGCACGAACATCAGCACGCCGACGAAGGGGTGCAGGATGCGCGTCCAGGGGCCGCCGCCGAACAGCGCCGTGAGCCAGAACAGCGCCGGGTGGAACAGCGCCAGCCCCGACAAGGCGAGGGCGATGAAGCACAGGGCGGTGAGCCAGTGGGTGCTGCGTTCGTTCGAGCTGTAGCGCCGGATCGCGGGGCGGCCGCGCGCATCGACCGCGAAATCGCTCGCGTCGGAAGAAGGTTCAGGCCTGGCCATCGCGCAACTCCTCGTGTTGATCCGCGGCGGTGTCGACGCCCGCCGCCTCGCGCCGTGCCAACGCCTGCGCGTCGGCCTCGGCCTCCTCGGCATCGCTCGTCTCGGCCGGGCCGACGCGCGTGAAGTGGAAGAAGCCGGCCAGGGCGGTGAGCGCGATGCCGGCCAGCGCCAGCGGCTTGGCGACGCCTTTCCACAGGCCGACCATCGCGCTGATGACGGGCGACTCGGGCAGGCCGTGGTACAGCGTGGGCTGGTCGGCGTGGTGCAGCACGTACATGACGTGGGTGCCGCCCACGCCTGGCGGGTCGTAGAGGCCGGCCTGGGCGAAGCCGCGCGTCTTCAGGTCCTCGATGCGTTCGGCGGCCTGCTCCTTCATTGCCTGCTTGGTGCCGAACAGGATGGCGCCCGTCGGGCAGGTCTTGACGCAGGCGGGCTCCTTGCCCACCGCGACGCGGTCCGAGCACAGGCTGCACTTGTAGGCCTTGCCGTCCTTCTTCGAAATCCGCGGCACGTTGAAGGGGCAGCCGGTGAGGCAATAGCCGCAGCCGATGCAGTTCTCTTCGTGGAAGTCGACGATGCCGTTGGCGTATTGCACGATGGCGCCGGGCGAGGGGCAGGCCTTGAGGCAGCCCGGATCGGCGCAGTGCATGCAGCCGTCCTTGCGGATCAGCCATTCGAGGTTCCCGCTCTCGGGGTTCTCGTATTCGCTGAAGCGCATCACGGTCCAGGAGTTCGCGCTCAGGTCCGCCGGGTTGTCGTAGACGCCCGTCGTGACGCCGATGTCGTCGCGCAAGTCGTTCCATTCCATGCACGCGGCCTGGCAGGCCTTGCAGCCGATGCACTTGGAAACGTCGATGAGCTTGGCCACTTCGCCCGCATACGCCTCGCGCTGGCCCGGCGGCGGCGTCGTCGTCGCCGAGCGGCGCACGATGTCCAGGGATTGCATTGACATGGCCGCGCCTCAGGCTTTCTCGACCTTGACCAGGAAGGTCTTGAACTCGGGGGTGTTGGTGTTGCCGTCGCCGACGAAAGGCGTGAGCGTGTTGGCCAGGAAGCCCGGCTTGGCCAGGCCCTTGAAGCCCCAGTGGATGGGGATGCCGACATGGTGCACCGTGCGGCCCTCGATCTGCAGCGGCTTGATGCGCTTGGTGACCACGGCCACGGCCTTGATGAAGCCACGCTTGGAGCTCACCTTGACGGGCTCGCCATGGGCGATGCCCAGGCTTTGCGCCAGCGCTTCGCCGATCTCGACGAACTGCTCGGGCTGGAGGATGGCGTTGAGCCGCGCATGCTTGGTCCAGTAGTGGAAATGCTCGGTCAGGCGGTAGGTGGTGCCCACGTGCGGAAACTCCGCCGCCTTGCCGAAGCTGTCCCAGATCGGCTTGAACACGCGCGCCGCGGGCGAGCTCGTGACCCTGGCGTTCTTCGGATGCATCGGGTTGTAGCCCAGCGGCGTCTCGAACGGCTCGTAGTGCTCGGGGAAGGGCCCTTCGGCCAGGCCCTTGCGGGCGAAGAAGCGGGCCACGCCTTCGGGGTTCATGATGAAGGGCCCGGCACCGCTGTCGGGCGCCAGGGTGATGCCGAAATCGGGCACGTCGGCGCCGCTCCAGGCGCTGCCGTTCCAGCCCACGAGGCGGCGCTGCGGGTTCCAGGGCTTGCCCGCCGGGTCGCACGAAGCGCGGTTGTAGAGCACGCGGCGGTTCGCCGGCCAGGCCCAGGCCCAGCCCAGCGTGTTGCCGATGCCGGTGGGGTCGGCGTTGTCGCGCCGCGCCATCTGGTTGCCGGCGGGGGTCCAGCAGCCGGCGAAGATCCAGCAGCCCGAGAGCGTGCTGCCGTCGTCCTTCAACTCGGCGAATCCCGCGAGTTGCTCGCCCGCCTTGCGCAGCACCTTGGTCGAGTCCGCGGGGTCGGTCAGGTCGGCGAGGGCGCGGCCGTTGTACTCCTTGGCCAGTTCCGTCGGCGTCGGCTCCTCGGCGTTGGCGTAAGGCCACCAGAGGTTGGCGATCGGGTCGGGGAACTTGCCGCCTTGCTCGGCGTACAGCTTCTTCAGCCGCAGATGCAGGCCGGCCATGATGCGGATGTCGGGCCAGGCTTCGCCCGGCGGTTCTGCGGCCTTCCAATGCCATTGGAGGACGCGCGACGAACTCACGACCGAGCCGTCCTCTTCGGCGAAACAGGTGGTGGGCAGGCGGAAGACCTCGGTCGGGATCTGCGCCGAATCGACGTCGTTGTGTTCGCCGAAGTTCTTCCAGAATTCCGAGGTCTCGGTCGCCAGCGGGTCCATCACGACGAGGAACTTGAGCTTGGACAAGCCGTCGCGAACCCGGCTCTTGTTCGAGAGCGCGGCCAGCGGGTTGAAGCCCTGCGCGATGTAGCCGTTGACCTTGCCCTCGTTCATGAGCTCGAAGATCTGGAGCATGTCGTACTCCTTGTCGAGCTTGGGCAGCCAGTCGTAGGCCCAGTTGTTGTCGGCGGTCGCGGCGGGGCCGTACCAGGCCTTCATGAGGCTGACGTGGAACTTGGGGTAGTTCTGCCAGTAGCTCATCTGGTTCGCGCGAAGCGGCTTCAGGGTGCGCGCCGCGATGTAGTCGGCGTAGCCCTGCTCGGCCTCGCGCGGCAGGCTCAGGTAACCCGGCAGGCTGGCCGACAGCAGGCCCAGGTCGGTCAGGCCCTGGATGTTGGAGTGGCCGCGCAAGGCGTTCATGCCGCCACCCGAGACGCCGATGTTGCCCAGCAGCAGCTGCACCATCGCGCCGGTGCGGATGATCTGCGCGCCGATCGAATGCTGGGTCCAGCCCAGGGCGTAGAGGATGGTCGCGGCGCGGCCGGCCACGGCGGTGGACGCCAGCATCTGGCAGACATGGTCGAATTTGGCCTTGGGCGTGCCGCAGACGCTCTCGACCTTGTCGGGGGTGTAGCGCGCGTAATGTGCCTTCAGCAGCTGGTAGACGCAGCGCGGGTGCTGCAGCGTCTCGTCGGTCTTGACGAAGCCATCGTCGCCGAGTTCGTAGTCCCAGCTCGTGCGGTCGTAGCTGCGTTTGCTGTCGCTGTAGCCGCTGTACAGGCCGTCGTCGAAAGCGAAGTCCTCGCGCACGATGAAGCTGAAGTCGGTGTACGCCTTCACGTACTCGTGGTGGATCTTGTCGTTCGTCAGCAGGTAGTTGATGACGCCGCCGAGAAACACGATGTCAGTGCCCGAACGGATCGGGGCATAGAAATCCGCCACCGAGGCCGAGCGGTTGAAGCGCGGGTCGACGACCATGAAGTGCGCCTTGTTGTGCGCCTTCGCCTCGGTCACCCACTTGAAGCCGCAGGGGTGGGCTTCGGCGGCATTGCCGCCCATGATCAGGATCACATCCGCGTTCTTGATGTCGACCCAATGGTTCGTCATCGCTCCACGGCCGAACGTCGGGGCAAGACCTGCCACCGTCGGGCCGTGTCAGACGCGAGCTTGATTGTCGAAGGCGAGCAGGCCCCAGCTGCGGGCGGTCTTGTGGGTGAGGTAGCCGGCTTCGTTGCTCGCGGCCGAGGCCGCGAGCATGCCGGTCGTGAGCCAGCGGTTGACCGTCTTGCCCTCGGCCGTGGTCTGGACGAAGTGGGCGTCGCGGTCGGCCTTCATCAGCTTGGCGATGCGGTCCAGCGCGTCGGACCAGGACAGGCGCTTCCATTCGCTGGAGCCCGGGGCGCGGTATTCGGGGTAGCGCAGCCGGTCCGGGCTGTTGACGATGTCGAGCAGGCTCGCGCCCTTGGGGCACAAGGTGCCGCGGTTCACCGGATGGTCGGGGTCGCCCTCGACGTGGATCACCGAGGCGCGGGCGTTCTTCGCGCCGTCGCCCAGCGAGTACATCAGGATGCCGCAACCGACCGAGCAATAGGTGCAGGTCTGGCGCGTCACGGTGCAGGCCGCGAGCTTGTACTGGCGCACTTCGGCGAGCGCCGTGGCGGGTGAGAAGCCCATGAGCGCCAGGCTCGAACCCGCAAGGGCGGAGCCTGTGACTCTCATGAACTGACGGCGCGAATATTCCATCGATGGGCCTCGGCTCGGGGTCGCAATGCAGGGATTAAGGGGCAGCGCTGCCGATTCTGCAATCCGGGTCGAACCCGACACGGCTTGTCGCCGATGATGTGACAACTTGTCGCAAAAAACCAAGGGAAGGCACCACCGACCGCGCAGGGCCGGCGCGGCGATGCGCTGCGATACAGTCTTGCGAGGAGGTCGTCGCTTGATCATCGGCAGCGCGGGTCGCATCGGCCCCGATCAGTGCAGCAAGGTTCGGGGCATCGAGGCGCCAGGCGCAGGGGCTCCCGTTCGAGGAAGAGGATCGTCCCCCGGTGGGGCGTCCGGTCTTCAAAACCGGATGGGGCTGCCACGCGGTCCCGGGTGGGTTCGACTCCCGCCCTCTTCCGCCACCCTCGAGCGATGAAGGCGCAGCGACCACCCTCGGTCGACCGGCTGCTCGGCTCACCCCTGCTCGCCGGGCTGACCGAGCGCCACGGCCGTGCGAGCGTCGTGCAGGTGGTGCGCGAGCAACTCGAGGCCTGGCGCGCCGCGGCCGCCGGCGGCTTCGAGCTCGCGCCCTTCGAGAGGGCCTGCCGCGACCGGCTCGAAGCCCGGGCCGCACCCCGCCTCGGCCCGGTGTTCAACCTGAGCGGCACGGTGCTGCACACCAACCTGGGCCGGGCGTCGCTGCCGCAGGAGGCGGTCGACGCCGTGGCTGCAGTGATGCGCCAGCCCTGCAATCTCGAATACGACCTGGCTCGCGGCGAGCGAGGCGACCGCGACGGGCCGGTCGAAGAGTTGTTGTGCGAGTTGACCGGCGCCGAGGCCGCCACCGCCGTCAACAACAACGCCGCCGCGGTGTACTTGATGCTCAACACCCTCGCGCTCGACCGGGAGGTGCCGGTGTCGCGCGGCGAACTCGTCGAGATCGGCGGCGCCTTTCGGATCCCCGACATCATGCAGCGCGCCGGCGCCAGGCTGGTCGAGGTGGGCACGACGAACCGCACCCACCGCGCCGATTTCGCGCAGGCCATCGGCCCCGCGACCGCGGCGCTGATGAAGGTGCACGCCAGCAACTACGCCATCGAAGGCTTCACCGCGGCGGTGCCCGAGGCCGAGCTCGCGGCGCTGGCGCGCGAACGCGGGCTGCCCCTGATCGTCGACCTCGGCAGCGGCTCGCTGGTGGACTTGTCGCGCTGGGGCCTGCCGCCCGAGCCGACGCCGCGCCAGACGCTGGCGCAAGGGGCCAGGCTCGTCAGCTTCAGCGGCGACAAGCTCCTCGGCGGGCCGCAGGCCGGGCTCATCGTCGGCGAGCGCGAACTCGTCGAGCGCCTCGACCGCAACCCGCTCAAGCGCGCCCTGCGCCTGGACAAGATGACGCTGGCCGCGCTCGAAGCCGTGCTCAGGCTTTACCGCGACCCCGACCGGCTGGCGCAAAGGCTGCCGACGCTGCGCCTGCTGACGCGGCCGCTGGCCGAGTTGCAGGCGCTGGCCGAGCGCATCGCGCCGGCGCTGGCTGCGGCGCTCGGGCCGGGCGCCTCGGTGCAGCTGCGTCCCTGCCGCAGCCAGATCGGCTCGGGCTCGCTGCCGGTGGACCGGCTCGAGAGCTGCTGCATCGCGATCGGCGCGGCGGGGCGCGCGTCGGGCGCATATCCCGAGCGCCTCGCCGCCGCGTTCAGGGCGCTGCCGAGGGCGGTGATCGGCCGCATCGAAGGCGGCGAATTGCGCTTCGACCTGCGTTGCCTGGAAGACGAGAGCGGCTTCGTCGGCCAGTTGGCGGCACTCGTCGTTTGACGGCGGATGCATCGGCGCATGGAACGAGCCGGATGAGGATCATCGAGCGCCCGAACGCCTTCAGGCTGTTCTTCACGCTGCGCGGATCGGTGCTGCCGCGCATCGCCCCGACGCTGCTCGTCTGCACCGCCAGCGCCCTCGCGATCTCGCTCACCCACGGTTTCGTCCTGCATTGGAAGGTGACGCTGACGCCGGTGCCCTTCTCGCTCATCGGCCTGGCCTTGGCGATCTTCCTGGGCTTTCGCAACTCAGCGGCCTATGAGCGCTTCTGGGAAGCGCGCAAGCTCTGGGGCAGCGTCGTCCACCGCTCGCGCACGCTGGCGCGCCAGCTGCAATACCTGTCCATCGACGCCGCGGCCGGCGAAGACCCGCGCGCGCGCACGATCCGCCGCGCCATCGCCTACGCCCATGCGCTGCGGCACCAGTTGCGCGGCGACGATGCGAAGAGCGACGTCAGCGCTTGGCTGACGCCTGAAGAATGGCGGGGCTTCGAGGCCGCGCGCCTGGGCACCGACTACCTGTTGCGGCGCAGCGCCGCCGAGGTCGGCGCCTGGCTGCGCGAAGGCCGCCTGCAGCCGCAGATGGCGGCGCAGATCGACCAGACGCTGGCCGCGCTCGGCGCCGCCCAGGCCGGCTGCGAGCGCATCAAGTCCACGCCGATTCCCTTCCCCTACACCTTGCTGCTGCACCGCACGGCCTACCTCTACTGCTTTTTGCTGCCTTTCGGACTGACCGACGTGACCGGGCTGCTGACGCCTTTCGTCGTCGCCATCGTGGCCTACACCTTCTTCGGCCTGGACGCGGTCGGCGACGAGATCGAGAATCCCTTCGGCACCAGCGAACACCACCTGCCGCTCGAGACTCTGTGCCAGACGATCGAGGCCGATCTGCTCGAGGCCTGCCGCTGAAGCGGCGCTGCGCCGGCGCGGCGCTTCGCCATCCGGTTCAGCCGGACTGCAGCTGACGCAGGGCGGCGGCCCGGGCCTGTGCCTGCCACGCCGCGTCCAGCCGGCTCCACGCGTCCCGCAGCTGGCCTGCCCAGTCGCGCTGCGCGGATTCGCCCGCACGCAGCGCGGCTTCGAAACGGGCTGCGAGCGCGGACAACTCGAGCGCTCCGATCTGCGCGCTCGACGACTTCAGCGAGTGCACCAGCTGTTGCACCTGGGCCGCATCGCCCTGTGCGAGCGCGGCCTCGATCTCGATCAGGTAGGCGGCTCCGGTGGACGCGAACAGCGTGCGCATCTCCGCGGCGAATGCGGGCCGGCGCCGGTTCATCCCCTTCGCCAGTTCGTCGAGCACCGACGGGTCGAAGGCGACGGGGCCGCCGCGCTGTGCCGCGTCCGGGTCTGGAGCGTCCCCGGCCGCGGCGCGGTCCACCGGCGGCGGCGCCGCCGCCGCCGCGGGCCTTGGCGTGGCCTCGGCGAGGGCGGGCCCCAGATGCCGATTCAGGGCCTCGTACAGGGCCGCCGCGGTGATGGGCTTGGCGACATAGCCGTCCATCCCGGCATCGGCGCAACGCTGGCGGTCCTCGGCCATCGCGTTCGCGGTCAGGGCGACGATGGGGATGCGCGCACCGTCTGCTTGCGCGGCGCGGATGAGCCGCGTCGCCTCGTAGCCATCCATCACCGGCATCTGGCAATCCATCAGCACGAGGTCGAAGGTTCCCTGCCGGAACGCCGCGACGGCGCGCGCGCCGTCCTCGACCAGCGTGACCCTCATGCCCTGGCGCTCGAGCATGGCGCGCACCACCTGCTGGTTGATGGGGTTGTCTTCGGCCACGAGGATGGCGGCCTCGCGCACCGGCCTTCGGACCGGCTCGGGTTCGGGCGCAGCCGACGGCGCGGCGGCGCCATCGAACGGCAGGTCGAACCAGAAGCGGCTTCCGCTGCCGGGCCGGCTGTCGACATGAACCGTCCCGCCCATGAGTTCCACGAGGTTCTTGCAGATCACCAGGCCCAGGCCGCTGCCGCCGAACCTGCGGGTGGTCGACGCATCCGCCTGCGTGAAGCGCTGGAACAACTGCGGCAGGACCTCGGGCGCAATGCCCACGCCGGTATCGCGCACCTGCACCCGCAGCCAGAGGCGGGGGTCGCCCGCCGGCGCGTCGATGCGCTCGCCGCTGAGCGTGATGCGGCCCTGCTCGGTGAACTTGATCGCGTTTCCCAGCAGGTTGGTCACCACCTGCCGAAAGCGCAGCGGATCGCCCCGGACCTGCGGCAGCGCGGGCGCATCGAGCTGCGTGACGAGGACCGTGCCCCGGGCCGCGGCCGATTCACGGTAGACCTCGGCGATATCGGCCAGCAGCCGTGCCGGCTCGAAATCGATGCGTTCGATCTCGACCTTGCCTTCCTCGATCTTGGCCAGATCCAGGATGTCGCCCAGCAGGTCGTGCAAGGAGCGCGCAGCCAGGGCAATGGCGCCGACGAAGCGCGATTGCTCCGCGTCCAGCCGGGTCCCCTGCAACAGCTCCGCCATGCCCAGGACCCCGTTCATCGGCGTGCGGATCTCGTGGCTCATGTTGGCCAGGAACCGCGTCTTGGCGAGGTTGGCATCCACCGCAAGCAGACGCGCCTGCTCGCGTTCGGCCGCTACCGAGTCGCTTTCCAGCCGCAAGCGCGTCATCTCGGTCCAGCGCTCGTTGCTGCGCCAGCTTTCCTGCGCCAGCACGACGCCGTAGATGCACAGGCTGCACACGACCACCCAGGGGTCGGAATAACCGTTGTAGACGGCCGAGCCCATGAGCGGCAGCAACATGACCAGGAAATTGATCACGGCGGTGCGAAAGCTGCTGATCAGCACGAACACGCCGATGGCCGTGATGCAGGCCACGGCCGCAAACAGCAGCGCACCCAGGCCGAGTGACTTCGCCGCCGGAAGGAAGACGACCGAGATCACGCCCCATCCCAGGTTGTCCAGGACGATGAACGCCTCGAAGCGGGCGCGCCAGTAGGCCACGCGCCGGGTGCGCTGCGGATCGTTCTCGAAGCGGCGTGTCTCGAGCGAACGAACGGCGCCGATGGCCACGCGCAACGCCAGCCAGCCGATGATCCAGGCCGCCGAAACCAGGCCCCACATGGCGTAGCTGATGACGGTCGAGAATGCCACCGCGCCGATTTGCGGCATCGGGGCCAGCCGGTAGATCGAACTGACGCGTTCGTAATCGACCTGCGCCTCGATGGCCGCAGACGACCGCGCGGTCAGAGGCGGCTCGAGCGTCACGGCCTTGGAACTCCTTGCGCGGTCGCGGATTGCGGATCGGTGCAGTGTCTCGAGGATCGAATTCCGTCCGGCGCAAACACTGTGTAACCGTTTCAGTTTACATCGCGGCGAATCGACAAAGTCCGTCGCAACAGGGCATTCGGGCAGAGTGCTGCAACGAGGTCGTGACAAAAGCCCGTGGAAATCGAGATGCTGCGCTGCGCCTTCGTCAGGCCGAGCTGGACGGTGCGCAGCGCGAGCCGCGCAACGACCGCACATTGAATCACCGCGCGCGAGCGCGCCTGCGATTTAAGGCAGCTGACAGCGTCCATTCATACCGGAATTTCCGAAAGGGGTGTCGACGAATTGGCGGTGGAACGGGGGGCGAGGAGCTGGCGGGTGGCGTGGCGCTGCCGAAGTTCAGGTCCGCGATCTCACCCACTCCCGCAGCGGCGTCGACCGCCCTTTGCACAAGCAGGCGCGGCCGGCAGGCACCGTGAATTGTGCATTGCGGCCTCGATTCGCCCTCGCTAGAGTGCTCGCACTGGTTGCGCAGCCGCTGCTGCTGGCCCAGCGTCCTCTTGCCGCCGCCTTTCATCCACGGAGTCCGCCTCATGGCCAAGTTCCTCGGTTTCAGCCCGACACAACAGACCGTCGTGACCAAGATCTACCGTGACTGCAGGGTGATCCTGGAAAACGCCCATGCAAAGGCCGGCACCGAGGGCTGGCGCAACGTCTTCACCCAGATCATGGGTTCGGCCAGCGGGCCGGCCTTGAAGTCCGCCGAGCAGGCGCTCGAGGAGACGATCAAGGTGATGTTCATGCGCATCGGCGGGCAGAGCTTCGATGTCACCTACGAGGCGACGTTCACGAACACGAATGCCGACATGCTGTCGGTCGGACATGCCGTCAGCGGCGGTGGCGCCAGCCACACCACGTTCGTTGATGAAGCTCGCCAGCAGGGTGCCGTTTCTTCCCGCCTGCCCATGCGCCTGGGCCCCAACTTCTTCGCCATGGACGATCGCAACCTGTTCGAACAGTCGAAGGTCGAGACCTTCCTGCACGAGTTGTCGCACCACTCGGTGGGCTCGATCGACGACTCCAACGGCGGCGAATGCTACGGCTGGACCGGCGTCACGCGCCTGAAGGGGCTGGGCCCGGCACGCGCCGTCTGGAACGCCGAGAACATCGGCTTCTTCCTGACCTGGCTCGGTTGAGCGGCCTTGCGCGGTCGCCGCGCATCAGGCAGCCGGGCCCGAGCAGAGGAGCTTCAAACGCCATCGGCCGATGGGTTCGTGGCCAATCAAGTCGTCGACAAATTCAACCCCTCGGCCAACAGCATGCAGCGCGGTCGAGAACCTCCTCACCCGGGAGCGGGGGCCGTCTGCGAAGGTGCAGGCTCGTCGCCGACGCGGCTCCGAGGCTGAAGGGCGACGCGGCCAGGGAGGGCGCACTCGGAGTACGGCGCGGCTGCCACGCCGCGACGGCAAAGTTTAGATTGCCACCCGGGCCCTCGACGCACAGAATCCCCCTGGCAGCCCGATGCGGTACGGGAGACTCCGATGAGCGACAAGATCGACGATACCCTCGAGGCCTACCAGGCCTTGCTGCCTTTGGTCGGGGCGCAGTTGCGGGAGCAGGTGCGGACCTGGACCTCGACGAACCTCGAGGTCGCCAAGAAGAGCATCGAGCTCGGTGGCTCGAATCACGACGCTGCCGAGAAGGCGCGCCGGCGCGCAGTGCGCGCGTACCTGCTGGCGCATCAGGCGCTTGGCCTGGCACAGCCGGGCAAGACGGTCGACGCCTTGCGAAAAGAGCTCGCCGCGCTGCCGAAGGCAACGCTCGATTCCCGTCTTGCAAGCGACATCGCGCCCTACGTCATGGACACGCGTCCGGGCGAGAGCCTCAATTTCGGCTGGAGCTTCCGAACCAAGGGGACCGGGCCACTTCGGGCGCGTTGCGGCTACGCCCGGCGCTCGATTCCCGATACGCTGAAGGCGGCGTTGGGCGACGTGATGGCGGTCGGCCAGGCGCGCAAGGCAACGCCCGAGTACGCGAAGTTCTTCGGCGAGTACCACCGCGAACAGACCAAGCGCGTGAACGACAACATCCAGGACATGCTCTTCGGCGTGATGTCGCGCACGCTGTGGCTCTACTACCGCGGCCAGTCTCTGGCGCCGAGCGACACCCTTACCGACTGGCCCTACAACTACGGCGAGCTCGGCGGGCTGCGCGCCGAGGACAACGGCGGCGCCACGCTCACTCCCGCGCAGCGCAAGGCGGGGGGCCTGCGCGTCCACCGCAATGCCGAGCAGAGCGACGAAGGCATCCACATCAAGCTCGGCAAGCAGGTCGAGACCAAGTCCGACGCCGAGGTGCATCACACCCTCGTCCACGAGCTGTCGCATTTCATCAGCGGCACGCGGGACGTGAAAATGCCGGCGCTGGCCATGGAGTCGTTGCTTGGGGTCAAGCTCTCCATCCCGCAGCAGATGCGGCTGATGGACAAATTCGTGCTCAAGGCGGGCGGCGCGCAGAAGTTCATCTCGAAGGACGAGTTCCACGAGCGCACGGGCAAGGCAGGCAAGTTGCCCGGCGACTACAAGCCCACGGGTGGGCCCAGGCTGGATCGCCGCGACGTGCACGACTCCTACGGCGTCGAAGCCTGCGCGGCACTGGCGCAGGCCTACCCGGACAAGGCGGTGCATAACGCCGACAGCTACGCGCACTACTGCATGCAATTCGCGCGGCTCGTCTGACGCCGGCAGGCACCCTCGCAGGCCCGCCGCCATCACGAACCAGCGTCGGCCGTTGCTGCCTCGAGGCGTCACACCCTTGCACTGCAGGTGCGCCGGACTACCGGTGTAGCCGCGTTTCCGGAGTTCGCGCCAGATCACCGGTGGACTCTGACTGTCGGAGTGCGGTGCCAAGCAGCGCGCGACCCAGCGCATGATCGAAGCGCGATGGATGCCGGTGTCACGCTGGACCGAAGCCAGGGTGCTGCCGCCCAGTTAGGCATGGATGGCACGCTCGAGCCGCTCGACGGTGTTCGTTCGTTCCTCGGGGAGGGTAGAGACATCGACGCCCGGCCAGCTGCTCGGGTCGGCCATTGCCTCGGAAACCTCAGTGCGTCGCATGAGGCAATCCTCTTGGGCGGCGGGGACTCGGCCGGACCTCGATGCCGAGGTGCGCGCTGCAGATCGAGGCTGACGAGGCTGCCCTCGTGCAGGCAGCCGATCACGGCGGTCCGAACCAGGATCGGGTCGGTGCGAGCGAAATGGTGCTCGATGTCGACGAGGCGCGCCTGCCGGATCACGAAATCGAGCACCTCGACCTGCAGCAGCCGCAGGCTGGAGGGACCCACGGAGCTCAGGTACGGCAACAGCGACAACCAGTTTGTGATCCAGTGGCGGTGCCGCTGGAGCGCCTCTGCGGTGATCGCTTGAACATCCGGGCCCGCCGTCGCCGCGCCGTCCTGCGGCTCGTCGGCCAGGCGAAGCCAGACCGGCACGCCGTCACGCAAGGCCCAGAAATCCGCCGCTGGAGCGGGACATCGAGAATCGCCGGATGATGGCCGCTCGCAATATCGGGTGACGGCCGGATGCGCTTCGAGCATGACCCAGAGGTGGAGCTGCTCCGGCCGGGTGAACATGAGTATGCGGCCCAGCTTGGGCGCCCAGACTTGATGCAGCGGCTGCCATGTGCGGCGCTGGACGGGCAGGGCGATCGGCTCGATCATGCGCGGCGCAGGCAGGCCCAAGGGCGGAGGCAAGGGTCTACGCGGCGCGCACTTCGTCCAGAAGATCGGGGTGCTTGTCCAGGACCCTGAGCAGCTTCACCAGCGCAAGCGACGGCTTGGTCTTGCCATTCTCGTAGCGCGAGAATGCGTTGACGCCGCCGCCGAAGATCTCGGCGGCCTCGCGCTGGTCGAGGGAGAGCTTCTTGCGCACGCCGGCGATGAACTCCGGATCGACGATGGCCGCGTTGACTTGCCGATTGAACGTGAGCATCAGGGCGCTGGTGCGAGTCGATTCGGACATGTCGAGCACGGCCTCGTCGCAGGCCGGGCAGAAGTCGCCTGTGACGGCCGGGATGACCGTGGTCTCGCCCTTGTAGGTATAGGACATGTCGCGGGTGTCGTGAACCAGCTTGGAACGACCGCAGTGAGGGCACTTCATGCTCATAGCTCCTTGAACGAAACGATCAGCACGTCTTCGATGACGGTAAGCTTCAGATAGATGTCGCCAGCCGGCGTGCGAGGCCGGTACACGTCATGCCAGACCCGGTGGTCGTCGTAAGTGGTCATGCTCTTGTAGGAGCCCGCCGGCTGCAGCGCCTAGACGACCTCGACGATGGCCAGAGCGTCGAGCCCCATCTCCGCTGCGCCTATGAGCGTAGTCCGCGTCATGCGGACCTTGCCCTCGACGATGAGCCGCATGACGACCGGCAGCTTGCAATGCGGCGTGAGCTTCTCCATGTGCGAAGATAACCTAGTTGGTTATATCTTGGCAAGTTGGTTAGATCGTCGCGCCGTCGGCGAGGCGAAGTTCGAGGCCGTGGCTCATCGGAGCGTTCGGGGCTCGGGTACTCGTACTTTGCAGAATTAGCTCAAGCTCTCGCCAGTTGGCAACTTTACACGACTCACGATTCCAGCGAAGTTGCAACGGTTGGCCGGATTTGCGCCGAGCGAGGGCGGAACGGGTGTTGCATCTCGACCGCGTTTGACATCTGCGCCGCAGCGCACGACGTAGACATCGGCTTCCTTGCCGCTCTTGAGCTGGCGGACGACGCTGTCGATCAGGCCTTCGGCCATCAGGTTGTGCAAGCGGGCGGGCGTTTTCATTCGCCCGATTCTCGGGCCTTGGCGCCGCGGCCCTCAGGCGAGGTAGGCGTCGAGCACCCCGGCATCGGCGCGCAGCGCGGCCACCGTGCCCTGCATCACGATCGAGCCGCGCTTCATCAGGTAGGCGTAGTCGCAGACCGACAGCGCGATCTGCGCGTTCTGCTCGACCAGCAGGATGGACTGGCCCTGGCGGTGCAGCGTGACGATCGCCTGGAAGACCAGGTCGACGATCGCCGGCGCCAGCCCCATCGACGGTTCGTCCAGCACCAGCATGCGCGGCTCGGTCATCAGCGCGCGGCCGATCGCCAGCATCTGCTGCTCGCCGCCGCTGAGC
>JAGWTS010000473.1 GCA_028868875.1 Burkholderiales bacterium | reverse complement strand
GCGCAGAAGCGGCCTTGTGCCTGCTGCAGGCCCACACCGCTTGCAAGCGGTCGGGCGCGCCGATGGCGCTTCGGGGGGGAGCCTATCTCGGCGCGATGAAGCCCGCTTCCTTGTAGGCTTCCTGGATGGTCGCCGCGCCGACCCGGCCGGCCATCTCCTTGTGGACGACCATCAAGGCCTTCTTCCACTCGTTGATCTCGGCCGCGGTCGGGGTGTAGACGTTGGTCTTGCCGCTGGCCTTGACCTTCTCCAGCGCCTGCGCGTTCTCGGTCGCGGCGATCGCGTCGGCGTAGGTCGTGGCGTCCTTGACCGAGCTGTCGACGACGGCGCGCAGGTCCGCCGGCAGGCCGTCGTAGAACTTCTTGTTGACGATGACGGCGTAGGCCAGGTGGTTGTGGTACGAGACCGTGATGTCCTTCTGCACCTCGTAGAGCTTTTGCGTCCAGATGTTGCTGGCCACGTTCTCGGTGCCGTCGACGACGCCCGACTGCAGCGCCTGGTAGAGCTCGCTGAAGGCCATCACCTGAGGGATCGCGCCCAGCGCGCGCATCTGCGCGTCCAGCACCTTGGAGCTCTGGATGCGCATCTTCAGGCCCTTGAAGTCGGCGACTCGGTGCAGCGGGCGGTTCGCGCTCATCAGGCTGAAGCCGTTGTCCCAGTAGGCCAGGCCCTTGATGCCCTTGGGCTCGAGCTTGGCGAACAGCTCGTGGCCGAGCTTGCCGTTGGTCAGGCTGTTGAACGCGGCCGCGTCCTTGAAGATGAAGGGCAGGTCGAAGACCTCGAATTCCTTCACGCCCAGCGGCCCGAACTTGGACAGCGAAGGGGCGAGCATCTGCACCGAGCCGAGTTGCAGCGCCTCGAGCTCTTCCTTGTCCTTGTAGAGCTGGCTGTTCGGGTAGACCTCGACCTTGATGCGGCCCTTGCTGCGCTCCTCGACGAGCTGCTTGAAGCGCTCGGCGCCCTTGCCCTTGGGTGTGTCGGGGGCGACGACGTGGCTGAACTTGATGACGATCGGCGCTTGCGCGAAAGCCGGCAGCGCGAGCGCTGCGGCAGCGAGGCCGGCGGCGATGACGAGGCGGCGGGTCGGGGTGGACGAATGGTTCAAGGCTTGTCTCCTGCAGGTTCTCCAACGGATCGGCAAATTTTGCGATCCGCGAGCCCGCGGCGCCAGTTGTGGACTCCCACATTCCGGCGCCCGCCCGGTCCGGCCAGGCCCGGCGCGACCTAGACTTTGGGCATGGATGCCGTGTCGACCTTCGCGCCCACCCTGCTGCGCCGCGCCGCCTGGGTCTGGCCGCTCGTGCTCGCGCTCGCCTTCACGTGCGCCTTCGGCACCTGGCTGCAATGGTCCGACGCCCAGGAGGCGGAAGACGCGCGCCACACCCTGATCGCGGATGCGCTCACCCTGAACAGCCGCATCTCCGACTGGCTCGACAGCGAAAACGCCGAAGTGCGCCGGCTGGCGCAGGCGCTGCCGGCCGCGGTCGACGAAGCCGGGCTGCTGCGCGAATCCAGGCTCGCCGCCGGGCTGCACCGGCTCTGGCTCAGCGCCACCGCGCTCGATGCCCACAACCGCATCCTCGCCCACGTGCCCGACCAGGCGCCCCAGCCGGTCGTGCTGCCGCAGCATCGCAGCATCGACGAGCGCGGTCTCTCGGCGCATCTGGCGGCGCCCACGGCGGGCGGCGGCAAGCTCGTGGTCCAGTTCGACCCCGGCGCGCTGCTGCGCCAGACCGTGCCCTGGTGGCTCGGGCGCAAATACGACGTGCGCCTCGTCGACGGCCTGGGCGAGGTCATCGCCGCCACCGGCAATGCGCTGGCGCCGGCCGGGCGCCAGAGCTACCGCGTGAGCCTCGAGCCCGAGATGGCCGACACCTACCTCGAGCTCACGACGCGCGAGGCGAGCCTGCCCTGGTGGCGCCGGCTGCCGCTGGCGCTGATGGCGGCCTTCCTGCTGCTGAGCGGCGCCGCCTCTTGGATGCTGCGGCGCCAGATGCGCGAAGTGGCCGCCGCCGAGACGCGCTGGCGCACCGAGGCCGCCTGGCGGCGCGCGATCGAGGACTCGCTCACCGTCGGCCTGCGCGGGCGCGACGCCGAAGGCCGGCTCGTGCACGTCAACCGCGCCTTCTGCGACCTCGTGGGCTTCACGCCCGAGCAACTGCTCGGGCGCATGCCGCCGATGCCCTACTGGCCCGGCGACGCCGTGGCCGAGAGCATGCAGCGGCACCGCCGCAACATGGCCGGCCATGCGCCGCGCGACGGCTACGAGGCGCGCTGGGTGCGCAGCGACGGCACGCCGATCGACGTCATGATCTTCGAGGCCCCGCTCGTCGACGCTCAGGGGCGGCAGACCGGCTGGATGGGGTCGATCGTCGACATCGGCGCGCGCAAGCAGGCCGAGGAGCGCGAGCGCCGGCGCGCCGAGGTGCTGGCGACGCATTCGCGCCTGACCACGCTGGGCGAGGTGGCCTCGGCGCTCGCGCACCAGCTGAACCAGCCGCTGGCGGCGATCGCCGGCTACGGCGGCGGCGTGCTGCGCTCGCTCGAGCGCGCGGGCTATGCGGACGCGATCGTGCTCGACGCCCTGCGCGGCCTGGGCGAGCAGGCGGCCGAGGCGGGGCGCATCGTGCAGCGCATCCGCGCCTTCCTGACGCGGCGCGCGCCGCAGCGCGAGACCTGCGCCCTGCCCGCGATCGTGGAGCGCGCGCTCGGGCTGCTGCGGCGCGACCTGCAGCGCCAGGGCATCGGCGTCGAGACCGCGCTCGCGCCCGGGCTGCCTGCGGTCTTCGCCGATCCGGTGCTCGTCGAGCAGGTGCTGATCAACCTGCTGCGCAACGCCGCCGACGCCCTCGCCGGGCATCCGGCGCCGCAGATCCGCATCGCCGCCGCGCGCGCCGGCGAGCGCTTCCTGCGCGTCGACGTCGACGACAACGGGCCGGGGCTGGGAGGCCTGGGCGTCGAGGTGCTGGCGGCGCCCTTTCACTCGACCAAGCCCGAGGGCATGGGCATGGGGCTGGCGATCTGCCGCTCGGTCGTCGAGGCGCACCACGGCGCGCTCGAGGCGGGGACGAGCGCGCTCGGCGGGGCGCGCTTCTCGTTCACGCTGCCGTTCAGCCTGGCGACGGCCGCCACGGAGGAAACATGACGACACCCGCGGTGCACATCGTCGACGACGAGGCGGCCGTGCGCAACGCGCTCGCCTTCCTGCTCCATTCGCACGGGCATGCGGTGCACACCTACGCCAGCGGCCCCGAGCTGCTGGCCGCGCTCGACGCCGGCCCCTTGCGCGGCTGCATCCTGCTGGACGTGCGCATGGAACCGATCTCGGGGCTGCAGGTGCACGACGAACTGGTGGCGCGCGGCGTCGCGCTGCCGGTGATCTTCC
>JAGWTS010000086.1 GCA_028868875.1 Burkholderiales bacterium | reverse complement strand
TGGCGCAGGACTTCGAGCCGCTCACCGACATGCGCGCCAGCGCCGACTACCGGCGCCGCGTGGCGCAGAACCTGCTGCGCCGCTTCTGGCTCGAAACCCGCCCCGACGATCCGCTGGCGCCTGCGGCCACCAGCGTCTGGGCCCGCGAGGAGGTGGCATGAACCAGCTCGTCGAACCCGGCGTCGTCCAGGCCGAAGCCACCGGCGTCGCGGGCGCCGCGCTGGCGCACGAATCGGCGCATCTGCACGTTGCCGGTGCCGCGCCTTATACCGACGACATTGCAGAGCGCGCCGGCACCCTGCACGCCGCGCTCGGCCTCTCGCCCGTCGCCCATGGCCGGCTCGTGGCGCTGGACCTCGATCGCCTGCGCGCGCTGCCCGGCGTCGTCGCGGTCTTGAGCGCGCGCGACATTCCCGGTGCCAACGACTGCGGCTCGCTCGTCCACGACGACCCCATCTTCGCCGGCGAGCCCGGGGCCACGCTGCGCTACCTCGGCCAGCCGGTGTTTCTCGTCGTCGCGACCACGCGCACGCTGGCGCGGCGCGCCGCGGCCCAGGCGCGCGAGGTCATCGTCGCCGAGGCCTTGGCCCCGGTGCTGACGCCCGAGCAAGCCCATGCCGCAGGCCAGTACGTAGTGCCGCCGATGCACATGAAGCGCGGCGATGCGCGCGCCGCCATCGACGCCGCGCCGCACCGCCTGAGCACGCGCTTCGACGTCGGCGGCCAGGAGCAGTTCTATCTCGAAGGCCAGATCGCCTATGCCGTGCCGGTCGAGGACGGCGGCATGCAGGTCTTCTGCTCGACCCAGCATCCGAGCGAGATGCAGCACCTCGTCGCCCACGCCTTGCAGCGCCCGGCCCATGCGGTGCAGGTGCAGTGCCGGCGCATGGGCGGCGGCTTCGGCGGCAAGGAGTCGCAATCGGCCTTGTTCGCCTGCGCCGCCGCCGTGGCCGCAGCCAAGCTGCAGCGCCCGGTCAAGCTGCGCCTGGACCGCGACGACGACTTTCTCGTCACCGGGCGCCGCCACTGCTTCCACTACGAGCTGGAAGCGGGCTACGACGACCAAGGCCGCATCCTCGGCGCCGAGGTCACGATGATTTCGCGCGCTGGCCATTCGGCCGACCTCTCGGGGCCGGTGATGACGCGCGCGCTCTGCCATTTCGACAACGCCTACTGGCTGCCCGCGGTGGAGATGTATGGCTTCTCCGGCCGCACCAACACCCAGAGCAACACGGCCTTCCGCGGCTTCGGCGGGCCGCAGGGGGCGATCGCGATCGAATCCGCGCTCGACTCGATCGCGCGCGCCCTCGGCAAGGATGCGCTCGAAGTGCGGCGCGCCAACTTCTATGGCACCGCATCGAACAACGTCACGCCCTACGGCCAGACCGTGGTCGACAACGTGATCGAGCCGCTCGTCGCCGAACTCGCCGCCAGCAGCGACTACGCCGCGCGCCGCAGCGCCGTGGCGGCCTTCAACGCCACGAGCCCGGTGCTGAAGAAGGGCATTGCGCTCACGCCGCTGAAGTTCGGCATCTCGTTCAACGTCGTCCACCTGAACCAGGCCGGCGCCCTCGTGCACGTCTACACCGACGGCTCGGTGCTCGTGAACCACGGCGGCACCGAGATGGGCCAGGGCCTGAACACCAAGGTGGCGCAGGTGGTGGCGCACGAACTCGGCCTGCCCATGGCGGCCGTGCGCGTGAGCGCGACCGACACCGACAAGGTGGCCAACACCTCGGCCACCGCGGCCTCGACCGGCAGCGACCTCAACGGCAAGGCGGCGCAGGATGCGGCGCGGCAGATCCGCGAGCGCCTGGCCGCCTTTGCGGCAGAGCGCTACGGCTGCAGCGTCGATGCGGTGCGCTTCGCCCGGGGGCGGGTCGAGGCCGGCGCCAGCGAGCTGGCATTCGCCGAACTCGTGGTCCAGGCCTACCAGGCGCGGGTGCAGCTCTGGAGCGACGGCTTCTACGCCACCCCCGGGCTCTCGTGGGACCGCGAGACCATGCAGGGCCACCCGTTCTACTACTTCGCCTACGGCGCCGCGGTGAGCGAGGTGCTGGTCGACACCTTGACGGGCGAATCGCGGCTGCTGCGCGCCGACGTGCTGCACGACGTGGGCCGCTCGCTCAACCCGGCCGTCGACATCGGCCAGGTCGAAGGCGCCTTCATCCAGGGCATGGGCTGGCTCACGACGGAAGAGCTGGTCTGGCACCCGCAGACGGGGCTGCTGACGACGCATGCGCCGAGCACCTACAAGATCCCGACCGCGAACGACTGCCCGCCGGTCTTCAACGTGAAACTCTACGACTGCGAGAACGTGCAGGACAGCATCCACCGCAGCAAGGCCGCGGGCGAGCCGCCGCTGCTGCTGCCGTTCTCGGTCTTCTTCGCGATCCGCGACGCGGTGTCTGCGGTCGGCGGCCATCGCATCGACCCGCCGCTGCAGGCGCCGGCGACGAGCGAGGCCATCCTGCGCGCCATCGACGCGGTGAGGGCGGCGTCATGAGCCCGCAGGCTTTGCCTTCGGGCTCATTCCCGCTCGGGCGGTCGGGCCGCAGGCCTTAGGGTGCACCAGTGAACCTGCAGGCCGCGGCGCTGTTCTGGCAAGCCGAAGGGCGGGCCGCGATCGTCGTCGAGGTCAGCGGCCACCAGGGCTCGGTACCGCGCGAAACCGGCACGCGCATGCTGGTCGGTGCGCGCGAGGTGCTGGGCACGATCGGCGGCGGGCATCTGGAGTGGAAGGCCGTCGAGCATGCGCGCGCGCTGCTGGCCGGGGCCGATCTCGCGCTCGAACAGCGCTGGCCGCTCGGGCCCGCGCTGGGCCAATGCTGCGGCGGCATGGTGAGCCTGCGCTACCAGGCGCTCGCGGCGAGCCGGCCCGCCGAATGGGATGCGCCCGCACCTCGCTTCGCACTGCAGCTCTACGGCGCCGGCCACGTCGGGCGCGCCATCGTGCGGCTGCTCGAAGGCATCGCCTGCCGGGTGCAATGGATCGACGAGCGCGAAGAGGCCTTTCCCGCCGCGCCGAGCGCGGCCCACGTCGAGCGCATCCACGCCGAGCCGGTCGAGGCCGAGGTCGCGAGCGCCGCGCCAGGCGACTTCTACCTCGTGCTGACGCACAGCCATGATCTGGACTGGCGCATCAGCGCCGAAATCCTGCGCCGCGGCGACTTCGGCTTTCTCGGCCTGATCGGCTCGAAGACCAAGCGCGCGCGCTTTCGCCACCGCTTCGAGGCGCGCGGCATCGATGAGTCCGTGCTGGCGCGCATGACCTGCCCGATCGGCCTGCCCGGCATCGTCGGCAAGGAGCCCGAGGTGATCGCGGTCTCGGTCGTCGCGCAGTTGCTGGTGGCGAGCGGCGAAGCGCGGGCAGAGGCGCCGGGTTCGCGCCAGGCTGTCGTGGCCGGTTGATTCCGGTCAGTGACAGTCCTCTTCGCGCTGGTGGCGCAGCGCCAGCACCACGACCTTCGACGGGCTGACGATCTCGTGCAGTGCGACGTACCCGGTGGCGCCGAATGATCAGTTCGCACTGAGCCGGGTTGCGCGCGGCCTTGCGAAAGCTGTAGGGCGTGAGCGCCCATTGATGCTGCGCGACCGCCCCGATGGTGTCGATCGCGGCTTGGGCGCGGTCGAGTTCAGCGCCCGTCCCGGCCCGGTCGAGCAGGAAATCGAAGAGGCGTTCCAGGTCCGCTTCGGCCGTGGGCGACGGCCGAGCAGCAAAACTCATCGTCCGAGATTCTTGCGCTTGGCATCGAGTTTCGATTGCAGCCGCGCCAGGACGGTCTCGACAGGCACGCTGACGCCGCTGCGGTGGCAGTCCTGCGAAGCCGCCAAGGCCCGCGCGTGGAACTCGCTTTGAACGCGCCTGAAGGCGATTGCGCTGCGCACGCTCGCTTCGACGAAGTCGGTCAAGGCCTCGCCCGGCTCGAGCACGGACTCGAGTTCGGCGCGCAACTCGGGCTCGACGCGGATCCGGGGGATGACGGCGGTCTTCATTGCAGCAATGTAGTGCGTTCGGGTCACGGCGATCCCGAAGCAGTCGGCGCGGTGATGCCGAAGATCTCCCGGCGCTCCGCTTCGAGATAATCCGCCGCTTGTTGCGACGCCCGAACTTTTTCGGGCCGCCGGCCGCGGGGCAACCTGACACTCCGGCTGCGCAACAGTCCCCAGCAGCGCCGCCCCGGAGTACGCGATGAAGCGACAGCATGACCCCCGCATCAAGGTCGCCATCGACAACGGCGCGAGCCGGGTGAACCTCGAGACCCTGGGCGTTTCGCGCTTCGACTGGCGCGACCCGTACCACGTCGCCCTCACCCTGAGCTGGCCCGCGTTCTTCGCCTTGCTCATCGGCGCCTACGGCCTCGTCAACATCCTCTTCGCGCTCTGCTATTTCGAGGTGCCGGGCTGCATCGCCAACCTGCCGCCGCGCCAGTTCGCCGATGCCTTCTTCTTCAGCGTCGAGACCCTGGCCACGGTCGGCTACGGCGTGATGGCCCCGGCCACGCTCTACGGCCATTGGGTCGCGACCTTCGAGATCTTCGTCGGCATGCTGTTCACGGCGACGACCACCGGCCTCGTCTTCGTGCGTTTTTCAAAGCCCAAGGCGAAGATCCTGTTCGCCGACCACGCCGTCGTCAGCCGCCACGGCTCGCGCCCGATCCTGATGCTGCGCGTGGGCAACGGCCGCGCCAATCCGTTGTCGGATGCCCAGGCGCGGCTCACCGTGCTCGTCGTCGACGAGGGCCCCGAAGGCCAGAGCTTCCGCCGCGCCGTCGAGCTGAAGCTGGTGATGCCGCTGCTGCCCTTGTTCGCCCAGACCTGGACCGTGATGCACGAGCTCGATGCCTCGAGCCCGTTGCGCGACCTGCTGCTCGGCCCCGCCGCGCCCGAGGGCCTGCGCATGATGCTCAGCATCAGCGCGCGCGACCCGGCGCTCGGCGCCGAGGTCCATGCGACGCGCGCCTATCGTGGCGCCGACGTCGCGATCGGCATGCGCTACGTCGACGCCGTGCACTGGGACGGCGGCAACCGCACGGTGGCCGACATGCGCCTGCTCGGGGCGATCGAGGCCGAGGCCTGAACTCGCCCGGCTCATGAGTCGAGCCGGCCTTGCCGGGCGATTCGTGAAGGCCCCGGGGGGCCTGCACGCGAAGCCGCAGGTCCGGGGGGCGATCTCAGGCGACGACGACGCGGTTGCGCCCCGCCTCCTTGGCGGCATAGAGCGCACGGTCGGCGGCGGCAGCGGCATCGGGCCAGGTCTCGAGCGCCGCGAACGGCGCTGCAATGCCGATGCTCACCGTGCACTGCGCGCGCGTGCGGCCATCGGTGAGCGGAGGGCGCAGCGCCTCCACGGCCGCGCGCAGGCGCTCGGCCAGGGCCAGGGCCTGGGCGGGGTCGATGGCCGGGCTGCAGACGACGAACTCCTCGCCCCCGGTGCGCGCCACCAGGTCGGCCGGCCGCACGTTGCGCGCCAGGGCGTCGGCCACCGCGCGCAGCACGAGGTCGCCACTGGCGTGGCCCCAGCCGTCGTTGATGCGCTTGAAGTGGTCGATGTCGACCGCCAGCAGCGTCATCGGCGGCGCGGCGCGGCTGCCGAAATGGCGCTGCAGGGCCTCGTTCAGGCCGTTGCGGTTGAGCACGCGCGTGAGCGCATCGCGCGTCGCGAGGTCGGCGAGCTGGCCGTTCAGGCGCACGAACAGCAGCCACATCAGGCACATCGGCAGCAGCACCGCGCACAGCGAGGCATAGGCGTAGTAGACCTGGGTGAAGCGGCCGCTGTCGACCGCCCACATGCCGTGGCGGGCGATGTAAAGGCCGCGGCCCAGGGTGAGCAGGGCGAGCAGGCCCATCGTCACGGCGAGCACCCGCATCGGCACGAACAGCGCGGGTTCGATGCGCCGCGGCGCGGTGAAGGCGTGGCCGACGAGCGCGCCGTAGATGAATCCGAGCACGATGTCGATGGTGGCGAAGCGCCCGACGTGGCCGGCGAAGGCGATGGCCGTCGCCTCGACCGCGAGGCAGGCGGCCAGGGTGGCGAGGCCGGTGCGGCGCGTCAGCGGGTCGACGCCGATGAATTCGCGCAGGCCGCTGATGAAGAGCAGGGTCGAGACGATGACGCAGGCGTCGGTGGCCAGTGACCAGGCCGTCGCGGCTTCGGCGCCGCCGACGAGGCGGGCGACGAAGCTCGACCCGAAGACGAGCATGCCCACCGACCAGCGCTCGAGGCCGGTGCGCGGCGGCATGTCCCGGCCGATCAGGAACATCAGGCCGCCCATCGCCAGCAGGTGGGCGGCGATGACGGCGATGACGGTGTTCGGGTCCATGGGCGCGGGCGCGGCGCCCCCTTATAGCCGAGGCCTCGGCACGGGCTAAGCGGGGTGGCGCATCGCTTCGAGCAGTTGCTGCGAGCCGGAGGCCAGCAGCCGCGCGTCCGAACCCAGCGTGACGAAGCGGAAGCCCTTGGCCACGCGCGCGCGCGCCACGTCGGGCCGGCCGTTGTGGATGCCGGCCTTGACGCCGTGCGCGCGGGCGCGCTCGACGATGTGATCGATGGCCTGCGCCACCTTGGGCTCGACGTCGTCGAACACCGGCTTGCAGCCGAGCGCGAGCGAGAGGTCGGAGGGCCCGATGTAGATCGCGTCCAGCCCTTCGACCGAGAGGATGGCGTCGAGCTGGTCCAGCGCCTGCGCGGTCTCGATCATCGCGAAGGCGACGATCGTGTCGTCGGCGTGCTCGGCGTAGTCGGCGCCGCCGTAGAGCAGGGCGCGCATCGGCCCGAAGCTGCGCGTGCCGCGCGGCGCGTAATGGGTGTAGGCGACGAGGCGCTGGGCGTCCTCGCGCGTGTTCACCATCGGGCAGATCACGCCGTAGGCGCCGGCGTCGAGCGCCTTCATGATGATGCCCGGCTCGAGCCAGGGCACGCGCACGATGGGCACGGTGGCCGTGGTCGAGATCGCCTGCAGCATGGTCAGCATCGCAGGGTAGTCGATCAGGCCGTGCTGGAGATCGATCGTCAGCGTGTCCCAGCCCTGGTGCGCCATGGTCTCGGCGCTGACGCTGCTCGGAATGGCGAGCCAGCCGTTGACGGCGGTGGCGTCGGCGGCCCAGATTTCGCGGAGTCGGTTCGGTCGCATGGGGGTCCTCGGGCAAAGGGTGGGGGTGTCGGGTGTCGTACAAATCGGGCGGGCCGATCATCGCGCATTGGGAGGTCGGGCCCGGTGCGGCGGCGCTTGCGGCCGTTCGCGAGTGCGCCGGCTCGATGTTCCGACGAATTCGAGCGCGAGATGGTGCAGGGGCCGTGGTTTCATCGCAGCACCAGCAGCATTCTCCGGGTGCCGGGACCTTGACACCGCCTACGGCCGAGCCGAGCATCGGCGCGCCTATCCCGACCGCCGACGAGTTCCAACCAGCCACTCGACCCCGATGACCCCCTCCATCCCCACTCCGATGTTCGGCCGCCTCCTGCTCACCGGCGCGGCCGGCGGCCTGGGGCGTGAATTGCGCCGGCGCCTCGCCCCCCATTGCCGCGTGCTGAGGCTGAGCGACGTGGCCGAGCTCGGCGCCGCCGCCGCGAACGAGGAACTCGTCCCGGCGGCGCTGGAAGACGTGGCCGCGGTGCAGGCCCTGCTCGAGGGCGTGGACGCCGTCGTCCACCTGGGCGGGGTCTCGACCGAACAGCCCTGGGCGCCGATCCTGGCCGCCAACATCGTCGGCGCCTACCACCTCTACGAAGCGGCGCGGGTGCAGGGCGTGCGCCGCATCGTCTTCGCGAGTTCGAACCACGTCACCGGCTTTTATCGCCAGGACGAGGTCGTCTCGCCGCGCGATCCGGTCCGCCCCGACGGCCTCTACGGCCTGAGCAAGGCCTTCGGCGAGAACCTGGCCCAGCTCTATTTCGACCGCTGGGGCATCGAGACCGTGAGCCTGCGCATCGGCTCCTCGTTCCCCGAGCCGAAAGACCGGCGCATGCTCGCCACCTGGCTCAGCTACGCCGACCTCGAGCGCCTCGTGCTCGCCGCGCTGAAGGCGCCGGTGGTCGGCCACAGCATCGTCTACGGGCTGTCGGACAACCACGGCTCGTGGTGGGACAACACCAGCGCGCGCCACCTCGGCTACCGGCCGCAGGACAGCTCCGAACCCTTCCGCGCCGAGGTCGAAGCGCGCCAGCCCCGGCTCGATCGCGACGATCCGGCCACCATTTACCAGGGCGGCGCCTTCGTCCGCCAGGGGCCGTTCTGATGCGCGCCGCGTGCCGGGGGGTCTGAAGATGGCCTGCGCGGTCTACGTCTCGAATGAAGCCGGCGGCGAAGTCGTCGTGCTGCGGCTGGAACAAGGGCGGCTCGAGGTCGAGCAACGCGTCGAGATCGGCGGCGTCGTGATGCCGCTGGCGCTGAGCCCCGATGGGCGTTTTCTCTACGCGGCGCGGCGCTCGGACCCGCTCGCGGTGCTGAGCTTCGCCGTCGAGCCGGGCCGCGGCCGGCTGCGCCTGATCGGCATCGCGCCGCTGCCTGAGAGCATGCCTTACATCGCCTGCGACCGCAGCGGGCGCTTCCTGCTCGCCGCCTCGTACGGCGGCAACCAGGTGTCGGTGAGCGCTATCGCCCCAGAAGGCGTCGCCGAAGCCGCGCAACAGGTGCTGCCGACGCCGCCGAAGGCTCATGCCATTCGCGCCGACCGCGCCAACCGCTTTGTCTGGGCGAGCAGCCTGGGCGGCGACTGCCTCCTGCGCTGGCGCTTCGACGCGGCCGGCGGCGCGCTCGACGCCGGCTCGCAGCAAGTGCTGGCGATGCGCCCGGGTTCGGGGCCGCGCCATTTCGTCTGGGACGCATCGGGCCGGCATCTGTACGTGCTGGGCGAACTCGACGGCTCGCTGGCCGTGCACGACTGCAGCGACGACGGCCTGGCCGAGCGTCAGGTCGTGAGCACGCTGCCGCCGGGCTTCGACGCCAAGCCCTGGGCAGCCGACCTTCATCTCGCGCCCGACGGCCGCCATCTGGTGGCTTCCGAGCGCCGCTCGGGCACGCTGGCCTTGTTCGCGGTCGATCCGGCGGACGGCTCGCTGGCGCCGCGCGGCTCGTTCGACACCGAGGCGAATCCGCGCGGCTTCGCCTTCGACCCGACGGGGCGCTGGCTCATCGCGGCCGGCCAGGACAGCGGCGCACTGCGGCTCTTCGCCTTCGAGGGCGAGACCTTGGAATCGCGCCAGACCCTGGCCCTGGGCGGCGGGCCGAACTGGGTGGAGACGCTGGCGCTCGATTGAGATCCGCGAAGCGGAGTTCGATTTGCGCGTCCGTGCCGGGACGGGAAGAAGGGCGCGGCCGCAGCGGGTGTCGCCGCCTCGTCGATGCTCGCGACGCGCTGCGTGTTCCCGCTGTGGGCGGCGCTGCTTCAGCGCAGCGACAAGGCCGGCCCTTGCGCGCGCAGCGCGTCGAGCAGGTCCGCATCCGGCCAGCGCCAGGGCGGCAGGCTCGACTCGGCATCGCCCTCGGGCGCGCGCCAGCGCTGCAGCACCCAGTGCGGCACGCCGAGCGCGCCGAGGCGGCGCGCGGTGTCGAGCAGCGCCTCGTCGTCGATCAGCGCCGGGTGGTAGGTCGTGCGGATCTCGTGCGCCACGCCGCTTTCGAGCAAGGCGTCGAGCGACCGCTGCACGCGGGCCGCGCTGCCGCGCGATTGCGTGAGGTCGTCGTAGCCGGCGAAGCCGGTCTTCAGGTCCAGGCCGACCCAGGACAGGCTGGGCAGCAGGGCGCGCAGGCGCTCGGGGAAGATGCCCGCGGTGTGCAGCGCCACCTCGAGCCCGAGCGCGCGCACCTGGGCCACGGCGCTTTCCAGCGCGCGGTCGAGCGTGGGCTCGCCGCCGCTGAAGACGACGCCGTCGATCAGCCCGCTGCGCCGCGCCAGCCAGGGCAGCAGCTCGGGCCAGGTCGGCCCGGTGCCGGCGCCGCGCGGCTGCAGGCTGCGGTTGTGGCAGTAGTGGCAGCGCCAGGGACAGCCCTGGACGAAGACGACCGCGGCGAGGTGATCGGGCCAGTCGGTGGTGGACAGCGGGGTCAGGCCGCCGACTTCGATCGGGCGCAAGACGGTGAGGAGGCTTATTCGACCTCGGCCAGGGCCGCCGATTCTTCGAAATAGCAGCGCTCGTTGAACTCGCCCTGCTTGCCGATGTTGTACGAGGCCACCGGACGGTGGTAGCCCATCACGCGGGTCCAGACCTCGCAGCGCTGGCGCTCGTGCTCGGCGAGTTGGGGGTGGGGCGTCGGGGTCGGGCTGCGGGTCATCGGGGGGTCTCCTTCAAGGGTTCACGGGTTCAGGGCGGAGGGGGATTCGGCCTGCGCGCGCTTGCGCGCCAGCGCGATGTCGTCGCACTTCGGGCAATACAGGTGCTCGCCGGCGAGGTAGCCGTGCGTGGGGCAGATCGAGAAGGTCGGCGTCACGGTGATGTAGGGCAGGCGGAAGCGCCCGAGCGCGCGCCGCACCAGTTCGCGGCAGGCGGCGGTCGAGGACACGCGCTCGCCCAGGTACAGGTGCAGCACGGTGCCGCCGGTGTACTTGCGCTGCAGCGCTTCCTGGCGTTCGAGCGCCTCGAACGGATCGCTCGTGAAACCCACCGGCAGCTGCGACGAATTCGTGTAGTACGGCTGCTCTTCGGTGCCCGCCTGCAGGATGCCGGGCAGGCGCTTGCGGTCTTCGCGCGCGAAGCGGTAGGTCGTGCCTTCGGCCGGGGTCGCCTCGAGGTTGTAGAGGTGGCCGGTCTCTTCCTGCAACTCGACGATGCGCGCGCGGATGTGGTCGAGGTAGCGCAGCGCAAAGGCCTCGCCCCAGGGCGTGGTGATGTCCTCGCGGTCGGCGCTGAAGTTGCGGATCATCTCGTTGATGCCGTTCACGCCGATGGTCGAGAAATGGTTGCGCAGCGTGCCGAGATAACGCCGGGTGTAGGGGAAGAGCCCGTTGTCCATGTGGCCCTGGATCACCTTGCGCTTGATCTCGAGGCTGGTGCGCGCCAGTGCGATCAAGGCGTCGGTGCGGGCGAGCAGGCCGGCTTCGTCGCCGGCGTGGACGTAGCCCAGGCGCGCACAGTTGATCGTCACGACGCCGAGCGAGCCCGTCTGCTCGGCCGAGCCGAAAAGGCCGTTGCCGCGCTTGAGCAGCTCGCGCAGGTCGAGCTGCAGCCGGCAGCACATCGAGCGCACCATGCGCGGCTCGAGGTCCGAATTGAGGAAGTTCTGGAAATACGGCAGGCCGTATTTCGCCGTCATCTCGAACAGGCGCTCGGTGTTCGGGTGCTCCCAGTCGAAGTCGGGCGTGATGTTGTAGGTCGGAATCGGGAAGGTGAAGGCGCGGCCCTTCGAGTCGCCTTCCATCATCACCTCGATGTAGGCGCGGTTGATGAGGTCGATCTCGGCCTGCAGGTCGCCGTAGGCGAAAGGCATCTCGACGCCGCCGATCACCGGCACCTGCTCGCGCAGGTCCTGCGGGCAGGTCCAGTCGAAGGTGAGGTTGGTGAACGGCGTCTGCGTGCCCCAGCGCGAGGGCACGTTGAGGTTGTGGATCAGCTCCTGCAGGCACTGGCGTACCTGCTCGTAGCTCAGGTTGTCCTTGCGCACGTAGGGCGCGAGGTAGGTGTCGAAGGAGCTGAAGGCCTGGGCGCCGGCCCATTCGTTCTGCAGCGTGCCCAAGAAGTTGACGATCTGCCCGACCGCGCTCGACAGATGGCGCGGCGGCCCCGCCTCGACCTTGCCCGGCACGCCGTTCAGGCCTTCGTGCAGCAGGGTGCGCAGCGACCAGCCGGCGCAGTAGCCGGCGAGCATGTCGAGGTCGTGGATGTGGAGGTCGGCCTCGCGATGCGCCAGCCCGACCTCGGGCGGGTAGACATGCCCGAGCCAGTAGTTGGCGATGACCTTGCCCGAGACGTTGAGGATCAAGCCGCCGAGCGAATAGCCCTGGTTCGCGTTCGCCTGGACGCGCCAGTCCTGCTGGGCCAGGTATTCGTTGACCGAGCGCTCGACGTCGACCGAGACGGCGCGGTCGCTGCGCAATCTGCGGTGCTGCTCGCGGTAGACGATGAAGGCGCGCGCGGTTGCGAAGTGGCCGCTCTCTTGGAGCATGCGCTCGACCTCGTCCTGGATCTGCTCGACCCCGGTGACGCGCCGGCTCAAACGCTCGACCACGGCGGCGCCGAGGGTGGCCGCACGCGCCGCGTCGAACTCGCCGGTCGCGGCGCCGGCGCGGGTGATGGCGTCGAGGATCTTGCGGTCGTCGAAGGGCACCGTGTGGCCTTCGCGCTTGATCACCGCGAGCGGGCGGGCCGGGATCTCGAAGGGCTTGGGGATCATCGTGTCGACACTAGATATGTGGTCAGAGCGCGCAAGATACGCTAGCCCTAGTGTCGTTGGGTAAAAACGCGAGCAGGCTTGATCCAGCGCAAATCGGCGTGGGCGCCGCTGTTCGACGCGGGCCGCGCCGGCGCTCAGGGCTGCGGAAGGCGTAAGTGGCGATCGCGGCTCCCGCGAAACTTGCGGATGGCTTTGAACGCGGGGAGGCGGGCCCGACGGATGCGTGCGCTGCACGCGCCGCGACTCCTCAAATTCCGAAGCGATTCAGTACGCGCTTGCGAGTTGGAATGGGGCGACTGATTAGATTGATCATCATTCCGAACTGTTGTAGTAGCCGAAGGCCGAGTTTTCGATCGTTCGCATTCCCCGCGCCTGCTGCGCCTCTGATACAGGCCGCAGCTCGACGCTGAAAGCCTCGAGAGGCTGGAGGCCGATTCTTGCCGCTTCTGTCAGCAACTCATCGTGGCTCCACGCGAGCCAGGCGCCCTGGGGGCCGCGTTCGTGTTCGAGGACTCGGCGCATGAACACCCTGATCCTGGGGTTCCGAGGCGACGGCTCCTCTCTGAAAGCCTGGCCTTCCTCATCCTTGCTCCAGCTTTCCGTTGGCGTGGCTTCACGCAATGGCACTGCATCGTACGTGCTGGCTCCAAACCAAAGAGGCGAATCGCTGCGCATGAAACGATGTGAGTGCCGGGCGATCTGGTCGTTGGCTGCGTGGTCATCGAATTGAGCGAACGGATGGGTATCGGTGAGGAAACGCAGCCTTGCATCGACCTGCCCGCAGGCGGCAATCGCCGGCCAGTTGACGAGGCGCCCGAGGTCGTGCAAGGGATGCGTCGATCGCCCGTCTGCGAACACCTCGATGCCTGGACGAGTGAAGCAGGCCCGGAACTTCTCTCCCTGCTCCGCCTGGAGGAAGTTGTATTGCAGGACGGCGACGTTGGGTTGCGCGCAGTCTTGCATGCGGTGCCGATTGACTCGGCCGGCCGTCTGAACGATCGATTGCGTACTGGACGGCTCGATGATTGCCCAATCGAAATCATGGTCGCGGCCGATCTCCTCCACTGGTGTCGCGACGACGATGAATACGGTTGCATCCGACCCGGCAGCCTGGCTGCGCGCAACCGCCTGTCTGACTGCCGGCGATCGCGTGAACAGCGCAGCCGGATCGACCCCATAGTGCGGATGTCTCTCGAGGATCGTGTCGAGTTCCCGTTCGAGCATGAAGCGATGGATACGGCTGAGCTGCGAGTGGTAGCAGCAGATGCGCGCATTCGGGATTTGTTGGTTCAAGTACTTCGCGACCTGCACCGCCCGGTGGATGTTGGCGATGCGCACGAGCCCGATCGACACCTCATGCGCTCGTCCATCATGCTGGATCGTCCGGCGGTGCCGGTCATGCATTTCGATGCAGCCGAGGTGAATGGCGCTCGAGATGGAATCGATCCGAGCGCTCGCCGGCTCCTCCAGATCCACCGGCAGCATCGTCATCGGGCGAAAGCGGCGTTGCCCCATGCCCGAGAGCGCCGCGCTGATGGTTGACCCGAACCATTCCTCGAACTGAGGCTGATCGGCAGCACACGCCATGTGGGCGCCCGTGCCATCGTCGGCCACAACCTGGCGCCACTTCGTCGACTCGATGCACCCTCCTGCGGCGCCCATCCGAATTCCCAGGTCGTAGGCTGCGTACAGCGCCTTGGCCACCGGCAGGGCCAGCGTGGCCGACGAAGCCACTACGTGCCGGCCCCACATTGCCGCTGCCGTCACGAGCCGCATCACGGCCACCAATGCCTTCGGGTCGTAGGAGTCGATCTCGTCGAGCACCAGATCGCTCTTCATGAGGCGAAGCATGGTCAGTGCCTGGTTGGCCTTCTCTGTGGGGTCACCGGCCCGAACAAGAAAATCCACCGTGCAGACAACCACGGGCGCCATGACGACAGCGGCCAAATTCCGGCTCCTGTCCAAGAAATGCGCGAGCCAAGGTGGTGCCGGATCCGGGTCGCCGGTGACTTCGAATTCCATCTCCGGGAGGTTGCCGTCTTCGTCCTCGATCGTTTGGACGGGTGGCACGGTCCCACGGACCGCTGCCTCCCTGCTGTCATGCAAACGAACGGCGACCGCGCTGCCGATCACGCAAGCCAGTTCCGTTCGCTGCATTCCGAGTTGCGCTGCATAGGCGTCGCGGGTCTGGAGCGTCAACGTGCGCAGATTCAAGCCCGTTGCGATTCGAACAGGCTCGCCCACGCGCAATGCGGCGACGGCCAGCACGTTCATGCGAGTCTTGCCGGTCCCGGTGCCGGCAACATTGAACACCAGCGTCGGCAGTCGGCACGTGGCTTGCGCCTGCCGAAGCGCATGCGCGCAGTCGCTTTGCCACTGGAAGCGTCCGCTCACGGGGGCGCGCAGCCTTTCCAGTACCGTATCCGACAATCCCGGCGGATCGAACGCCAGCATTCTTGGCAACATGATCGATGCCGACGATCCAACTTCCTGCAAGTGCCAGTCCAACTGCTGATTGAGCACGGAGCGCCCGTCATCGGAGCGCACGGTATTGGCGAAGACGGCGCCCGGCTTGCCGGCGATGCTTCGCCCATGTCCTTCCTCGCCGGACTTGTCCAGAGACGAGACGCTGTGGTCGGCCAGGATGAGGGCCATTCGCGCCAGGCTAACGACCGACCGCCAGAACAGGGGATCCCTTGCCGAGGTGCCGAAGCCCTCGACCACCTTGTCGATTCGGCGCAGCGTGTTCTGGATGTTCGCGCGCGTGGTCGCTGAAGGAAACGAAACCGGTTCGCGACTGAAAACCTTCTGCACACTGTCGAAGTACGTGGAGTCGTCGAGCATCATGGCCTGAACGTCCTCGCCGACATCCTTGGGCAGCCTGTGGTGGGTGAAGACCAGAAACATGATGGCAGCTCGCGCACTGCCTATCCCCGCGCTGAAATCGTCACGCGACGTGATGGCCCCCATGCGAGTCATGGTGGACGCCCAAGCCGAGCGCCAGCCTTCGTCGTCGTCGAGCCCGTTCTGTTGCAGGAGGATGTGCAACGACAGCCACTCGTGACGAATGGCGTCTGCCATCGGCCGCGGCTTCTTCAGCTTTTGCTGGAACATCAGGCCGAACTTGCCGAGATCGTGCAGGTATCCGCTGGCCGATGCGAGCAGGCACGCGAGTCGGAGTTCGGCCCGCATTTCCGGCTGTTGGCTGTCTTGCGCGTTCTGACGTCGGACGCTCGTGCCAGCCACCGGCACCTCGCCTTCGGGGCCGAAGGCCTTGCGGGAACCCACTACCCAGGCAAGGCGAAGCCCGGCATGCCCTTGATAGGCGTAACAGGCGACGGCGGTCTGGCGAGTTGCGATGCGGCGCAGCTCGGAGCGAATTGTCTCCAGGCCCTCCTGGGTGATCGGCGTCATCCAGGTGCGATCACCCTTGCGCCAGGCATACGCGTCCAGGACTCTCGCGGTACGTCCCGCCGCGCGTTTTTGGCACTGCGAGACGATCACGACGTTCATGGCAACTCAGCAGACTCGAAGGGTGGCCAGATCGCGTCGTCCGAGGGCAGGGAGCCCTGAACGAAGTGCCTCTTGAACTCATGTATCCCACGGCTCGGGACAAGCACGGTACCGTTCCTGACGCCAAACTCGACCTCGATGGCTCGGCATTGACTCGGGGTCATGCGCCGGTCGATCTGAACGCGCAGACGGGCCATGGAGTCGCGCGGGTTGTGTCGAATGACGGATCTCGGCACCGGATCGACGTCGCCCCGGAAGTCCACGATTCTCGTCAACCCGAAGGTCCGCAGCGGCGCGTCGCTCTTGTCCAGATCCTGCGCGCAAACGCGCCATTGCCCGTCCACGCATTCCAGGCAAAGAGGCAGGATGCGGCGCCACTTGCCGAGGTCACCGCGATTCAGGCTGGTGTACTGAATGAGGACGGGCATCGACGCGCCGATGGCTCGCACCACGGCGTCGAGAGCCCCGGGTGCGGACGGCAGCTTCTTTCGCCACACCACGACGTTGATCGGCAGCTCTTCTTCAGTGAGGCCCGTGTCGGCGAAGCCGAAGCGCGCGCTTTCGAGAGACTCCA
>JAGWTS010000085.1 GCA_028868875.1 Burkholderiales bacterium | reverse complement strand
CCGGCGGCTGTTGCGAAACAGGCGCTCCAGCCGTGCCGCGCTCGGCGCGGCTGGGGCGATGTCCGCCGCCGGCGCCTGGGTGGGGCCGGCGGCGGGGGCGAGGCTGCAATCGGAACCGGTGTCCACCATGGTCGTGCCCGGTCAGCGTTCGCTGTCGAAGAGCAGGAGCAGGCTGTGCTGCGAGGCCGTCGGCGGCAGCCGGCGCTTGCCGGCGACGAAGCGCCGGCCCTCGAGATCGAGCGCGACGCGGGAGCGCGCTTCGTCCTGCAAGGCGACGACGAAGTCGGACGGCCAGCAGTCCTGCGCGTCGTGTCCGATCCAGGCCGCAGCGCCGGGCAGGCGTTCGGCGGCCTCGCGGTTGACGAAGGAGACGAGCCCGTCGGGGTCGACCGCGACCACCGAGGCCGGCAGCTCCTCGAGCAGCTCGCGCATGTGCGAGGCGCTGGCGGCGAGCATCGAGGCATGTTCGCCCTGCTGGTCGAGCATCTGTTCGAGGCGGATGTTCAGGCGCTCGAGGTCGGCGTTCGCGGTCGCGACCTGGCGCGCCAGGCGCCGGTTCTCGTCGGCCAGGTCCTTCTGGCGGAAGGCCTCGGCGATGTGCCCGCGCAGGCGCTCGTCGTCCCAGGGCTTGGTCAGGAACTTGTAGATCGCGCCTTCGTTGATGGCGTCCAGGATCGACTGCAGCTCGGTGTAGCCCGAGAGCACCAGGCGCACCGTGTCCGGATACAAGGCCTTGGCGCGGTTCAGGAACTCGACCCCGGTCATGCCCGGCATGCGCTGGTCGGAGACGATGACGTCGACCTCGTTCTCGGCCAGGCGGTGCAGGCCTTCGGCGCCGCTGTGGGCGGTGACGATGCGGTAGCCGTCGCGCCGCAGCAGCCGCCGCAGCGCCGAGACGATGTGGTCCTCGTCGTCGACGAGCAGCAGCGTGCGCGTCTTCTGGGTGTTGAGGCGAAAGCGCTCGGGCACGCTCTTGCCGGTGGCCAGCATCGCCGTGAATTCGGCCGCCGGCACCGCGCGGCTGAACCAGTAGCCCTGGATCATGTCGCAGCCGTTGGAGGACAGCATGCTGAGCTGGGCCTCGGTCTCGACGCCTTCGGCCAGCACCTTCATCTTCAGGCCGTGCGCCATGTCGATGATGGCGCGCGTGACCGAGACGGTCTCGATCGGCGCCATCACGTCGTGCACGAACGAGCGGTCGACCTTGAGCACGTCGATCGGCAGCCGGCACAGATAGCTCAGGCTCGAGAAGCCGGTGCCGAAGTCGTCGAGCGCGATTTCGCAGCCCAGCGCCTCGAGGTCGCCGAGCACCTGGGCTGCGCGCTCGACGTCGTCCATGACCATGCCTTCGGTGAGCTCGATCGACAGGCTGCCGGCGTCGGCGCCGCTGGCCACGAGCACGCTTTGCACATGGGCCGCGAGGTCGGGCCGCTGCAGTTGCGTGGGCGAGAGGTTGATGCCCAGGCGCACCCGGGGCAGGTCGAGGCGGCGCCATTCGGCCAGGTGCTCGCAGGCGCGGCGCAGCACCCAGTCGCCGATCGCGCCGATCAGGCCGCTGCGCTCGGCCACCGGGATGAACTCGGCCGGCGAGACCAGGCCGAGCTCGGCCGAGTTCCAGCGCAGCAAGGCCTCGGCACCGCGGATCGCGCCGTCGCCCAGATCGACCTGGGGCTGGAAATGAAGCTCGAACTCGTTCGCCGCCTCGGCGTTGCGCAGCGCCGATTCGATCTGCATCGCCCGCACCGCCGGCTGGTTGACCTCGGGGCGGAAGAACGAAAGCGCGCCGCCGCCGGCCAGGTCCAGGCGCGCGGCCTGCGCCGCTTCGAGCAAGGCGGCCGGGTCGGCGGCGTCGCGCGGAAAGACCGCGACCCCGGCCAGGCCCTGGGCGAAGACGTCGGTCGCGCCCAGGCGCACCGACGCGGAGAGGGCGCCCAGCAAGGCCTGCGCGCGCGGACGCAGGCGCGCTTCTTCGGCCAGATCCTCGCCTTCGATCAGGACCGCGAACTCGCCATCGGCGATCTGGCCCACCGATTCGCCCGCCCGGCAGGCTTCGCGCAGGCGCGCGGCCAGCGCCATCGCGAGGGCGTCGCCGGCGCCGAAACCCATGCTGTTCTTCAGGCCCGTGATCTGCGGCACCTCGATCGCGAGCAAGGCCACCTGGCGCTCGTCCCAGCGCGCGGCCTGCATCGCCGCATCGGCCTGGTCGAGCAGCGCGGCGCGGTTGGGCAGGCCGGTGACCTCGTGCTGGCTCGCCAGCTCCTGGATGCGCTGCTCGGCCGCGCGCTGGGCCGTGATGTCCTGCAGCAGCGCCACGCCGTGCGTCACGCTGCCGCCTTCCTCGACGAGGGAGCCGCGGTGCAGCACGGTGAGGCGCCGGCCGTCGGCGGTGACGACGCGGTGCTGGAACTCGAACGGCTCGCCGCGCACCGCCTCGCGCCAGATGCCGACGACGTAGTCGCGTTCCTCGGGGGCGATCCAGTCCAGTTGCTCCAGCGATTGCGGGCCGGCGGCGGCCGCTTCGAGGCCGAGCAGTTCGCGCAGCCCCTGCGACATGCGCACGCGCAGACCCGGCCACTCGATCTCCATCGAACCGGTGCGGCTCAGCGCCTCGGTTCGCGCCAGCATCTGGCCGTTCCATTCGGCGCGACGCAAGGCCGAGCGCAGTTCGGACACGTCGAACAGGCTCACGAGCGCCGCGCTGCGGCCTTCGAACTCGATGCGGGCGGCGAAGGCGCGGACCTCGAAGACGCTGCCGTCGGCGCGCAGGCAGCGGATCTCGCGTCCGGCGCCCTTCTCGCCCGCCATCCGGCGCTCGACCAGCTGGACCGCGGCGGCGCGCGATTCCTCGGCGATGAAGAGGTCGGCGCTCGCGCCGAGCAGGGCTTGCGCGCTGCGCCCGACCATGCGCGCGAGCGCGGCGTTGGCGAGGCGGATCCGGCTCTCGCGCAGCACGGCCAGCCCCAGCCCGGCCTCGTCGGCCAGCGGAATCAGGTCGAGCGCGAGCGGCAGCTGCGGACTTTCGAGCGCCGGTGCGACAAGCTCCGTCATGGTTGAACCTGCACGGGCCACCTCGACGGCGCCCCCTTACTTCGGATTCAGCGAGGCTAGCAGCGAAGCCTTCGGCAGGGGGCAGATCTCCGTGATCGATTGCCCGGGCTTTGCGAATTCTTCAAAAATACACCTGATCGCGGGCTTGCCTTGACTGCGAAATGGAGGCATTCACGACGCCGCCCGCGGTCGATCAACCCGGCCGGCGGCCGCAGCGGGCGAGCATGGAAACGATCTCGGCCAGCGCCGCATTGCCCGCTCCGGCATCGAGGTCGAGCGCGAGGCTGCGGCTGTAGAAGCCGCTCAGGTCCAGGCCGACGCCGAGGCCGAAGACCTCGACCCGGCCGTTCTGCTCGCGCCGCCCCAGCACCTCGCGCAAATGGCGCTCGAGGGTGCCCGGGTCGTTGGCGAGCGCGGTGGCGCCGTCCATCGGGCAGCCGTCGGAGACCACGATGAGGATGCGCCGGGCCTCGGGCCTGGCTTCGAGGCGCTCGCAGGCCCAGTCCACCGCCTCGCCGTCGATGCCTTCGCGAAACAGCTCGGCGCGCAGCAGGGCGGCGATGTCGCGCCGGGCGCGGCGCCAGGGCGTGTCGGCGTCCTTGAAGACGAAGTGCTCGGCTTCGTTGAGCCGCCCCGGCAGCGCCGGCCGGCCGGCGCGGCGCCAGTCGGCAGCGGCACGCCCGCCGTTCCAGGCGCCGGTGCTGAAGCCGAGCAGTTCGCCCGCGGCGCCGGCCTGTTCGAGCGCGCGCATGAACACGTCCGCGAGCAAGGCCACGGCCTCGATGTGCTGCTTCATCGAGCCCGAGCAGTCGATGAGCCAGGCGACGACGCAGTCGGCCGCGGGCAGCTCGCGCTCGATGCGGAAGAGCCGGCGCTCCGAAGGCGTGGCGATGAGGCGGGCGAGGCGGCGGCCGTCGATGCGCCCTTCTTCCTGGTCGTCGTCCCAGCCGTCGCGCTGCGGCAGCGCGAGCAGGGCGCGCAGGCGCCGCGCCAGGCGGGCCACGTTCAGCCCCTGCTCGGCGATGCGGCGGTCCAGGGTGTCGCGGTATTCGGCGAGCAAGGCCGGGCGCAGGCGCGCGGCGGGCCGGCCTTCGCGGTCGTAGGCCCTGGTGAAGACGCGGTAGTCGTCGCCGCCTTCGGCCGGCGCGCGCCCGGCAACCGAGGGCGCGGCGCGGATGCCGTCGTCGACCTCGGCGTCGAAATCGACGAGCAGGCTGAAGCCGCCTTCTTGCTCCAGCGCCTCGCCTTCGGCGCGCGGGCGCGTGGCGGGCCCGATCTCGAGCCCGGGCGCGACCATCTCCGCCAGCGCCAGCGCATGGCGCGCGTAGGCGGCCTGGTCGGCGCGCGTGCGCCGCAGCGCCGCGAGTTCGCTGCCGATGACCGGCACGAGGCGCGCGCGCTCGCCTTCGATCGGGTCTTCGGCGGCCTCGATCATCGGCTCGCCGGTGACGCGGGCGCGGCTGATCTGGGCCAGCGCGAACAGCAGCAGGCCCTTCTCGCTCTCGAACAGCCGGCTGTGCAGGAAGGCGAGCGACCAGGCCTCGTGGCGGTGGCGCAGGTTGCGCACGAGCCCCGGCAGGCGCGCCGGCGCCAGCGCCTCGACCCGGCATTGCTCGAGCCATTCGAAGACCCAGCGCCGCGCCGTGTCCTCGGGGCACAGCGAGCGGTGCAGCGCGTCGTCCGAGAGGCACAGCCGCAGCGCCATCGCGTCGGCAGCGCCGCGGAACGAGGCGAAGTCGTCGTCTTCGAGCGAAGGCTGCAGATGCGGCCCGAAGATCGGCAGGGCGCGGCGCCCGCGGTGCAGGCGGTGGGCGCGGAAATGGAGCTCGGGGTCGCCGACGAGGGCGCGCAGGCTGGCCCCGCACAGCTCCTCGATGCGCTGCTGCAGCCGCGCCGCGGCCTGGGCTTCGCTCACGGCCGGGCGCCGAAGGATTCGTCGAGCTCGCGGTCGAAGCAGCGCTGGAAATACTCGGCCACGATCGGCCGCTCGGCTTCGTCGCACTTGTTCAGGAACGAGAGCCTGAAGGCGAGCGCGGGGTCGCGGAAGATCTCGCAGTTCTCGGCCCAGGTGATCACGGTGCGCGGCGACATCAGCGTGGAGAGGTCGCCCGCGGCGAAGCCCTTGCGCGTGAGGTCGGCCACCGCCACCATCGAGGCGACGAGGCGGCGCCCGGCTTCGTGGTCCTTGCCCGGCACCCGCGCCAGCACGATCGCGGCCTCTTCCTCGGCGCCCAGGTAGTTGAGCGTGGCGACGATGTTCCAGCGGTCGATCTGGGCGTGGTTCAGGCGCTGCGCGCCCTGGTACAGCCCGTTGAGGTTGCCCAGCCCGACCGTGTTCGCGGTGGCGAAGAGGCGGAAGAAGGGGTGGGGGGCGAGCACCCGGTTCTGGTCGAGCAGGGTGAGCTTGCCGTCGCGCTCGAGAATGCGCTGGATCACGAACATCACGTCCGGCCGCCCGGCGTCGTATTCGTCGAAGACCAGGGCCACCGGGCGCTGCAGCGACCAGGGAACGAGGCCTTCCTGGAACTCGGTCACCTGCTGGCCTTCGCGCAGCACCACGGCATCGCGGCCGACGAGGTCGAGCCGGCTGATGTGGCCGTCGAGGTTGATGCGCACGCAAGGCCAGTTCAGGCGCGCCGCCACCTGCTCGATGTGGGTGGACTTGCCGGTGCCGTGCAGCCCCTGCACCAGGACGCGGCGGTTGCGCGTGAAGCCGGCGAGGATGGCCAGCGTCACCGCCGGGTTGAAGCGGTAGGCCGGGTCGACGTCGGGCACGTGGTCTTCGCGCTCGGAGAAGGCCGGGACGCGCAGGTCGGAATCGATGCCGAAGAGGTCGCGCACGCTGACGTCGAGGTCGGGGCGCAGGAGGGAGAGATCGGACATGAGGGGGGGGGAAGGGGCGGAGTCGGGGGATCGGTCGAGCCTAGCGCAGGGGGCGCGCGCGGGGTGGATCCAGCGCGGGGCGATCGCCGGATCCAGCGCGGTCGCGGCGGATCACGGCAGCAGCTTCAGCCGCTGCACCTTGCCCGAAGGCCCGCGCGGCAGGTCGGCGACGAAGCGGATCACGCCCGGCGTCTTGTAGCGCCCGAGCTGGGCGTGGCAGAACTCGCGCAACTCGGCCTCGGCGCAGGCCGCGCCTTCGCGCAGCACGACGCAGGCCATGATCTCCTGGCCGTAATGGCGGTCGGGGATGCCGACCGCGGCGGCGTCGAGCACCGCAGGGTGGCGCAGCAGGGCTTCGTCGATCTCGCGCGGGGCGATGTTCTCGCCGCCCTTGATGATCAGCTCCTTGATGCGGCCGTTGACGAAGAAGAAGCCGTCGGCGTCGCGCCAGCCGAGGTCGCCGCTGCGCAGCCAGCCGTCGGGCGTGAAGGCCGCGGCCGTGGCCTCGGGGTTCTTGTAGTAGCCGGGGGTGACGTTCGGGCCGCGGATCACGATCTCGCCGGTCACGCCGTCGGCCACCGGCGCGAGCGCGGCGTCGACGATGCGCGCCTCGCAGCCCGAGGCGCGGCCGACCGAGCCGCTCTTGCGCCGCGCCGCATCGAGCGGGTTCGAGAACGAGGGCGCGGCGGTTTCGGTCAGGCCCATGGTCTCGATCACGCCGATGCCGAAGCGGCGCTCGAAGGCCTGCAGGTGCTCGACCGGCAAGGCCGCCGAGGCCGAACGGCAGAAGCGCAGGGGCGGCGTCGCGGCCGGCCCCTCGCCTTCGAGCAGGTACGAGACCATGGTGGGCACGACGTTGAGCCAGGTGCAGCCCGAGGCCAGCGCCTGGCCCCAGAAGCGGGCCGCCGAAAAGCGCGGCGCAAGGGCGACGCTGCCCATCGAGGCCAGCGGCGCGAGCATCGTCACGACGAAGGCGTTGATGTGGTACAGCGGCAGCACGCCGAGCACGCGGTCGGCGCGCCCGAGCGCGTGCTCGGTGGCGATGGCGCGCGCATTCGCCGCGAGGTTGGCCTGGGTCAGCAGCACGCCCTTGGGCACGCCGGTGGTGCCCGAGGTGTACATCAGCAGCGCCGGGGCGTCGGGCTGGGGCGCGGGGTTTGCGCCATCCGCGCCCGGCATCTCGGCAGCATCGGGGTCGAGCACGGCCAGGGTGATCGGCCGCTCGATGCCCGCGAGCAGGGCGCGCACGCGCTCTTCCCATTCGGGGGCGACGACCACCGCCTTGCAGTCGCTGTGTTCGAGCACGTAGCGCATTTGCGTCGGCTGGGCCAGCAGGTTCACCGGGTTGACGCAGCGCGCACCATGCATCGCACCGAGCAGCAGGCGCAGCGTGGCCAGGCCGTTGGGCATGACCAGCGACACCGTCTCGCCCGGCGCTACGCCGAGGCCGGCGAGCCAACCGGAAGTGCGCACGCAGCCCTGGCGCAGCTCGGCGAAGCTGACGGCCGCGCCGCCTTCGGTGGCCTGGGCGAACACCGCGTCCGGCCGCACCGCGGCGGCGCGCTCGACGAGCTCGTGCACCGTGTCCTTCATGCGCGGCCGTACTTGTCGAAGAAGGCGCCGAGGATCTCGCGCTCGCCCGGCACGCGTTCGGCGATCGGGCGCGAGATGCGCGTGATGTTCAGGTAGTGGCGGTAGTTCATGTTGTCGGAGAAGTTGTTGCCGCCCCAGGTGCCGCAACCCATCGAGAGCGAGAACGGCAGGCCGTTGTCGAAGCTGCCGCCGGTGGCGATGCAATGCGCCTGGTCGACGATGACGCGCGAAACCGGCAGCGTGAGCCCGAGCTGCAAGGCGCGCTCCGGGTGGGCGCTGTGCAGCCCGACCGAATGGCCGGCGCCCTGCCAGGCGTAGATGCGCTCGACGATGGCCGCCGCGGCGTCGAAATCGCGCGCCGTGTACAGCGCCAGCACCGGGCTCAGCTTCTCGCCCGAATAGGGATGGTCGGGGCCGAAGCCGTCTTCGTCGACGACCAGGATGCGCGGATCGCGCGCCGCCACGTCGTCGAGTCCGGCGCGCTCGGCAATGACGCGCGCCGACTGGCCGATCACCGCCGGCGAGAGCTTGCCGTCGGGCCACATCAGCGCCTCGAGCCGCGCCTTCTGCGCCGCGTCGAGCCGCACCGCGCCGCGCGCCTCGAGCGCCGCGACCAGGGGCTCGCGCACGGCTTCGACGACGACGAGGCTGTTCTCCGACGAGCAGCTCGTCGCGTTGTCGAAGGTCTTGGAGCGCAGCACGTGCTCGGCGGCGCGCTCGACATCGGCGCTCTCGTCGACGATGCCCGCGACATTGCCGGCGCCGACGCCGAAGGCCGGCGTGCCCGAGGTGGCGGCGGCGCGCACGTTGGCCTGCGAGCCGGTCGCGACGATGAGGTCGCAGCCGCGCATCAGCTCGGCCGTGGCCTGCTTGGTCACGGGCGCGGGCAGCAGTTGCACCAGGTCGCGCGGCGCGCCGATGCGGTCGAACTGGGCGTGGATGAATTCGATCAGCTTCGCCGCGGTCGACCAGCCCTTGGGCGAAGGCGCGACGATCACCGCGTTGCGCCCCTTGAGCGCGTTGATGATCTTGTTGGCCGGCGTCGCCGCCGGGTTCGTCGAAGGCGTGACGGCGCAGACCACGCCCACCGGCCGCGCGATCTCGACGAGGCCGCGCGCCGCGTCTTCGGCGATCACGCCCGCCGACTTCGCGCCCTGCAGGTCGCGCAGCAGGCCCAGGGTCTTGCGGTGGTTCTTGCGGACCTTGTCTTCGACGCTGCCGATGCCGGTGTCGGCGACCGCGAGTTCGGCCAGTTCGCGGTTGCGTCCGGGTTCGAGAATGGCCCAGCCGGCGGCGGCGACGAGTTCGTCGACGCGCTCCTGGCTGTAGGCGTCGGCGATGCGCTGCGCCGCGCGCGCGCGGCGCACGAGTTCGGCCACCGCGGGCGAGAGGGAGTCGAGTGAGTTCATGCGGGCATTTTCTTCAGAAGGAGATCAACGCGCCGGCTCCGGGATGCCGGCATCGGCGAGCTTGCGGTTCGGGTCGATGAAGAGCGCGGCGACGATGCCCACCGCGAGCAGCAGCGCCGAGACCGCGAACGGCACTTCGTAGCGGCCGGTGCGCTGCACGAGGTAGCCGAAGACCACCGGCGAGATCATCCCGGCGACGCCGAAGCCGGTGTTCATCATTCCGCCCGCGGTGCCGGCGAAGGCGCCCGCGATGTCCAGCGGCAGGCTCCAGAGCACGGCGTTGGTGAGTTCGAGGAAGAAGAACGAGGCCGAGAGCAGGGCCACCGCGGCGAGCGGGCTTTGCACATAGACCACCGGCAGGATGAAGACGAGCGCCCCGCCCAGGCCGATGACGAGCATGGTGCGCCGCGCCAGGCGCAGGTCGCCGGTGCGCTTGTAGACGAAGTCGGAGACGACGCCGCCCAGGGTGTCGCCGACGACCCCGGCGAGCAGCGGCAGCGAAGTGAACAGCGCGAGGTGCTTCAGGTCGAAGCCGCGCGACTCCTTGAGGTACGAAGGCAGCCAGGTCAGGAAGACCCAGAGCGACCAGCCGTAGCAGAAGTCGACGAAGGTCACGAGCCACATCTTGCGGATCATCTCGGCCCAGGGCGTCTTGCGCCCGCGCCGGAAGGCGCGCGAGGTCGAGGCCTTCAGGCCGATCTCGGCGCGCTCGGCGGCCGACACCCAGGGATGGTCGTCGGGGCTGTCGCGGAAGACGAAGAGGTACAGCACGGTCCAGGCGAGGCTCACGACGCCGAGCGCGATGAACGAGGCGCGCCAGCCGTAGACCGCGGCGATGCCGATGACCAGCGGCGGCGTCACCGCCCCGCCCAGGCGCGCGAAGCTGTGGGTGATGCCCTGGGCGAAGCCGCGCTCGGCCGCAGGCAGCCAGAACGAGAAGGCGCGCGTCGCGGCCGGGAACGCCCCGCCCTCGCCGATGCCGAGCACGAAGCGAAAGACCAGCAGCGAGGCCGCGCCCCAGGCGAAGCCGCAGAGGATGGTCGCCACCGCCCAGATCACGCTCAGCAGCGTGAGCACGAGGCGCGGGCCGTAGCGGTCGGCGGCCCAGCCGCCGATGATCTGCATCGCCGCGTAGGGGTAGGCGAAGGCCGAGAAGACGACGCCGAGTTCGGTCGGCGAGAGGTGGAACTCCTGTCGGATCATCGGCCCGGCGACGGCGATGTTGACGCGGTCGATGTAGGCGATGAAGTACATGAGGCACAGCACCCCGAGGATGAGGTGACGAACCTTGAACGAACGTGCCATCTGTTGTCTCCGTCTGGTTATCGTGTCGATTCGGTGCCCGGCGCCCGGTCCCGCTGCGGCCGCGGCGCGGCGGGCGCAGCGGCCCAGCCCAGCGCCACGCTCGCCTCGGCGGCGCAGGCCATCATCTGTTCGGCCCAGGCGCGCGCGGCGGCGCGGCCGAAGCGGATCGCCGGCACGCTCATGCCGACGGCGGCCACGGCCTCGCCGCGGGCGTTGAACACCGGGGCGCCGAGGCCGCAGACCCCGGTGCGCCATTCCTCGCGGTTCTCGCCCCAGCCGCGCTCGCGCGTGCGTTCGAGCTCGGACAGCAGCGCATCGAAGCGCACCAGTGTCTGCGGCGTGTGGGCCACGAGCTTGCCCAGGCGCCGGCGCAGCGCGGCCTCGTCGGGTTCGGCGGCGGCGAGCAGCGCCTTGCCCGAGGCCACGCAATAAGCCGGCGCGCGCCCGCCGATGCGCGAATAGGCCGCCACAGGCAGCGGGCTGTCGAACTTGTCCAGGTACAGGATCTCGGCGCCGTCGAGCACCGCGAGGTGGATGGTCTCGCCGGTGGCATTTGCCAGGCGCTCGAGCAACGGATGCAGCGCCGCCTTCAGGTCGAGTCCCGATTCGACGAGGACGCCGAGCTCGAACAGCTTGAGCGCCGGGCAGTAGGCGCCGCCGGCCTCCTCCTGCTGCGCCCAGCCGCATTCCACCAGGGTCTGCAAGGTGCGGTGGGCGTTGCTGCGCGCCAGGCCGAAGGCCTCGGCGACCTCGCTCACGCGGCTGGCGCGCGGCTGGCGCACCAGCCATTCGAGCACCGCGAGGCCTTTGGCGAGGGTGGAGTCCATCGAGAAGGGGGAGCCAATTGTTCTATTATTTGGAACGTGATTCGAATATATGGAACAACTCTAACCACCCCGCCGCGCTTCGTCAACACCGGGGGTCTGCGCCGGTTGCGACGTGCATCGCCGCGGCGGGCTCGTCATCCCATGTCGGGTGGACGACAGTCCGGGCGCTGGCCGGCAACATCGGCGCCTCGCACCGACTCGGAGAATTGCCCATGCCGACCCGCGCCAAGGCCGTCGCGTTTCGCGACGAGACGATCGTGCCGACCCTGAAATCCCTCGGCCTGGACAGCGGCGCCGCGGCCGAGTTGCTGCTCGGCACGGCCTTGCAGGAGAGCAAGCTCGTCTACCGCCGCCAACTGGGGAATGGCCCGGCCCGAGGCCTCTTCCAGATGGAAATGGCCACCCACAACGACCTCTTCGCCAACTTCCTGAGATACCGGTCGACCCTGCGCCATGCCGTCATCCAGCTCAAATCGGCCCCCGACGCCGATGCCGAAGACGAATTGACCCAGAATGACGCCTATGCCGCTGCAATGGCCCGAGTCCATTACCTGCGCGCCCCGAAGCGGCTGCCGACCGCGGGCGACACCGAAGCCATGGCGGCCTATTGGAAGCAGTACTACAACACTCCCTTGGGCGGCGGCACCGTCGACCAGTACATCGAATCATGGAATGGCGTGATGGGAACGGCATGAAGGCGCGCAGACCTGGCGCCTGGCCGATGCGCCTGGCCGGGCTGGCCCTGGCGGCGGCCTGCGGGGCGGCGGCAGCCGGCGGCGGCGATTCGCCCGTCGTCGTCGAGTTGGCCGCCGGCGGCAATTGGCACTTCGCCTCCCCACCGCCGGCCAGCCTGGCGGCGCTCGAGCGCGCATGGGGGCAATTCGAGCTGCGCCTGCCGGCAAAGGGATTCGTCGTGCCGGCGCCGAACTGCCGTAACGAGATCCGCCTGCGCTGGATCGGCCTGCCCCCCGATGCGCCGAAGCGCCCTGCCCGCATCGAGGCGCGCTGGAAGCTGCTTCGGCGGCTCGAGGCCTTGCGGGCGCCCGCAAGCAGCGCCGAGCCCGAGCGCGTGCCGCTCGACCTGCGCTACTACACGCGGCATGGCCGGGACGGGCGGCTGGAGCTGCAGTACTGCAACGCATTCGTGAGCAAGGACGTGCCCTGAGCGGCCCCCGGCCGACGCGGCCCGCGCTGCGCTTTCCTTCGGGCCTGCCGAAGGTCAATCGACGAGCAGGCCCAGCAACTCGATCATGCGCCGCGTCTGGGTCTTTTCGAGCAGGTGGCGCACGTGGGTGCGCACGGTTGAGATGCGCACACGCTGCAAGGCCGCAATCTCGTCGAGCGTGACGCCGCGCGCGAGCAGGCCGAAGACGCCGGCTTGGGCGCGGGTGAGCGCGCAGCGCTCGGTGATCGCCTGCAGGCGGCCGGCGCGCGCGCGCTCCGGGTCGTCGTCCTGGATCACCATCAGCACCGACGCGAAAGGCCAGCGCAGCTCGAAGGCGCCCTCCATCGGCAGCCGGGCCAGATGCATCAGCGCGGTGCGAACCCGGCCGGCGTCGGCAAACCAGAGCCCGACCTCGAGCGCCTGACCGGCGGCGGCTTCGCGCCACAGGGGTTCGAGCGCGCCGGCTTCGAGTTGCGCCATCCTGACGACGCGCCGGCCGAGGACCGCGACGATCGAATGCGCGGCGATCAGCGCCTCGGCGGCCGGGTTCGCGTGCTCGATGCTGCCGTCGCTGCGCAGCACGAAGCTGGGCTCCGGCATCGCGTCCAGGGCCTCGTCGAGCGCGCGCTCGGCGATGCGCAGGCGCTCGAAGGCCCAGTAGCTGTGCAGCGCGCGCCGCAGCGGCTGGTGCAGCGCCTTCATCTGCGCCACTTCCTGCCGGCCGCGAGACAGCGCTTGCGATCCTCGGCGAAGGCATTCGCGGTCATCGCGACGATCGGCACACGTTGGTGGCCCTCGAGCCGGCGCATGGCGCGCGCCGCGCCGGGTTCAGAGCAGGCTGCGCATGCGCAGCGCCGCCGCGCGCAGCGCGGGCAGCCGCGCCAGCGCCTGCTCCGGGCCCAGGCGCGCCGTCGGGGCGTGGATCGCGAGTGCGGCGCGCACCCGGCCCTCGCCGTCGTGCACCGGCCAGGCCACCGCGAACAAGCCGGCGATGAATTCCTCGCGGTCGAAGGCGTAGCCGGCTTCGGCGATGGCGGCGCATTCCTCGCGCAGCGCCTGGGCGGACGTGATCGTGTTCGGCGTCATGCGCTGCAGGTTGAGCTGGCTGACCAAGGCCTCGCGCCGCGCCGGCTCCATGAAGGCGAGAAAGAGCTTGCCGCTGGCGGTGCAGTGCAGCGGCACGTGCACGCCCACCTCCAGCGTCAGGCGCCAGGGCCAGGGCGCCTCGACGCGGTCGAGGTAGAGCACGCCGGCACCGTCCAGGGTCGTGAAGTTGCAGGTCTCCCCGACCTTGGCGACGAGCGCGGACAGCACCTCGTGGCGCAGCCCGCGCACGCTGTCGTGGTTGAGCGTGTCCAGCGCCAGCCGGCGCAGCGCCGGGCCGACGACGAAATCGCGCTCGGCGCTGCCGCGGGCGATGAAGCCGGTCTCCAGCAATTGCGTGCACAGGCGGTGCGCGGTGGCCTTGGGAAGGTCGAGGCTGGCGGCGAGTTCGGCCAGCGACAGCGCGCGCCCTGCGGACGCCAGGCGCGCGAGCAGGCGCAGGCTGCGTTCGGTCGACGATCCACCTGCCGCCGGAAGTTCCTTCGCTTTCGCCATAGGGTAATCTCTAGTAAATGGAACGTTGCGTTCCGAAAACTATGTCCTTACGATGCACAGAAACCGGATCGTTTCGTTCCAGTTTACAGAACAACCCAGCCCATGGAAGCAAGCTTCGACTACATCGTCGTCGGCGCCGGATCGGCCGGCGCCGTCCTCGCCGGCCGCCTGAGCGAGGATCCGGCCACCCGCGTCCTGCTGCTCGAAGCCGGGCCGCCGGACACGAGTTTCTGGATCCACCTGCCGATCGGCTACGGCAAGACGATGTGGAGCCCCGCGGTCAACTGGCGCTTCGAGACCGACCCCGACCCCAACATGAACGGCCGGCGCATCTACTGGCCGCGCGGCAAGACGCTGGGGGGGTCGAGCTCGATCAATGGCCTGATCTACATCCGCGGCCAGCGCGAGGATTACGACCACTGGGCCGCGCTCGGCAACGAGGGCTGGAGCTTCGACGAGGTGCTGCCCTTCTTCCGCAAGTCCGAGCGCAACCAGCGCGGCGCCGACGCCTTTCACGGCGGCAACGGCCCCCTCGCCGTCTCCGACATCGGCGACAGGAACGAGCTCATCGAAGCCTTCATCGCCGGCGCCGGCGAGCGCGGCGTGCCGCGCACCGAGGACTTCAACGGCGCCGCGCAGGAAGGCGCGGGCTACTACCAGCTCACGACCGAGCGCGGCTGGCGCTGCAGCACCGCCAAGGCCTATCTGAAGCCGGCGCGCGGGCGCGCCAACCTGCGCATCGAGACCGACGCCTTCGCCGCCGGGCTGCTGATGGAAGGCCGGCGCGCCGTCGGCGTGCGCTGGCGCCAGGGCGGGCAGATGCGCGAGGCGCGCGCGCGCGCCGAAGTGCTGCTCGCGGCCGGTTCTATCCAGTCGCCGCAGCTGCTGCAGCTCTCGGGCATCGGCCCGGCCGCGCTGCTGCGCGAGCACGGCATCCCGGTCGTGCACGAGCTTGCGGGCGTGGGCGAGAACCTGCAGGACCATTTGCAGATCCGCCTCATCTTCGAATGCACGAAGCCGATCACGACCAATGACGCGCTCAATTCCTGGATCGGCCAGGCGCGCCTGGGCCTGCAATGGCTGCTGCACCGCAGCGGGCCGCTTGCGGTCGGCATCAACCAGGGCGGCTGCTTCATGCGCGCCCTGCCGGAAGACGGCCCCCAGACCCGCCGCTTCGCGTCGGGCCCCCCGAGGGGGCATGAGTCGCCCGGCAAAGCCGGATCGACTCATGAAGCGAAGAGGCCCGACATCCAGTTCCACGTCGCCACGCTCTCGGCCGACATGGCCGGCGGCAAGGTGCATCCGTTCTCGGGCTTCACGATGTCGGTGTGCCAGCTGCGGCCCGAATCGCGCGGGCGCATCGCGATCCGCTCGACCGACCCTTTCGAGCCGCCGTCGATGCAGCCCAACTACCTCGCCACCGATCTCGACCGCCGCACCGCGGTCGCCGCGGTGAAGGCGGCGCGCGCCATCGCCGCGGCGCCGGCGATGCGCCCCTACGTCAAGCGCGAGGTCAAGCCCGGCCCCGACACCGCCGACGACGCCGCGCTGCTCGAGTTCTGCCGCAACAACGGCGCCACCATCTTCCACCCGAGCGGCACCTGCAGCATGGGGCGGGATGCGATGGCCGTGCTCGACGCGCGCCTGCGCGTGCACGGCATCCAGGGCCTGCGCGTCGTCGACTGCTCGGCCATGCCGACCCTGGTCTCGGGCAACACCAACGCACCCGCCGTGATGATGGCCGAGAAGGCCGTGCAGATGATCCGAGAAGACGCACGCCACGCGGCGTGACGACAACCGAAGCAGGAGGCACGCAGTGAAAGAAGCGGCCAGCAAGGCCATCCGGGGCGTCGTGTTCTCGGCCCTCGTAGGGACCCCCATCGAGTGGTACGAGTGCTTCCTCTTCAACGTCTTCGCCGGCGCCGGCTCCGCCCTCTCGACGGCCTGGATCGGGCGCGATCGGGCGCGACCGGGCGGCCGTGGCGCACGCTGGCGCCTGCCCTGCAACTCGAACCCGATCCGATCTGGCGCAAACGACGGCGCCACTCTGGACCTAGCACCGGCGCGGCGGCGCAGCCATCATCGGCTCCGCGCCGGGCGAATCAGGGTCCTCCTTTGCGCCCCAGATTGAGACGTCTCGACCTTTCGCCACCCCCACACCGAGGAAACACCATGGCTCCCACGAACCCCACTGAACGCAGCGTGCCCACCGGCCCGACCCGCATGACGCCGAGCGAGGCCTTCGTCGAAACCATGGTCGCCAACGGCGTGACCGAGATGTTCGGCATCATGGGCTCGGCCTTCATGGATGCGATGGACATCTTCGCCCCGGCCGGCATCCGCCTCATCCCGGTGGTGCACGAGCAGGGCGCGGCCCACATGGCCGACGGCTATGCCCGCGTCAGCGGGCGCCACGGCGTCGTCATCGGCCAGAACGGCCCCGGCATCAGCAACTGCGTCACCGCCATCGCCGCCGCCTACTGGGCGCACAGCCCGGTCGTCATGATCACCCCCGAGACCGGCACCATGGGCATGGGCCTGGGCGGCTTCCAGGAAGCCAACCAGCTGCCGATGTTCCAGGAGTTCACG
>JAGWTS010000084.1 GCA_028868875.1 Burkholderiales bacterium | reverse complement strand
CATCAAGGTCTCGTTCCACAGCGACTACATGATGGCGCCGCCCGAGCCGCTGCTGCTGGCCTGGTGCGCCGCCACCCGCAAGACGCTGGGCGGCCAGGTCATGGCACCCGAAGAGCGCCTGACGCTGATGCAGGCGCTGCGCGGCGTGACCATCGACGCCGCCTGGGCGCTGCGCCTGGATCACGAGGTGGGCTCGATCGCCGCCGGCAAGCGGGCCGACTTCTGTGTGCTCGAGGACGACCCCTTCGAGCGCGGCGCCGACGCGCTCAAGGACCTGCGCATCGCCGGCACCGTCTTCGAAGGCGAGCCGCGGATGCTGGCGCAGCCGGTCGGCTCGAGCATCGCCGGCCTGGCGCAGGTCCATGCCGACGCGGCCGCCGCCGCGCCGTCGCGGACCTCGCTCTACAAGGCCGTCGCGGCCGCCTGCTGCGGCGTCGTCGACCGCTGCGACGTCACCCGCCAATGGGCGGCCTGGTTCGACCAGGCGCGGCAGGCCGCTGCGGCCGCCTGACAACTGCCACAGAGCCATCAACCTGGAGACAAGACCATGAGCTACAGCATTCCTGCCGGGCGCCCGATGCCGCCGCCCAAAGCCCGCCGCGGCTTCTTCCCGGGCTGGACCGTCGTCGGCGGATCCGGCGTCGGCATCGCCTTCGGCACCGCGATGTTCGTCTCGTCGAGCTTTGCGCTGCTGGCCTCGGCGCTCAGCGCCCAGTTCGGCTGGTCGCAGTCCGACCTGGCCAAGGCCGCGAGCATCGTGCTGCTGCTGCAGATCGTGATGAACCCGGTGCTGGGCTGGATGCTCGACCGCTGGGGCTCGCGCAAGGTGGGCAGCGCCAGCATCGTCGGCTTCGCGCTCGCCTTGCTGTACCTGAGCCGGATCGGCCAATCGCTCGCCGAGTTCTACCTCGCGTTCCTGTTGATCGGCCTGCTCGGCACGGGCACCAACGTCGTCGCCTATGCGCGCGCGATCACGCTGTGGTTCGACCGCAAGCGCGGCCTGGCGCTGGGCGTGGCCTCGGGCTGCCAGGCGGTCGGCGCGTTCGTGATGCCGATCGTGATCCAGAAGATCATCGCCGCTTCCGGCTGGTCGCAGGCGATCCTGACGCTGGCGGGGTTCGAGATGCTGATCTGCCTGCCGCTGGTCGCGCTGCTGGTCAAGGACGACCCGCGGGAATACGGCTGGAACGCCGACGGCGACGCCGAAGTGCACGCCGCGACGGCGGCGGTGCGGGCCGAGGCCGCGCCAGAAATCAGCGCCATGTTCCGCACCGGCAACTTCTGGAAGCTGGCCCTGGGCTTCGCGATCATGGGCCTGTGCACCTATGCCTGGACGACCAACGTCACCTTCATCCTGACCCGCACCGCCGGCCTGAGCCTGGCGAAGATCGCGGCAATCCAGGGCATCACCGGCATCGCCTTCCTGGCCGGCCGCGTCGTCTTCGGCTACCTGCTCGACCGCTTCCACGCGCCGCGTCTGGCGATCGGTGCCCTGGTGCTGATGGCGGCTTTCTACCTGATCGTCGGCACCGCCACCACGCCGGCCGCAATCATCTTCGGCGCGCTGCTGTTCGGTCTCTCCGCCGGTGGCGAGGGCGATCTGCTGCCGTATCTGGCTGGCCGCTATTTCGGCGCGCGCGGTCTCCAAGGTCTTCGGCTGGTTCCTGTGCGCCTACTTCGCCGGTGCGGCAATCGGCCCGGTGGCTTTCGCCCAGGCCAGCGCCTGGTTCCAGGGCCCGACCACGACGCTGTATGCGATGGCCGCGCTGCAAGTGGTGCCGGTGCTGCTGTTCCTGGCGCTGGGGCCGTACCGCCGCCAGGCGGACGCCACCGGCCACTGATCCCGCTGCCGCCGCCCTCGATCAGCGGGTGGCGGCGCGGGCAGGACCGGCGCCCTCGACGCCGGGCCCCATGATCAACTCGATCACCTTGCGCGCCGCCGGCAGCAGCGTGCGGCCGGCGCGGTGGACGATGGCGCAGTCGATCAGCCTCACGTCGCGCGGCAGCTTCGGCCGCAGGCGGCTGCCGAGGTCAACGAGGGCGCGCTTGCGCACGTCCGCGCGCACCCAGGAGTCCCAGGTCAGGAGCAGCATGTCGCTGCCCAGCACGGCCTCGCGCAGCAGGGTCTGGCTGTCGCAGGTGAAGGCCAGCGGCAGCGGCGCGTCGGGGGGCATGCCGAGCAGGACGCGGCGGCGCGCGCTGAGGTTCTCGGCCATCGCCACGTTGGCCCAGGGATAGTCGCGCAACTGCCGCGCCAACGGGGCCGTAGCGCCCGAGGCCAAGGGATGGCCGGCGCGGCAATAGATCGACGCCGTTTCCGGGGCGAGCGCGAAAGTCGTGTAGTCCGGGTCCTGCGCCAGCGCCCCCGGATAGCCGACGAAGAACTCGATCTTCTCCTGCTCGAGCGGGGTCTTCAGGATGCGCCAGTTGCCGACCGCGATGTCCAGCCGCAGCAGCGGGCTTTGCGCGCGCAGCTTCGGCAGCACGCCCTCGAGTGCCCCGTCGATGGCCATCAGGCTGGCGCCGAAGGCCAGCATGCCGCCCGTGGCCTGTGCCAGGCCCTCGACCTCGCGCGCCAGGTCGGCCGCCTGCGCGAGCATCTGGCGCGCCCGCGCCACCAGCGTCTGGCCCGCCGAAGTGAGGTGGACCGAGCGCGTGCCGCGGTCGAAGACGCGCACGCCCAGGCCGGCTTCGAGCGCCTGCACGCTGCGGCTGAAGGCCGTTTGCGACAGGTTGGCGCGTTCGGCCGCGCGCGTGAAGTTGAGCTCCTCGGCCAGAAGCACGAAATGGCGCAAATGCTTCAAATCAAACTCTGCGTCCATTGCATCAATATCGCTCTAAATATGCATTGGACCGGATGCTAGCCGATCGCCAGACTGCAGCCCGACAACCCATGTGCCGGCCGGCGACGCTGATCGCCCAGGCAGGAGATTGCAGGAGATTCCCGCCATGACCTCCCCCGCCGACACCTTGTTCCTGGGCCACATCGTCACGATGGAGCCTGCGCGGCCCACGGTGCAGGCGCTGGCCGTGCGCGACGGCCGCATCGTCGCCCTGGGCAGCGAGGCCGAGCTCGCGCCGCTCGTCGGCGCCGCGACCCGCCGTGTCGACCTGGGCAGCCGGACGCTGCTGCCCGGCTTCGTCGAGGCGCACGCGCATCCCTACAGTTTCGGGCGCGTCTTCGGCGACCCGCTGGTCAACATCCGCGCTTCGCACATCCCGTCGTTTGATGCCGCAGTGGCGACGATCCGCCGCCGCGCCACCAAGGCGGCCGCCGGCGAGGTGCTGGCCTTCGTCGGCCTGGACGCCTTGCGCCACGTCGGCATGCGCGAGCCCACGCTCGCCGACCTGGACGACTGGGCGCCGAACAACCCGCTGGCGGTCTACACCTTCAATTTCCACGCGCTGTTCGTCAATTCGCTCATGCTGGCGCGCCTGGGGATCGACGACGACACGCCCGATTTTCCCGGCGGCCGCTATGGGCGCGACGCCCAGGGCCGGCTCAGCGGCAAGCTGATCGAGTTCGCGGCGTTCCAGGGCTTCGAGCGGGTTTGCGGCCTGTTCGGCAGCGACCGTGCCGGCGCCCAGCTCGCCGAGAGCATGCAGATGTTTGCGCGCCACGGCATCACCACCTCGTCGGACATTGGCATGCACGAAGGCGCCACCGCGGGCTACCGGCGGCTGTTTGAGCAAGGCCCGTTGCCGCTGCGGCTGCGCCTGTTCGCGCGCGCGGCTTTCGACGGCCCGACGATGCCGACGCTGGACTGGGGCGGCGACATGGTCAGGATGGTCGGCATCAAGGCCTGGGCCGACGGTTCGCCCTTCGTCGGCACCGCCTGGCTGAGCCGGCCCTACCTCAACAACGAAGTCACGCTGAAAGGCATCGGCCTGGCGCCGGACGATACGGGCCACATGAACTTCGAGCCGGCGCGGCTCACCGAGTTGATCGATCGCTACGCCCGCCAGGGCCTGCATGTCGCAACCCATGTGCAGGGCGACCGCACGATCGACGCCACCCTCGACGCCTACGAAGCCTGCATCGCCAAATACGGCCACCCCGCGCTGCCCTATCGGCTCGAGCATTGCGGCGCGATGCGCGACGACCAGATCGAGCGCGCGATGGCGCTGGGCGTCGTCTGCAGCTTCTTCCTCGTCCACGTCTACCACTGGGGCGACCCGATCCGCGACGTACTGCTCGGCGCCGAGCGCGGCGGCAACTACATGCCCATCGGCTCGGCGGCGCGCGCCGGCATGCGCGTCTCGTACCACAGCGACGCGCCGATGACCGAGCCCGACCCGCTGCGATCGATCCAGACTGCGGTGACGCGCGGCACCGCCTCGGGTGCCGTGCTGGGCGAGCACCAGCGCGTTTCGATCGACGCCGCGCTCAGGGCGATGACGATCGACGCTGCCTGGCAGCTCGGCATGGAGCGCGAAGCCGGCAGCCTTGCCGCCGGCAAGTTCGCCGACTTCGTGATCCTGGGCGACGACCCGCGCCGGGTCGCGCCGCAGGACCTGGCCGCGATCCCGGTCCGGGGAACCTGGGTCGGGGGGCGCGAAGTGTGGAGCGATTTCGCGTGAACCGGCCGACGCCGGTCACCGTACTCACCGGCTTTCTGGGCGCCGGCAAGACGACGCTGCTCAACCGCATCCTGGCCAACACCGAAGGCCGGCGCATCGCCGTGCTGGTGAACGACTTCGGCGCCCTCCACATCGACGCCCGCCTCGTCGTCGCGGTGGACGAGAACCGCATCGCGCTGGCCAACGGCTGCATCTGCTGCACCATCCGCGACGACCTCGTGAGCGCGCTGCTGAAGCTGGTCGGCGCTTCGCCGGCACCCGAGCAGGTGGTGATCGAGGCGAGCGGACTCTCCGACCCCCTGGGCATCGCCGAAACCTTGTTCCAGCCTGCACTGGAACGCGTGCTGGCCGTCGACGCCATGGTCGCGGTCTGCGACGCCGCGGCCTACCCCGAGCTGGCTTTCGAAGACGGCGAGATGGTGCTCGGCCAGGCCGCGGTGGCCGACCTCGTGCTGCTCAACAAGGCCGACATCGCGGCGCCGGCCGCCCTGGCGCAGTTGCGCGCCGATCTGTCGCTGGCCGCACCAAATGCCCGGGTGCTGGAGACCGTGCGCTGCGATCTGCCGATGGACCTGCTGTTCGGACCGGGTGAGCATCAGCGCGGCGCCGGCCATCGCGAGGCGGCGCATCGCGCCCCCCATCACCACGGCGCCGATGGCCGCTTCGAGAGCTGGAGCTGGACGGCCGAAGCGCCGCTCGCGCTCGAGGCCTTCAGGCAATGGGTCGCGCAACTGCCGGCCACGATCGTGCGCGGCAAGGGCATCCTGCGCCTGGCCGAGCATCCCGGCCAGGAAGCCGTGTTCCAGATGGTGGGCAAGCGCTCGACGATCGAGTTGCGGCCGCCGCGCGACGACGGCGCCGCACCCGGGCTGGTGCTGATCGGCGCGCGCGGGGCGATGGGCGACGCCATGCTCCAGAGCCAATTGCGGGGCTGCATGGCGCAGCCATGCCGCGACGGCCCCGCCGGCGATCCGCGCAAATCCTTAGTTTCATCCACCGGTCGCTTCCAACCCCCAGGAGACATCCCACCATGACGATTCAGATCCAGCGCCGCGAACTGCTCGCCCTCATGATGGCCGGCACCGGCTTCGACGTCTTTGCCGCCGGTGCCAACGACACCGTGGTGGTCGGCATGGGCCCGACGCCGAGCCACCTCAATTCGGCTATCCAGTCGGGCATCGCGACCGGCATCCCGGCGTCGCAGATCTTCGCCAGCCCCGTGCGCTACGACAAGGGCTGGGAACCGCAGCCTTACCTGGCCGAGAGCTGGTCTTTCCAGGACGACGGCAAATCGCTGCTGCTCAAGCTCGTCGCCGGCGCCACCTTCCACGACGGCAAGCCCATCACGAGCGAGGACGTGGCTTTCTCGATCATGACGATCAAGGCCAACCACCCCTTCCAGTCGATGTTCGGTGCGGTCGAGAAGGTCGACACGCCGACGCCGCAGATCGCCATCCTGCGCCTGAAGGAGCCGCAGCCGGCGATCATGATGGCCTTGTCGCCCGCCTTCTGCCCCATCCTGCCCAAGCACTTCTTCGACGACGGCCAGCCCATCCGCACCAATCCCAAGAACATGCTGCCGCTGGGCTCGGGGCCGTACAAGGTGCTCGAATTCAAGCCGCGCGAGGCGATCGTGCTCGAACGCTATCCGGGCTTCTTCCTCAAGGGCCGCCCGAAGGCGCAGCGCATGGTCATCCGCATGCTGGCCGATCCATCGACCGCGGCGCTTGCGCTCGGGCGCGGCGAGGTCGACTACCTGCCGATGGCCGGCCAGTTGTCGATGCTGTCCGAATTGCGCAAGTCGCCCGACGTGGTGATCACGCACAAGGACGGCGACGCGATCGGCCCGCTCGGCTGGCTGGCCTTCAACCTCAAGAAGAAGCCTTTCGACGACGTGCGCGTGCGGCAGGCCATCGCCTATGCGATCGACAAGCGCTTCATCCTCGACAAGCTGCTGCAAGGCCTGACCGAGCGCGCCACCGGTCCGATCGCCCCCGGCACGCCGTTCTACAGCGACAAGGTCGAGCACTACGACTTCGACCTGAAGAAGGCGGCCGCCCTGCTTGACGCCGCGGGCCTGAAGGCCGACGCCATGGGCAAGCGCTTCGCGATGACGATCGACTTCCTGCCCAACACGCCCGACAACTCTCAGACCATCGCCGAATACCTCAAGCCGGCACTGAAGAAGGTGGGCATCGAGGTGATGGTGCGCGCCTCCCCCGACTTCCCGACCTGGGCGCGCCGCGTCTCGACCTACGATTTCGACGCCACGATGGACGGCGCCTACAACTACGGCGACCCCGTGATCGGCGTGCACCGCACCTACCTGAGCAGCAACATCAAGCCGGGCGTGATCTGGTCGAACACTCAGAGCTATTCCAATCCGCGCGTCGACGAACTGCTCGAGCAGGCGAGCGTCGAGCGCGATGTCGCCAAGCGCAAGAAGTTGTACGCCGAGTTCCAGCGCCTCGTCGTCGCCGACGCGCCGCAGGTGTTCATCCACGTCTGGGCGCAAAACTTCGGGGCGCACCGAAAGAACGTCACGGGCCTGCCGGAATCGATCTGGAATCCGATCGTGCCGCTGGACTCGATCGCGCGCCAGGGATGAAGGGTCGAGGCGCAGTTCCAGCCCAACACCATCATCAGCAAGGAAAGACTTTCATGCCTAGCCCCATCACCCTCCTGCGTCAGGCCACGCCCGAGCCCAAGCTCAACGCCACGCCGTGGAAGCGCATCGAAGGTACGAATCCGCAGACCGTCACGATCGTCAATTACCAATCACCCGACGGCAAGAAGATCGCCGGGCAATGGATCTGCACACCTGGCAAATGGGAGATCGACTACGACCGCTGGGAATACTGTCATTTCCAGGAGGGCTACAGCATCATCACCCCCGAGGGCGGCGAGTCGATACACGTGAGGGCCGGCGACATCTTCACCATCGAGCCCGGCACCAAGGGAACCTGGGAGGTGGTGGAGACGGTGCGCAAGCACTTCATCTTCGCTTCCTGATCACCCCATGAGCACGAGCGAAACACCCGCGCCCGGATGGCAGGAGAGCATCTTCTCCGTCTTGAAGCAGGGTGGCATCCGGCAGGTGGCCTACGTGCCCGACGCCGGACATGCCCACGTCATCCGACGCGTGCAGGCCGACCCCGAAATGCGCGACATCGTGCTGACGACCGAGGAAGAGGGCGTCGCACTCGCGGGCGGTGCCTGGCTCGGCGGGCAGCGTTCGGTGCTGCTGATGCAGAGCAGCGGCGTGGGCAACTGCGTCAATATGTTCTCGCTGCTGCAGAGCTGCAACTTTCCGTTTCTGACGCTGGTGACGATGCGAGGCGAGTACGCCGAGTTCAACCCCTGGCAATGCCCGATGGGCCAGGCCACGCAGGCGGCGATGGAATTGATGGGCATCACCGTGCACCGCGCCACCGCGCCCGAAGAAGTCGAAGACATGGTGGGTGCGGCACTGGACGCTGCCTTCGAGGGTGGCCAGCGCGTGGCCGTGCTGCTGTCGCAGCGCCTGATCGGCAGAAAGAAATGGGTGCGTCAATGAGCCAAGCCATCGACACCGGCGCGAGCGTCAACCGGCGCGAATTCGTCGCCTGCCTGCTCGATGCCTGCCCCGACGCGCTGGTGGTCACCGGTCTGGGCTCGCCGACCTATGACGTGTTCGCCGCCGGGGACAGCGACCGCTACTTCTATCTCTGGGGTGCGATGGGCGGCACCACCACGCTGGCGCTCGGACTGGCACTGGCCCAGCCGTCTCGGCCGGTGCTGGTGATCACCGGCGACGGTGAACAATTAATGGGCATCGGCGGCCTGGCCACGGTCGCCGCCCAGCGACCCGCGAACCTGAGCATCGTGGTGCTCGACAACGGTCACTACGGGGAGACTGGCATGCAGCGCAGCCACAGCAGCCTGGGCACGCGCCTGGTCGACGTCGCACGGGGCTTCGGCATCGAACAGGCCCATGAAGTGCGCGCGATGGAAGAAGTCGATGCCCTGGCCGAGAGCATCAACGCGCGCGCCGGACTGCGCTTTGTCCAGGTACGCATCAAGACCGAGGAAGTGCCCCGCGCGCTGCCTTCCCGTGATGGCGTCCATCTGAAGAATCGATTCCGCAAGGCGCTGGGCTACTCGACGATCTGATGCCAATGCCTGGGAATATGGACGGCATCGCGGCGCAGCCGACGAGCATCCAAATGCAGCTTCACCCACGAACCCGGCCACCGGCTTCGCGCGGGGTCGGGGATCTGGACAACTGCAATGCGTGAGCGAGGGTAAAGTCGAGCGCTGGATTGGGCCGGCGGCAGCCGCTACGGCGCTGACCCCGCCAATCCCCTCGAACTTCGGCACTTTGCAGTCGTTGAGGAAGAATGCGTGTGCGGCTGCAATGGGTCGCCGAAGGTCACCGACGACGTATTCATCGGCGACGAACAATTCAATGCCTGCTGCAGCCGCTGCCACGGTGACGACGCCGTGGGCGGGGCCTACGCCGCGCCGGATCTGCGCCACTCGCTGGAAGGCGGAATGACCTGCCAGGAGTTCATCGAAACCGTCATGGCGGGGCGGGAGTCGAAAGGCATGCCGTCATGGGCGGGCATGTCCGCGCCGGAGCAGATGCGCGGCCTCAACGAATGCATGCAGGCCCGCTCGCTCGGGCGGGTTCCGCAGGGGCGCCCGGCTTCGGCGCACGACTGAAGATCGGTCCGACCGGCGCCCCGTCAGCCGTGGGATTCCAGCGCCGAGACCGGCCCCGGGTCGCCGGACGTGGGATTCAGAACCCCGAAGCGCGCCGGAATCAGGGCGTAGAACACGCGCAGGTTCTCGCGCTCCACCAGTTCGAGCAGGCGCCCGGCCTCGTCTTCGTCGACGACGAACTGCACCTCGATGGCCAGGGTTCCGGCCAGCTCGAAGAAATGGTCCTCGTGCAGCATGTGGTGGCTGCCGAAGCCGGCCATCGCGCGGAACGCCGAGCCGCCGCGGATGCCCATCTTGTTGGCCTGCAGCAGCAGCCATTCCCACAGCAGGCTGTGGTGGATGCGCTGGTTCTCGTGCACGTAGAAGCGCAGAAAATGTCCGTCCATCATGCGTCTCCTTTCGGCCTCGTCGCAGGCGGATCCCTCCGCGCTGGGGTTCAGCATGCCGATTTGATCCGCCATGGCGATTCAGGTTCGGGGGCAGGGCGCATTCAAACCAGGCTGAGTGCGAGTTTGGCGATGAGCAACCGTCCGATCAAGGCCAATGAGGGCTGGCGGCAATCGCGCTCGGCGCGCCGGTGCAGCGCCGGGCGGCAGACCCTGCCCAACCGCGCGCTCGACGGCGCCCGCGGCGATATGCCGGCTTTCTGCGGCGCTGGCTGGGCGCCTGGCGCCGCAAGCCTTCACCTCGCGGGCCCGCTCGTGCTCACCGCCGTCGGCGTCGTGACGGCCAACGCGCTGCTCGTCCGCTGCTGAGGCGGGCCCGCATGCGCCGGGTCCGGACCCAAGACCTGCGCGTTCAAGTCCTTGCCATGGCTCGTCGACAGGGGTTCGCCCTCGACGAGCCGGAAAGTGCGGCGGCCGTCGTCGCGCAGGTCGGCGCAATGCAGGCGGCGCGAGCCCAGGAGCACGGCCTCGGGCAGGCAGATCGGCGCTCCGCGCCGCACGAGTTCGTCGTGCAGGTTCAGCGCCGCGACATAGAAGGCCAGCTCGGTGCGCAGCATGTCGAAGAAGCCGAGGATGTGTTCGGTGGACTGGGCGAGCGCGTTGGCCGCGAGATTGAGGCCGCGATCCTGCAACTCCGAGAACGCCCGCGCACCGGCCTCGTCGCGTTCGGCGAGATGGAAGGTGTAGGACGGCGGCCCCTTGCCGAGCAGGCGCCTGAGCCCGTGCGGCCGCTTGTCGCGCAGCAGGCGCAGCACGTGATTCGTCCCCTGGTTGCCCATGCCCAGCTCGGCGCTCGACAGCACGCCGGCGCTGAATTTCAGTTCGGCGAGGTGGCCGTGGATGCTCGCGAAAAAGTTGTCGCCGAACTCCGCGCGCCGCATCGCGAACAAATCGGTGAAACCCCGCGACTCGAATCGCGCGGCATGGGCTTCGGCGAAGGCGCGCAACTTCTTCAACATGCCGACGAAGAACTGCATCGCCTCGATCGAGCTGCCGACGATCGAGGACGGGGAGGTCAGGAAGAGGCCGATGCGGAACTTGCGCTTGTCCTCGACCGCCTCGACCGCCAGCGCATAGAGCTGGCGCACCCGCTCGGGTTGGCGCAGGCAGTCGCGCAGCACGGCGTGGCGGTGCCCGATCGTCGGCGCCCCCCGCCGGGCCCGCGAGCAGCGCCTGGCGCACCACGCCGAGCACGAAGGCGTCGTCGCCGGCCATCGCCCGCCACAGGCCGTCGGCAGGCCGGCGTTCGAGCTTGAAGCTGCGTGCCGTCGGGTCGGCGGGGTCGATGGCGCCGGCCAGGCTCACGGCCTTGGCGTCGAAGGACGCCAGTTCCTCGATGAAGGTGACGCAGACGCCGCGCAGGTCCAGGCGCGACAGGCGCGCCATCACCTCGCGGCTGAGAAAGAGCGAGTCTTCGAGCGTGGTCGAGCTGAAGATCTCGTTCATCACGACGATGCTGCGCGGGCCGGCCCCGTCGATGACGCGCTGGATGCGCACCGGGTCGTCGCGCAGCTTGCCGCGCAGGTTGTGGTTGCGCGCCAGCGCCGGATCGAAGGCATCGCGGCAGTCCAGCGCCTTGCTCGCCGCGCTGAGCTGCGGATAGCAAAGGCTCAGGCCCGCCTGCCGCAACTCCCGACCCATTCGAGATAGGCGACGAAGAGCTGCACTTCGCGCTCGAAGCGCAGCAGCCCTTCGTGCTGGAAGCGGGCGTGGGCCGCGCAGCAGTCGGCGAGCCCGGCGCGAGCAGGCGCTGCAGTGCGGCCCGTCATTTCGAGCGATCTTGCGCTGCGGACTTGAAACCCCAATGCGGCCCCGGCTTTCGCCCGCCTTCTGATCCCGCGCAAGGACCGGCGCGATTCGGCTCGCAAGAATCTTTATGAAGATCGCCATGGATTCGGCGCGAGGCCCGTGGCGACGCTGTCCGCCTGCCCTTCGCGAACCAGCCCAAGTCCGATGGATCGGGAAAGGAATCGACCGTGAATGCATCCCAGTACGTCTTCCGCTTCGGCGCCACCTGCACCGAGGGCTCGGCCGAGATGAAGAACCTGCTCGGCGGCAAGGGCGCGAATCTCGCCGAGATGTGCCGCCTGGGCATTTCGGTTCCTTCCGGTTTCACCCTCAGCACCGAGGCCTGCACGGCATTCACCGAACACGGCAAGGACCATCTGCTCGCGCTCATCGACGCCGAATTGCGCCAGGGCCTGCAATTCGTCGAGCGCGAGATGGACAAGCGCTTCGGCAACCCGGCCGACCCCTTGCTGCTCTCGGTGCGCTCGGGGGCCCGGGCTTCGATGCCGGGCATGATGGACACGATCCTGAACCTCGGGCTCAACGACGAAGCGGTACTCGGCCTGGCGCAGCGCACAGGCGACGCCCGCTTCGCCTGGGATTCGTATCGCCGCTTCGTGCAGATGTACGGCGACGTCGTGATGGGCTTGAAGCCGGTCTCCAAGGAGGACCAGGATCCGTTCGAGATCCTCATCGAGATGGTCAAGCAGAAGAAGGGGGTCGAGCTCGACACCCAGCTCGAGACCGCGGATCTGCAGGAACTCGTCGTGCGCTTCAAGGCGCTGATCCGCGCGCGCATCGGGCGTGAATTCCCGGTCGATCCCTGGGAGCAGCTCTGGGGCGCGGTGGTCGCGGTCTTCGAGAGCTGGAACAACGACCGGGCGCGCGTGTACCGCGAGCTCAACGACATTCCGCAGTCCTGGGGCACGGCGGTGAACGTGCAGGCCATGGTCTTCGGCAACCTCGGCACGAGCAGCGCCACGGGGGTGGCGTTCACGCGCGACGCCGCCACCGGGGAAGACCAGTTCAACGGCGAATTCCTCGTCAACGCCCAAGGCGAGGACGTGGTCGCCGGCGTGCGCACGCCGCAGCAGCTGTCCATCGTCGGCTCGCGCCGCTGGGCCGAACTGGCGCTCGTCGGCGAAGACGAAAGGCGCGCGCGCTATCCGTCGCTGGAAGAGCTGATGCCCGAGATCTACGCCCAACTCGTGCAGGCCGAGACGACGCTCGAGAACCACTTCAAGGACATGCAGGACCTGGAGTTCACGATCCAGCAAGGCCGGCTGTGGATGCTGCAGACGCGCTCGGGCAAGCGCACGGGCGCGGCGATGGTGCGCATCGCGATGGAGATGCTCGGGCAGGGCCTGATCGACGAGCGCACCGCCTTGCAGCGCGTGGCGCCCGAGCGCCTGAACGAGTTGCTGCATCCGATCTTCGACAGCCGGGCCCTCGAGGCGGCAAAGGTCATCCTGCGCGGCCTTCCTGCCTCGCCCGGCGCCGCCAGCGGCCAGATCGCCTTCTTCGCCGATGACGCGGAAGAGCTCGCGAAGCAAGGCCGGCAGGTGATCCTGGTGCGCCAGGAAACCTCGCCCGAAGACCTGCGCGGCATGAGCGCCGCCAAGGGCATCCTCACCGCGCGCGGGGGCATGACCTCGCACGCCGCGGTCGTCGCCCGCGGCATGGGCAAGTGCTGCGTCTCGGGCGCGGGCGCAATGCACGTGGACTACAAGGCGCGCACGATGTCCGTGGCCGGACAGGTCTTCGGCGAAGGCGACTGGATCTCGCTCAACGGCTCCACCGGCGAGGTCTTCGCCGGCCGCATCGCAACCCAGGACGCCGAGCTGAGCGGCCACTTCGGCGCCTTGATGGCGCTGGCCAGCCGCTACCAGCGCCTGGCCGTGCGCGCCAACGCCGACACCCCGGCGGACGCGGCCCTGGCGCGGCGCTTCGGCGCCACCGGCATCGGCCTGTGCCGCACCGAGCACATGTTCTTCGAGGGCGAGCGCATCAACGCCGTGCGCGAGATGATCCTGGCCGACGACGAGCCCGGCCGCCGCAAGGCCCTGGCCCGGCTGCTGCCGATGCAGCGCGCCGATTTCGAAGGCCTGTTCCAGGCCATGAAGGGGCGGGTCGTGACGATCCGCCTGCTCGACCCGCCGCTGCACGAATTCGTGCCTCACGACGAAGCCGGGCAACGCGTCATGGCGACGCAGATGAAGGTCTCGCCGGCGAAGATCCGCATGCGGGTCGAGGAGCTGCACGAGTTCAACCCGATGCTCGGCCACCGCGGCTGCCGCCTCGGCATCACCTACCCCGAGATCACCGAGATGCAGGCGCGCGCGGTCTTCGAGGCCGGGCTCGACGCGAAGGCGCGCGGGGCGGAGCTGAAGATCGAGATCATGGTGCCGCTGGTCGGCACGGTGCGCGAGTTCGACGCCCAGGCGGCGGTGATCCGCCGCACCGCGGCCCAGGTCTTCGCCGAGCGCGGCGCCGAGCTGCCCTATGTCCTGGGAACCATGATCGAGACGCCGCGCGCGGCGCTGGTGGCCGACAGCATCGGCCGCGAGGCCGAGTTCTTCTCGTTCGGCACCAACGACCTGACGCAGATGACGATGGGCTTCTCGCGCGACGACGCCGGCAAGTTCCTGCCCGAGTACCTGAAGCGCGGCATCTACGAGCGCGACCCGTTCCGCTCGATCGACCAGAAGGGCGTCGGGCTGCTCGTCGCGATGGCCGTCGAGAAAGGCCGCTCGGTTCGCCCCGGCATCGAGATCGGCGTCTGCGGCGAGCATGGCGGCGACCCGGCCTCGGTGGCCTTCTTCCACCGCGCCGGGCTCGACTACGTGAGCTGCTCGCCGTTCAGGGTGCCGATCGCGCGCCTGGCGGCAGCGCAGGCGGCCATCGAACAGGACCGGGCCGCCGCCGCCCCGGCTTGAGTGCGGCGCCGGCCAGGCGCTGCGTTCAATCGCTGCTCACGGCCCCGGGCGCGGGCTCGAACGTGCCCGCGCCGCGGAGCCGGGAACCGGTCAGTCGCCGTCGCCGTCGTCGTCGGCCTGCGCCGCAGACCGGGCTTGCGACAGCGCCGGCCCGGGGTAGGGCTTGTCGCCGGTGAGTCCGGCCCAGAGCACGCGGTTGTAGAGGGCCGGCGGCACCTGGTCGGCCTGGGCGAAGTTGAAGCCCGCGGTCACCTTGTCCCAGTAGGCGAAGTCGTGGCGCGGCAGCAGGTCGGGGCCCTGGGCGTAGCGCGGGGCGGCGCCGCCGCCGGCCAGCGCCAGCGTCGTCGACTTCAGCACCGTCGAGGCCAGCGCGTCGTAGGTCCAGGCGCCTGACTGCCGGATGTCGAAGACCTCGCTCATCGGCCCCTGGAACGCCGTGTTCAGGTTGATGTGCCGGGTGCCGAGCAAGTCCTCGATCGTGCGCAGCGCATTGACCTGGTTGTAGGCCTTGTGCACGACCGCGCCCCGCTTGACGTAGGGGCCGACGACATAGGCCGTCGAGCGGTGCGAATCGACGTGGTCGGGGCCGTCCTGGCAATCGTCCTCGGTGACGATGATCAAGGTGTTGGCGGCGTAGGGGCTGTGCGCCACCGCTTCGACGAGGCGCCCCACCGCGAGGTCGTCGTCGGCCTGCTGCGTCTCGGGCGTGTTGACCCCGGCCAGCGCCGCACCGAAGTTGCCGGTGTGGTCGTGGCTCAAGCGCACGGTCGACAGGCTCGGCAGGTTGCCCTGGGCGACGAACTGGTCGAACTCGCGCTTCCATTCGTTGTAGCGCCACAGGTCCGGGTAGCTCTGGTCGTAGCCGCGGAAGTAGACGTCGGTGAGTTGCGCCAGCGTCGGCGCCAGCGGCGCGACCTGGACGATGCCGGCGCCGAAGGGGTCGGACACGGGCGCTGCCTTGGTGCCGATGCTGCCGATGTTGCTGACGAGGAAGCCGTAGTTGCGCACCGTGCCTCCGGCGTTGAGAACGGCGTCGAAGATGTAGCCGTTCTGGATGCCGAAGGGCGCATCGGTCGAAGCGTGGTTGCCGACCCCGGCGAGCAGGTTGGCAGCGCCCCCGGCGAGCGCCGCGGCGCCTCTGCTGTAGGCGCCGTTGGTGGCGTGGTCGCGCTCGGCAGTGCTGGCGAGATTCACCGGCACGTTGCGGTTCGAGCCTTCCGATTCGTAGGACAGGCCGCGGTTGACCGCCGCGTAGTTGATCTGCTGGGTGATCGTCTCGGTGTTCGTGACGCGCCCCTGCAGCGCCCAGGACCAGCCGTCCATGCTGCCGTCGCCGGGGTCGGTGAAGTTGTCCAGCGTCACGAAGTTCGACGCCAGGCTGTGGAAGTTGGGCGTGATGCCGGCGCCGAAGACCGCGAGCGAGGGGTCGCCGTCGGAGCCGTTGCCGAGGTCGCCCAGGATCTGGTCGAAGGTGCGGTTTTCCTTGACGACGTAGATCACATGCTTGATGCGCTCGCGCAGAAAGCGCATGACGCGCTGGGCGTGCTCGTCGGGCTCGGTCGAATAGCCGTTGTTGCGCGCGACGCGCTCGGTGAGCTCGTCGAGCTCGCCGACGGCCGGCACCGGCGCACTCACCAGCGAAGCGCGCTCGAGCTGGAACTGGTACTGGTTGCTCGCGCGGGCGCCGGCCGCGGCCGCGGCGTTGCCGCCGGGATAGGTCACGGTGGCCAGCGCCGCGGTGTTGCCGTACAGGTGGCCCGGGTTCGGGCCCGTGACGCTCTTGCCGTTGACGATGTACATCCAGCTGCCGTCGGCGCTGAAGCCGATGTCGTGCGGTTCGTAGGCGGTGGGGATGAGGCCGGCGACGTGCAATGCGTGGCGCCCGCTCAAGGGAATCACGGCGATCGAGTTCGACCCCGAGTTGACCGCGTACAAGGTGTTGCCGTCGCGCGAGATCCGCACCGCGAAGG
>JAGWTS010000083.1 GCA_028868875.1 Burkholderiales bacterium | reverse complement strand
GATCGAGCTGCTGCGCGCGCGCCTGGGCCCCTCCATGGGCCCCGACGAAGCGGCGCGCCTGCACGAGATCACCGAAGGCTGGCCGCTCGGCCTGCAGCTCGCGCTCTCGGTCATGGCCGCGAGCGCCGACCCGCGCGCCGAGCTCGCCGCGCTGGCCGCGCGCCGGGGGGCGGTGCGCGAGCAGTTCATCGGCCTCATGCTCGCCAACCTGGCCCCCGAAGACCTGGCGCTGCTGACGCGGCTCGCGGTGTTCGAGCAGATCCATCCCGGGCTCTGCGAGGTCGTCGCACAAGACCCGGCGGCGCCGGAGCGCCTGGCGCGGCTCGCGCGCGACACGCCGGTGTTCACGGCCGGGGAGGCGAGCGACTGGATGCGCATGCACTCGATCGCGCGCGACGAATTGCGCCGGCGCTTTGCGCAGCTGCCGGCTGCCGAGCAGGCGGCGCTGCACGCGCGCGCCGGCGCCTGGCTCGCCGAACACGGCATGGTCGAAGCCGCGGCGCGCCACGCCCTGGCCGCCGGCCTGAACGACCTCGCCTACGAGCTCGCCGAGCGCAGCCTCTACGAATCGGTCATGTCGCGCGGGCGTCATGGCGCCGTGCTCGAATGGCTGAGCCGCGCGCCTGCGGCCGAGATCGACCAGCGCCCGCGGCTGCTGCTGGCGGCGGCGTGGACGCTCGCGCTCAGCGACCGCCACGAAGAGGCGCGCCGCTACGTCGAGCGCATCCTCGCGCGCCCCGGCGTGGACGACGCGCTGCGCTGCGAATGCGCGCTGATCCTCGGCGGCGCCGCGGTCTTCGCGGACGACCTCGACCGCTTCGCCGCGCTGCACGACCCCTGGGCCGGCAACCCGCCCTTGCGCGATCCGGCGCTGCTGGGTGCCCACACCAATCGCTCGGCGTTTCGCCTCCTGATCGAAGGCGAGCCGGCGCAGGCGCGCCAGCGCCAGCAGCAGGGGCCGCAGGGAGACTTCGGGGCCGCGCTGGGTTACGTCGCCCATTGGGGCGAGTGGATCACGGGCCTGGGCTACCTCTGGGAAGGCCAGGTGCGGCTCGCCGAGGGCCTGCTGCGCCCGGCGCTGGCGCGCACCGACGCCGAACTCGGCCGTCGCAACCCCTTTGCCTGCACGATGGCGGCGGCGCTCGCGGCCGCGCTGTGGGAGCGCGACGCCCCGGCCGAAGCCGCCGCCGCGCTCGCCAACCGGCTCGACGTGCTCGAACACGGCGGCCTGCCGGAGGCGGTGCTGCTGGGCTTTCGCACGATGGCGCGCATCGCCGGCGCCGAAGGGGCGGAGCACCGCGCATTCGAGCTGCTGGGCGCGCTCGAGGCGGTGGCGGTGGCACGCCGGCTGCCGCGCCTGCGCCTCGCGAGCCTGGCCGAGCAGGTGCGGCTGCATTCGCACCGCTTCCGCCACGAGACCTGCCGCGAGCTCTGCGGGCGCATCGATGCGCTGCTGGCCGATCCGGCCAGCCCGTCCGGTCGCCTGTGGCGGCGCAGCACGAGCCTGCTGCGCGAAGTGGCGCTCGGCCACGCCGAGATCGGTGCGCGCGAATGGCGGCGCGCGGGCGAGGCGCTGGCGCGCGCCGACGCGCTGGCCCAGTCGCTCAAGCTCGGCCGCCTGCACATCGAGCTGCTGGGGCTGCGCGCCTGGGCGCTGGACCGCAGCGGCGAGCGTTCGCTGGACATGCTGCGCGAGGCCGCCGGGCTGGCACGCACCTTCGGGCTCGAGCGCGTCTTCGTCGATGCCCATCCGGGGCTGGGCGACTGGGTGCGCGATGCCCTGGCCGAGCGCACGGCGCCGGGCGAGAGCGGGCCGGGCCCGCTCGCGGCCCCGATCCGCCCGGCCCAGCCGCCAGGCGCAGCCGAGCGCTTGCGCTCGACGCCGAGCATGGCGCTCACGCCCAAGGAGCGCGAGGTGCTGGAGCTGCTGGCGCGCAATCTCTCGAACAAGGAGATCGGCCTGGCGATGCAGGTGGGCGAGACGACCGTCAAGTGGCACATGAAGAACCTGTTCGCCAAGCTCGACGCCGGAACGCGCAAGCAGCTGGTCCAGCGCGCGCGCCTCCTCGGGCTGCTCGAAACCCGGGACTGAAGAACTCCCCCGTCCCCTTCTTCAGGGAGGGGGCCGCGCCGCGGTGCACGGCCTATGCTTGCCGCCATGAAAGGCCGATCTCGAAGGCCTCGAAAGTCTGGAGACAAGCCATGGACGATTCCCCCCTCGCCGCGCCCGCCATCGTGCGCGCCGGCTCCCTGCCCGATTCGATCCAGGTCGAGCGCCTGACCTGCGCCATCGGCGCCCAGCTGGGCAACGTGAACCTCGGCGTCGCCTCGCGCGATGCCGCCCTGGTGGCCGAGATCAAGGCCTTGCTGCTCGAGCACAAGGTGCTGTTCTTCCGCGACCAGGACATCACGCGCGCCGAGCACGTCGCCTTCGCCCGCCATTTCGGCGAGCTGGAAGACCATCCTGTTGCCGGCAGCGACCCCGAGAACCCCGGCCTCGTGCGCATCTACAAGTCACCCGAATCCCCGAACGACCGCTACGAGAACGCCTGGCACACCGACGCCACCTGGCGCGAGAAGCCGCCGATGGGCTGCGTGCTGCGCTGCGTGGAATGCCCGCCGGTGGGCGGCGACACGATGTGGGCCAACATGGTGCTGGCCTACGAGCGGCTGCCCGAGCGCATCAAGACGCAGATCGCGGGCCTGCGCGCGCGCCACAGCATCGAGGCCAGCTTCGGTGCGGCGATGCCGATCGAGAAGCGCCTGGCGCTGAAAGCCCAGTTCCCCGACGCCGAGCACCCGGTGGTGCGGACCCACCCCGAGACGGGCGAGAAGATCCTCTTCGTCAACGCCTTCGCAACCCACTTCACCAACTTCCACACCCCGGCCCATGTGCGCTATGGCCAGGACTTCGCGCCCGGCGCCGCGATGCTGCTGCAGTACCTCATCAGCCAGGCCCAGATCCCCGAGTACCAGGTGCGTTGGCGTTGGCAGCCGGGGAGCATGGCGATGTGGGACAACCGCTGCACCCAGCATTACGCCGTGATGGACTACCCGCCCTGCCATCGCAAGATGGAACGCGCCGGAATCATCGGCGACACGCCTTTCTGAATTTCCGCCTTCCCGACTCCCCACCGAAAGCCCCCCATGAATTTCCTCGACGGCTCGCTCTTCCCCGAAAACCAGGACAAGCTGGTCATCACCGCCGCGCCTTACGGACCGGAATGGATTCCCTCGGACTTCCCGGAAGAAATCCCGGTCACGATGGAGGCCCAGGTGCAGAAGGCGGTGGACTGCTACAACGCCGGCGCCACCGTGCTGCACCTGCACGTGCGCGAACTCGACGGCAAGGGCAGCAAGCGCCTGTCCAAGTTCAACGAATTGATCGCCGGCGTGCGCCAGGCGGTGCCCGAGATGATCATCCAGGTCGGCGGCTCGATCTCCTTTGCGCCCGAAGGCGAGGGCGCCGCGGCCAAATGGCTGTCGGACGACACGCGCCACATGCTGGCCGAACTGAGCCCGAAGCCCGACCAGGTGACGGTCACGGTCAACACCGTGCAGATGAACGTGCTCGAGCACATGACGGCCGAAGACGTGGCCGGCACCTCGCTCGCGCTGCCTGCCAATTACCAGGCCTACCGCGAGATGATCGTCCCCGCCGGCCCGGGCTGGGTCGAGGAGCATGTGCGCCGCCTCAGCGCCGCCGGCATCCAGAGCGCCTTCCAGTTCTACAACATCAACAGCTTCGAGACGGTGGAGCGCATGATGCGCCGCGGCCTCTACAAGGGTCCGCTGGTGATGAACTGGGTCGCGATCAGCGGCGGCATGGATGCGCCCAACATCTACAACCTGGCGAACTTCCTGCGCGCCGTGCCCGATGGCGCGATGCTGACGCTGGAAAGCTCGATGCTGAATACGCTGCCGATCAACATGATGGCGATCGCGATGGGCCTGCACGTGCGCTGCGGCATCGAAGACAACCTCTGGACCCAGGACCGCCAGGCCAAGATCGGCACGGTCGGGCAGATCGAGCAGCTGGTGCGCATCTCGCGCGAATTCGGCCGCGAGATCGCGAGTGCGAAAGAGGCACGCGAGATCTGCAAGATCGGCGTCTTCTACGACACGGTGGAAGAAACGCTGGCCGCCAACGGCTTCGCGCCGAACGCCCCAGGCCGCCAGCAAGGCCATCTGCGCAAGGCCGCCTGAAGCACACGCAGGCGCGCTTCGCCGAAGGCGCGGCGCGCTGAATTCCGGCCCGCCGCGGCGGACCCAAGAGGAGACACCCCCCCATGGCCCATGCCATTCGTTTCGACCGCATCGGCGACCCCGACGTGCTGCACCTGGACGAGGTCGAGGTCGGCGACCCCGGCCCTGGCCAGGCGCGCGTGCGCCACCGCTACGTCGCGGTCAACTTCATCGACCTCTATTTCCGCACCGGGCGCTATCCGCTGGCGCTGCCCAACGGGCTGGGCAGCGATGCCGTCGGCGTCGTCGAGGCGGTGGGCGAGGGCGTCGACTGCGTCAAGCCCGGCGACCGGGTCGGCTACCTGCTCGGGCCGCAAGGGGCGTACTCCGACGTGCGCCTGATGCCCGCCGACGTGCTGATCCCGCTGCCCGAGGGCGTGAGCGACCGCACGGCCTCGGCGCTGATGATGAAGGGGCTGACGGCGCAATACCTGTTCCGCCAGGTCTACCCGCTGCACGGCGGCGAGACCATCCTCTATCACGCGGCGGCCGGCGGCGTCGGGCTCGTCGCCTGCCAATGGGCACGCGCCCTCGGCGTGACCATGATCGGCACCGTCTCCACCGAAGAGAAGGCAGAGGTCGCGCGCGCCAACGGTTGCGCCCACCCCATCGTCACCGGCGGCCGCCCGCCCGAGGAAATCGCCAGGCGGGTGCGCGAGATCACCGGCGGCAAGGGCGTTCCGGTGGTCTACGACTCGGTCGGCCGCGACACGCTGATGGCCTCGCTCGACAGCCTGCAGCCGCGCGGCCACCTGGTGAGCAACGGTACGAGTTCGGGGCCGGTCGTCATCGACACCATGCTGCTCGCGATGAAGGGCTCGATCTGGGTCACGCGCCCGGCGATGGTCCACTACGCCACCCCACGCGCGCAGATGCTGGCGATGGCCGACGAACTCTTCGGCCATGTGCTGGCCGGGCGCATTGTCGGCGAGCCCAAGCAGGAGTTCGCCCTCGCCGATGCGGCGCAAGCGCATCGCGCCCTCGAATCGCGCCGTACCACTGGCGCGACCGTGCTCGTTCCCTGAGGCTTCTCCGAGGTCCCGACATGCACCACGCCCCCGCTGAAGATCTCGCCCGCCCGGGCGACGGCTACCTGATCAGCCCCGGCAAGGCCTGGTTCGCGTTCGCGATGACGATCGCCCTGATGGCCTTCGACTACATCGACCGCCAGGTCATCGTCTCGCTGTTCCCGCATCTCAAGGCCGAATGGGGGCTGTCGGACAAGGAGCTCGGCGCCCTGGTCTCGATCGTCTCGATCACGGTGGCGGCGGCGGGCATTCCGGTGGCGCTCTTCGCCGACCGCGTGAGCCGGGTCAAGAGCATCGCCGCGATGGCCACCGTCTGGAGCCTGGCGACCATCTCCTGCATGTTCACGCGCAGCTTCGGCGCGCTGCTGGCGGCGCGCGGCCTCGTCGGGCTGGGCGAGGCCGGCTACGGCTCGGTCGGCGCCGGGCTGCTCGCGAGCCATTTCCCGGCGCGCATGCGCGGGGCGCTGATGGCGGGCTTCTTCGCCTCGTCTTCGGTCGGCTCGGTGCTCGGCGTGGTGCTCGGTGGCGTCATCGCGGCGCGCTGGGGCTGGCAAGCCGCCTTCGGCGTCGTCGGCGTGCCCGGGCTCGTGCTCGCGCTGCTGTACCTGTTCGTGCGCGACTACCGCACCGTCGAACTCGCGCCGCCGGTGCAGCAGGCACGGCGTTCGACGCGCGCGGCCACGGGCTACATCGTGCGCGCGCTGGCGCGCTCGCACACCACGCGCTGGGTTTGCATCGGCGCGGCGGCGCAACTCATCGCGGTCTCCGCGCTGTGGTCCTGGCTGCCGAGCTTTCTCAACCGCTTCCAGGGCATGACCCCGAAAGACGCGGCGATGAAGGCCGCCGTCGTGGTGCTGGCGGGCGCCGCCGGCTGCATCGTCTGGGGCATGGCGGCGGACCGCGCGGGCCGGCGCCGCGGCGCGGCCAAGCTCGAGACCGTCGCCTTGCTGTGCATCGCCACGCTGCTGACGCTGGGCTTCGCCTTCGGGGCGCCGCTGATGGGCATCGCGCTCGCGCCGCAGGCGCAGTTCGAGCTCATCGTGGCCGGCGGCTTCCTGATGACCTGCACCGTCGGACCGGCCGCGGCCATCGTCATCGACGTCACCCACGCCGGGGTGCGTTCGACCGGGGCTTCGGTGCTGTCGCTGTTCCAGAACCTGCTGGGCATGGCGGTCGGCCCCTTCATCGCCGGCTCGCTCTCCGATTCGCTCGGGCTGCAGACCGCGCTCGCGATCACGCCGCTGTTCTCGCTGGTCGCCGCGGCCGCGATGGGGGTGGCGTCGCGCAGCTACGAATCCGAGCGCGCCTCGGTTCATCTCGAGCCCGCCGAGCCCGATCCCGTCGGGGCCGAGCCGGCTGCGGCCTGAGGCCCGCGGCCGAACCCGGCCGCAGGTTCATGGCCGAGAAGGCCGGGCTCAGGGCACGACCACCGCCTTGCCGATGACCCTGCGTTCGGCCAGCGCGCTGATCGCCTCGGCCGCGCGTTCGAGCGGGAAGCGTTGCCAGACATGCGGGCGGATCCTGCCTTCGCGCCAGAGCGCGGCCAGCCGCTGCACATCGGCATGCGCCCGGGCCGGCTCGCGGTCGAGAAACTCGCCCCAGAACACCCCGACGATGGAGTTGCCCTTGAGCAGCGGCAGGTTGAGCGGGATGCGCGGGATCTCGCCGCCGGCGAAGCCGAGCACGAGGTAGCGACCGCGCCATGCGGTCGAGCGCAGGGCCGGCTCGGCCAGCACCGCGCCGACCGGGTCGCAGACGACATCGACACCGCGCCCGCCGGTGATCGCCTTGAGCCGCTCGCGCAGGTTCTCGCGCACGTAGTCGATCGTCTCGTCGGCACCGTGCTCGCGGCAGGCCGCGAGCTTGTCGGCCGAAGAAGCCGCGGCGACGACCCTTGCGCCGAGCGCCTTCGCGATCTCGACGCAGGCCATGCCGATGCCGCCGGCGGCGCCGAGCACCAGCACCGTCTCCCCCGCGCGCAGCGCGCCGCGGTCGGCGAGCGCGTGCCAGCAGGTGCCGTAGGTCATCAGGAACGAGCCGGCAATCTCGTAAGGCATGCCCTCGGGCATGGCCACCAGCCGCTCCTCGCGCACCAGCGCCTGTTCGGCGAAGCCGCCCCATCCCGCGAAGCCGATGACCGACTGGCCCGGCCTGAAGCGCGTCACGCCGGCGCCGATCTCGGCGACGATGCCGGCGAACTCGCCGCCGGGAGAGAAGGGCGGCGTGGCCTTGATCTGGTACTTGTTCTCGATGATCAGCGCGTCCGGGTAGTTGACCCCCGCGGCCTCGACAGTGACCAGCACTTCGCCGGGCCCGGGGCGTGGCGGCGCGATCTCTTCGACCGCCAGCGTGGCCGGCGGTCCGAAACGGCGGCACAGCAGGGCCCTCATCGCGCTCCTCCTGCTCGAAGGATCGCCGACGGCGCGGCGCTCAAGGCAGGACCTCGAACAGGCCGGCCGCGCCCATGCCGCCGCCCACGCACATCGTGACCACCACGTAGCGCTCGCCGCGCCGCCGCCCTTCGATCAAGGCGTGGCCCACCAGGCGCGCGCCGGTCATGCCGTAGGGATGGCCCACCGAGATGCCGCCGCCATCGACGTTGTAGCGCTCGGGGTCGATGCCCAGCTTGTCGCGGCAGTACAGGGCCTGGCAGGCGAAGGCCTCGTTGAGCTCCCACAGGCCGATGTCGTCGACCGTCAAGCCGTGCTGCTTCAGCAGCTTGGGCACCGCCAGCACCGGGCCGATGCCCATTTCCTCGGGCACCAGGCCGGCCACGGCGATGCCGCGGCAGACGCCCAGCGGCGCCAGGCCGCGCTGCACCGCGAGCGCCTCGTCCATCAGCACGCAGGCCGCGGCGCCGTCGGAAAGCTGGCTCGCATTGCCGGCGGTGATGCTTCCGCCTTCGATCACCGGCTTCAGGGCCGCCAGGCTGGCCGCCGTGGTCTCGGGGCGGTTGCCCTCATCCTGGGCCAGCGTCACGTCGCGCCAGCTGAGCTGTCCGCTGGCCTTGTCGAGGACCGCCATGCGCGAGGCCAGCGGCACGATCTCGGCATCGAACTTGCCCGACTGCTGCGCCGCCGCCGTGCGCTGCTGGGATTGCAGCGCATAGGCATCCTGGGCTTCGCGGCTGATGCAGTACTTGCGGGCGACGAACTCGGCCGTCTGCAGCATCGGCATGTAGGCGTGCGGTGCCCGCGCCGCGACCGCGGGATCGGCCTCGGCGCTGGCCCATTCGAAGTAGCCTTTCTGCACCGCGGAGATGTTTTCCTGTCCGCCCGCGACGACCACGCGCATGCCGTCGACGATGATCTGCTTGGCGGCGGTGGCGATCGCCATCAGGCCCGAGGCGCATTGGCGGTCGATCGTCTGGCCGCTCGCGCCGACCCCGAGCCCAGCCGCGAGCGCGGCGTTGCGGGCCAGGTTCATGCCGGCGGTGCCGGCGCCCAGGACGGTGCCGATGACGACGTCGTCGACCTCGCCCGGATCGACCCGGCTGCGCGCCACCGCGTGGCGGATCGCATGGCCGAGCAGCGTCGGGGACTTGATGGCGTTGAACGCGCCCTTGTTGGCGCGGCCGATGGGCGTGCGCGCGACTGCGACGATGACGGCCTGTTTCATGGAGGTCCTGTGGTGGAGAAGAGGAACGGGTGGACGCGCGGGCCGCCGGTTCAGCCGAACCAGGGGTCGCGCATGTCGAAGGCGCTGCGGTCCAGGCGCGCCAGCAAGGCCCATTGGGCCTCGGCCTGCGGCAGCTCCCACTGGAAGAAGTAGCGCATGGCCTGCAGCTTGCCCTGGTAGTGGTCGGCCGCAGCGCCCGCGGCTCGGGGGGCATCCGCGAGCGCGAGGGTGGCGACGCAGCCCTGGCGCAGCCAGATCCAGGCCAGCGTCACGCGGCCGAAGGCGTCCAGGTAGACGTTGGCATTGGCCAGCGCCAGGTCCGGGTCGCTGCGCTGCAGGCGGCCCAGGACGGCGCTCACCTCGGCCAGCCGCGCGAGGGCGGCGTCCAGCGCCGCCGCCTCGCCGTGCAGGCCCGCCTCCGCAGCGCGCGCGCCGTCGCGGCGCAGCGTCCGGGCGAACAGATCCAGCGCCGCGCCTTCGTCGGCGACGACCTTGCGCCCGAGCAGGTCGATGGCCTGGATCGCTTCCGCGCCTTCGTGGATCATGTTCAGGCGCTGGTCGCGGTAGAGCTGCTCGAGCGGGTAGTCGCGCGTGTAGCCGGCCCCACCGAGCACCTGGATCGCCATGTCGTTGGCCGCCGCGCCATAGCGCGACGGCCAGGACTTGACGACCGGCGTGAGCAGGTCCAGCAGGCGCCGGGCCTCGGCCCGGGCCGATTCCTGCGGATGGCTGTGCTGGTCCTCGAACAAGGTGCAGGCATGCAGGCACAGCGCCAGGCTGCCTTCGGCGTAGACCTTCTGCGCCAGCAGCAGGCGCCGCACGTCGGCGTGCTCGATGAGCTTGACCTGGGGTGACGCGGGGTCGCGGCACGAAGGCAGCCGCCCCTGGGGCCGCTCGCGCGCATAGCCCAGCGACTCGCTGAAGCCGCGCCAGGCGATGCTGGCGGCCATCACCCCCACGCCGATGCGCGCCTCGTTCATCATCTGGAACATGTGCGCCAGACCCTGATGCTCGCGCCCGACGAGCCAGCCCGCCGCGCCGCCGGCCTCGCCGAACGAGAGCACGGTCGACGTGGTGTTGCGCCAGCCCATCTTGTGCAGCAGGCCGGCGAGCGCGACGTCGTTGCGCCGGCCCGGGCCGCCCGCCTCGTCGGGCAGGAACTTCGGCACGAGAAAGAGCGAGATCCCTTTCACGCCGGCGGGGGCGCCGCGGATGCGCGCCAGCACCATGTGGACGATGTTCCCCGTGAAGTCCTGGTCGCCGCCGGAGATGAACATCTTCTGGCCGAACAGGCGGTAGCTGCCGTCGGGCTGGGGCACCGCGGTGGTCTTGATGTCGCCGAGCGCCGAGCCCTGCGCGGGCTCGGTCAAGGCCATCGTGCCGGCGCAGCGGCCGTCGCCCATCGACGCCAGGTAGCGGTCCTTCAAGCCCTGGTTGCCGAAGCTGCGCAGCAGGTTGGCCGCGCCGATCGTCAGCATGGCATACGAGGCCGGGCCGACGTTGGCGGCGTAGAACGCGCTCATGGCGGCGCGCAACACCACGTCGGGCAGTTGCAGGCCGCCTTCGTCCTCGCTCCAGTGCGCGTTCAGGAAGCCGGCATCGGCCAGCGCCCGCCACGCCGCCGCGGTCGGTGCGATGACCTCGGCCCGGCCCTCGACGAAGGCGGGCTCGTGCTCGTCGCCCTCGCGCAAATGCGGCGCGAAGCGCTCTTCGGCGATGCGCCGTGCCGTCGCGAGCACGGCATCGAACGCCTCGCGCGAATGCTCGGCATAGCGCGGGCGCTGGAGCAAGGCCTCGGTGTCGAGAAACTCGTAGAGCAGGAACTCGATCTCGCGTTCGCTGATGGTGCAGCTCATGGAGGCGTTCTCAGGGCGCGGCATTGCGCGGGCTGGTGGGCGCGGCACCGCCGACGATGGCCTGCAGCCGCTGTTCGGCGGCCGCCCGCACCGGCGGATGCGGCAGCACGTAGAAGCGCCCCTCCTGCACGGCCTCGAGGGTGACGCGCGCGACTTCGGCCGCCGACAGCGGGGCCGCCCGCGTCGCCTCGCGCACGCGCTCGAGGCCCGGGTCCTGGTCCGGGTTCGCGTCGCGCGCGTCCGCGGGGCGGTGGCGGGCCGCGTCGGCGATTCCGGTGGCGACGAAGCCGGGGCACAGCACCGACACGCCCAGGGGCTTGCCGCTGGCGCGCAATTCGTGATGCAGGCATTCCGATAGGGCGACCACGGCGTGCTTGCTGGCGCTGTAGACCGCCAGGTCCGGCGGGCAGACGAGGCCGGCGGCCGAGGCCGTGTTGACGACCCAGGCCGGCTCGCCGCGCTCGAGCATGGCGGGAACGAAGCTGCGGATGCCGTTGGCCACGCCCATGACGTTGACGCCGAAGACCCAGCTCCAGTCCTGCGCCGTCGCCTTCCAGACCGGCCCGGCCACGAGGACGCCGGCGTTGTTGAAGAGCAGATGCGTGCCGCCGAAGCGCTCCTGCGCGGTGCGCGCCAGGTGCTCGACCGACTCGGGGCGGGACACGTCGCAATGCTGCGTGACGGCTTCTGCCGCGGGCAGGCCGCAGGCGGCGAGCGTCTGCGCCAGGCCTGCCTCGTCGACGTCGGCGAGCACGAGCCGCATGCCCGCGGCAGCGCAGGCGAGCGCGAATTCGCGCCCCAACCCGCTGCCCGCCCCGGTGACGACGGCGGTCTTGCCTTGCAGATTCCAGCGCGGGGGCATCGGGTGCTGCATCAGAACGCCGCCGTCAGGCCGCCGTCGACGGCGATGATCTGGCCCGTGATGAAGGCGCCCGCATCGGAGGCGAGCAAGGCGGCCACGCCTTTCAGGTCTTCCGGCCCGCCGGTGCGCCCGAGCGGTGCGAGAGCGGCGGTCTGTTCGTGCTGCTTGTCCATGATGTATTGCGTCATTCGGGTTTCGAAGAAGCCGGGTGCGATCGCGTTGACGTTGATGTCGTAGGCCGCCCATTCCTTGGCGAGCATGCGCGTCAGGTTGACGACCGCTCCCTTGCTGGCGCTGTAGGCGATCGTCGGCGAGCCTTGCGGGTAGCCGCCGGAGAGCCCCTGGATCGAGGCGATGTTGATGATCTTGCCCTTGCGCCGCGGCAGCATGCAGCGCCGGCCGACCTCCTGGCAGGCGACGAAGAGGGCGCTGACGTTGAGGTTCATCACCTTTTCCCAGGCCTCGAGCGTGTGCTCGGCGGTGGCGGCTCCCCAGGCGATGCCCGCGTTGTTGACGAGCACGTCCACCGGCCCGCAGGCGGCGAGCACCTCGGTCACCAGGTGCGGGATGTTGCGCAGCACGCCGAGGTCGCAGGCGATCGGCAGCACCTCGATGTCCTGCGCCTCGAGCCGGGCCTTCGCCTGTGCCAGTTCGTCGGCCTTGCGCGCCGTGATCACGACGCGCGCGCCGAGTTCACCGAGCGCCTCGGCCATCTGCAGGCCCAGGCCGCGCGAGCCCCCGGTGACGAGCGCGACGCGCCCGTGCAGGTCTTGAAGCTGGGCCAGGCTCATGCCGCAACCTCCGGCAGCGGCTGCTGCATCATGAGTTCGTTCACGCGTCCTCCCTTGCTTGTTGCGGGGCCTGGCCCGGCGCACTCAAGGAATGAGCACGGTCGCGCCCGTGGTCTGGCGGCTTTCGAGGGCGCGGTGCGCCTGCGCGGCGTCGGCGAGCGCAAAGCTCTGGCGCGGCTCGCCCTGGATGCGGCCGGCCAACACGTGGCCGAACAGTTCGTCGGCCATCGCCAGCATCTGCGAGCGCGGCGTGGCGTAGTGGACCATCGCCGGGCGCGTGACCCAGATCGAGCCCTTGACCGCGAGCTGCATCGTGTCGATCACCACCGGCCCCGAACTCGTGCCATTGCTCACGAGATGGCCGCGCAGCTGCAGGCTGCCCAGCGAAGCCATCAGCGTGTCGCGGCCGACCGAGTCGTAGACCACCGGCACGCCCTTGCCGCCGGTGATTTCGTGCACGCGCCTGGGGATCTCGCGTGCCAGGTCTTCGGGCGACATGCCGCCGGTGACGAGGGTGTGGGTGCAACCGTTGGCGCGCGCGACCTCGGCCTTCTCTTCGGTGGAGACGGTGCCGATCATCGTCACGCCGATGGCGCGCGCCCATTGGCAGGCGACGAGGCCGACGCCGCCGGCCGCCGCGTGATAAAGGATGGTCTCGCCGCCGTGCAGCGGATAGACCTGGCGGAACAGGTATTGCGCCGTCAGCCCCTTCATCATCAGCGCCGAGGCCGTGCGATCGCTCACGCCGTCGGGCAGCGGGATCAGCACGTCGGCCGGCATCAGGCGCACGTCGGAGTACGCCCCTTGCGGCCCGAGCAGGTAGCCGACGCGGTCGCCGACGCGGATGTCGGTGACGCCCTCGCCCACCGCCTCGACGACGCCCACGGCATCGCTGCCCAGGCCGTTGGGCAGGGCCAGCGGATAGCGCCCGATGAGGAAATAGATGTCGATGAAATTGACCGCGATATAGCTGTGGCGCACCCGCGCCTGGCCGGGGCCGGGGTCGCCGACCTCGACGGTGTCCAGGTGCAGCACGTCGGCGTCGCCGATGCGGTCGAAACGGATGGCACGGGCCATGGGCAGGTTCTCCGGGAGGGTCCGCCGCGGCGGACCGGATGCGGTTATCGGGGGATGGCGAGCGCGGCGATCAGCGCTTCGGCGCGCGGCCATTCGCCATAACCCGAGGCCGGGTTCAGGTGGCCGACCTCGCCGAGGTCGACCAGTTCGCTTCCCCACTGGCTTGCGAGCTCCACCACGCGCTCGTAGCGCGCCAGCGGGTCGTTGCGGCTCGCGGCGACGATGCTGCGGAACGGCAGCGGATGGCGCGGCACCGGCAGCCAGCCGCCGGCCTCGAGCGCGGCCAGCGTGGGGTAGCCCGCGGGCATGGGTTGCTCGAAGTCGGGCGGCGCCGCCCACAACGCGCCGGCCACGGCGCGCCGGGTCCGGGCCGCCCAATGGACCCCCATCACGCAGCCGGCGCTGTGGGCCACGACGACGAGCGGCCCATCCACCGCTTGCGCCTCGCGCTCGATGGCGTCGAGGCGGCGGGCGCAGTCGAGGTCCTCGCGCCCCATGGGCGGCACCGCGCGCACGGCACGGCCCTGTTGCCGCAGGCGTGCGGCGAGCAGGGTCTGCCAATGCTCGGGCGCCTCGTCACGCAGGCCGGGAACGATGAGAAGGGTGGCAATCGGGTCCATGCGGGCGCAGCCTTCGCGGCCTCAGGCGGCCTTGCGCAGGTGGCCCTGCTGGCGGCCCGGGGCGTTGGGGGCGAAGCCGTTCTTGGCCAGCGTCTCTTCCACGGAGTCGTAGAAGACGCCGATCTTGCAGATCTCGCGCGCTTCCTTCGCGGTCGCGATCTCGCGGCCGAATTCGCGCGAGATGCGCACCAGCTGCTCGATCTGCTTGATCGAGCCGACCTTGGCCTTGCGGTCCTGGGTCCAGATGTTGTCCTCGATGCCGGTGCGCACGTGCAGGCCCATCGCAATGGCCATCATGTTGATCGGCAAGGTATTGAGCATCGAGCTTTCCAGCGTGACCACTGCTCCGTCCGGGGCCGCACGCAGGAAATTCGCCAGGTTGTAGATGTTGGGGGCGTCCATGCCGCCGCTGATCGCCACCCAGTTCATCACCAGCGGGCCCATGTAGGCGCCGCGGCGCATCATGCGCTCGACGGTCTCGAAGCTGTTGATGTTGTAGAACTGGAATTCGCTCTGGATGCCGGCCGCGGTGAGGCGGCGCACATGCTCCTCGACCCAACCCGGGCCGGCGGGCACGATCATCTCGCGGTAGGCGCGGTTGTTGTCCGGCTCGGCCAGCGAGGTGCCGGCGACGTCGCGCATGTCCATGTGTTCGACGACGTTCATCTGCACGGTGTTGACCGTCACCGTCACCTGGTCGGGCTTCGGGGTCAGCTCGGCCAGCATGTGGCGGGTGTCGTCCGAGAGCCACTTGGCGGCAGCGCCCGCGGTCTCGGGCGCGAAGGAGATCGAGCCGCCGACCTGGATGATCATGTCGGGCACCGCATGGCGCACGCCGGCGATCAATTCATTGAACTTGGAAAGGCGCTTGCTGCCCTTGCCGTCGAGTTCGCGCACGTGCAGGTGCAACACGGTGGCGCCGGCGTTGTAGCAATCCACCGCCTTCTGCACCTGTTCCTCCATCGTGACCGCAATGTCCTCGGGAAAGTCCGAAGGAACCCATTCCGGCCCGTAGGGCGCTGCGGTGATGACCAGCTTGTCCTGGTTTTCGGGGAAGAGGGAGCCGTCGAGGAAGTTCATGATGTGCCTGTCGTTGGGGGTAAATGCGTTGACGATCAGAAAGGGGTGTCGCCGATGATTCCGGCGCGTTCCATCTTGCGATGGCAGGGCGGGTAGTCCATCACCGCGTAATGCTGGGTGCAGCGGTTGTCCCACATCGCCACATTGCCCGGCTGCCAGCGCCAGCGCACCTGGTACTCAGGAATCTGGGCCTGGCTGATCAGGTAGTGCAACAGCATCGCCGCGCCCGGCGCGTAGTCCTGGCCGTATCGCACATTGGACGGAATATGGAAATTGGTGAAATGAGTGGTGGCCGAATTGACGAACAGGATCTTCTCGCCCGTCTCGGGGTGGGTGCGTACCACCGGGTGCTCGGCATCGGGGAATTGCGCCCTGAGCGCCAGGCGCTTTTCGATCGGCATCACGGCGCCGAAGCCGGACTCGATGCTGTGGCGCGCACGCAGGCCGGCGATCTGGGTCTTGATGGGTTCCGGCAGCTTTTCGTAGGCCAGGACCATGTTCGCCCACATGGTGTCGCCGCCCACCGGCGGACATTCGACGCAGCGCAGCACGCAGCCCATGGGCGGCTTCTCGCGCCAGGTGGCGTCGGCGTGCCAGGCGTTCTCGTAGCGGTCGTTGGGCGTGTCGGGCGACTTGTAGATGCGCACGAGGCCGGGGTTCTCGGGGTCGCTGCCGGCCACCGGGTGGTCCTCCAACTCGCCGAAGTGCCGGGCGAAGGCGACGTGCTCGGCGCGCGTGAGGTCCTGGTCGCGGAAGAACAGCACCTTGTGCTTCAGCAGCAAGGCCTTGATCTCGGCCACCAGGGCCGGCTCGCGGGAAGCGATTCCGAGGTCGACGTTGCCGATCTGCGCGCCCAGCGCACAGGTCAGCGGCTCGACGCGGATCGAATCAGCCAAGGAGCCGGCACGTACGACCGCCGGTGCGGTGGGGCTCGAAACTGTCATGGCGAAAGTCTCCGGGTTGCAAGGCCGCAGGCAGCGACCTTGCGCGAAGACTAAGCCGCGAACGGCTTCAGCGCCCCCCCTGCGCCGAGGGGGGGAGGGCGCTCACTGGTGCACCCTACGGCCTGCGGCCGGTCCCGCCCGAGCGGGAATGAGCCCTCGGCAGAGCCTGCGGGCTCATGGCGCGCTCTCGATCAATCCGAGAATGCGCGCGCGCTGCACCACCTGCTTGCGCGTGCCGGCGTCGAGCTTGGTGAACAGGTTCTTCAGATGCCACTTGATCGTTTCCTCGCCCACCTGCATGGCCAGGCCGATCTCCTTGTTGGAGAGATTGCGCGCGAGCAATTCCAGCACCTCGCG
>JAGWTS010000082.1 GCA_028868875.1 Burkholderiales bacterium | reverse complement strand
GCGCGCGCCGGCGAGCGGCCCGCGTATTCCTCGGCCAGCTGCGCCATCGCGGTGTCGAGCGCGGCGTCGGCGACGCCGGCCCAGCCTTGCCCGAGCGCGCGCTGCACCTCGGGCTCGCGCGCCAGCAGCTCGTCCATCATCGCGTCGGCCAGGGTCAGCACGAAGCCGTCGGTGCCCGGCTCGAAGTTGAATGCGTGCACCGTGCCGACCGGCACGTTGACGAGCAATCCCGGAGCCAGCACGAGCTCGGCGTCGTCGAGCCGGGCCGTGCCGCGCCCGCTGCGCAGCAGCAGAAGCTGGTGCAGCCGGTCGTGGCGGTGCGGCGCGAGCTCCCAGTCGTGCAGCACCGAACGTTCGGCGATGGTCTCGCAGTGCATCACGTCCGGCAGCTGTCCGGACTCGCCGTACAGGCCGTAGCGGCGGATGCTTTCGGCGTCGCGTGGCATGTTCGAATCGTACAAGCATGGGCGGGATTCATCCGTTCCGCCGGCGCCCTCCTGCCGCTAAGCTTCGGTTCCCGATCGCGGCGCCGGCAGGACCCGGGGCCGATTCATCCCGAAGGAGACGAACATGAAGACCAGCGTGTGCATCATCGGCGGCGGCCCCTCGGGGCTGATGCTGTCCCAGCTGCTGCATCTGAAGGGCATCGACAACATCGTTCTCGAGCGCCAGAGCCGCGAGTACGTGCTCAGCCGCATCCGCGCCGGCGTGCTCGAGCACGGCTTCGCGGCACTGATGCGCGAGGCCCAGTGCGGCGAGCGCATGGACCGCGAGGGCGAGATCCACGAAGGCTTCCTGATCGCCCACGACGGGCGCCTGGACCGCGTCGACCTGCACAAGTACAGCGGCGGCAGCTCGGTCGTCGTCTACGGCCAGACCGAGCTCACGCGCGACCTGTACGAGGCGCGCGACCGCATGAAGGGCGTCGTCATCCACAACGCCGAGGACGTGCAGCCGCACGACCTGGCGAGCGCCACGCCTTACGTGACCTACCGCGACGGCGACGAGATCGTGCGCATCGACTGCGAGTTCGTGATCGGCGCCGACGGCTTCCACGGCGTGAGCCGCAAGTCGATCCCCAAGGGCGTGCTGCGCGAGTACGAGAAGGTCTATCCCTTCGGCTGGCTCGGCGTGCTCTCGCGCACCAAGCCGGTCTCGCCCGAGCTGATCTACGCCCGGCACGAGCGCGGCTTTGCGCTGTGCTCGATGCGCTCGCAGGTGCTCAGCCGCTACTACATCCAGGTGCCGCTTACCGACAAGGTGGAGGATTGGTCCGACGACGCCTTCTGGGCCGAGCTGAAGCGGCGCCTGCCCGCCGAAGTGGCGGCGCGCCTGATCACCGGGCCTTCGATCGAGAAGTCGATCGCACCGCTGCGCTCCTTCGTGGCCGAGCCGATGCGCTACGGCAACCTGTTCCTCGCCGGCGACGCGGCGCACATCGTGCCCCCCACCGGCGCGCGCGGCTTGAACAGCGCGGCCTCGGACATCTACTACCTGTACCACGCCCTGCTGGCGCACTACGAGCGCGGCGACGGCAGCGGGCTCGAGAACTACTCGGCCAAGGCGCTGGCGCGGGTGTGGAAGGCGCAGCGTTTCTCGTGGTGGATGACCACGATGCTGCACACCTTCCCCGAGAGCATCGACTACGACAAGAAGCTGCAGGAGACCGAACTGGCCTACCTCTTCTCGTCGGAGCGCGCGCTGGGCTCGCTGGCGGAGAACTACGTCGGGCTGCCGTTCTGAAACCCGGGCGAAAGCGGCTTCGAGCGCGGCCGCGCGCGTGTTCGGCCACGTGATCGCCGGGACCGCATGGCGGCAGCCGCGCCGACAGGGGCGAGTCGATGCGCGCAGTGCCGGCTGCGCGAGCGGGGCTGAATCGCAGACCGTGTCGGCGCTGTCCGACACGGCAAAGCGCGATCGACCGACATTCGGGGGGCTGCAGGCTTCCTAGGATTTCCGCATCGACCGCATGGCGCGGTGCATTGAAGGAGCCTGTCGTGATTCAGCGCAAACACGCCCACCTGCTCGCGTCCCTCGGCGTCGCGGCCGCGGCGCTCGCGCTTGCCGGCTGCGGGCGCCCCGGCGACGGTGCTGCGGCCATGGCGCGCGGCGATGCCGGCTCGTCCGACAGCAGCCACGCGGCCGCTGCAACGAACTCGGGGGTCGATGCGGTGATCGCCGCATCGGTGAAGGCCGTGCTCGCGGGTGACTCCGATCCCTCCCTGGGCCGGATCGACGTGGCGGTGAGCGGCGGCAAGGTGTCGCTGCAAGGCAGCGTGCCCAACGAGGCCGCACACGAACACGCCATCGCGCTCGCAGGCGCCGTCGACGGGGTGCTCGGCATCGACGATCGGCTGAGCGTGCAGTCGGCCAACAGTTGAACTTCGTCCTCGTCGAGCGGGGAACCTGAGCCCCCACAGGGCCGGGCTGCACCCAGCCCGGCCTCCGTGGCGAACAGCGGCGAGTCTTACGCGCAGCAGGAAGCCGCGGCCGGCGCGGCGCGGCGACGACGCGAAGCAGCCAGGCCCGCGAGGCCGAGGGCGACGATCGCCAGCGTTCCGGGCTCGGGCAGCGCCCGCAGGGCGGCCTGGGCGACGAGGGCCGCGCCGGCGGCGGTCGGGTGCACCTGATCCCAGAACAGATACTGGCTCGGATCCGAGCACACGCTGCCGCCGCCGGTGTACGGGCCGACATAGCACGGGGCGGTGACGTTCGCGAGGCCGAAGGCCGCCGGGTCGGCGACCGCGCTGTCCATCAGGCTGAAGGTGTCGAGAAACCTGAGGTTCATGCCGGAGGTTCCTGCCAGACCCGCGAGGTCGGCCAGCAAGGCCTGGTTGTAGGCCTTCGACAGCGCGGTTCCTGCTGCGGCTGCGAGCGGACCGTTTGCGGCGACTCCCGGCGTCAGGCCGAGGTCGGGCAGCAGGGGCACGAGGAAATTTCGGGCGCCGATGCTTGCCAGCAAGGCGATGGCATCGGCTTCCGATTGCGCCGCGCCCGCGGTACAGAGCAGTCCGGTGGTGGGGCAGGAGCTGCCGCCGAGGATGCCGAAGAGGTCGTTGGCGCCGATCCAGACGGTGTAGAGCGCCGACGACGGAGCGGGGACGGTGAGGGTCTGGGCGAACAATCCAACCTGCTGCGTCAGGTTCGGCACGCTCGTTGACGCGGTTCCCGCGTAAGCCGTCGTCGCTCCGCCCCAGGCGTAGTCGGTGCCTCCGGGGGCCAGCGAAGGCATCAGCGGTGCCAGCCCCAGGCCTGCCGACAGGTCCTGGATCCAGTTCGGCCCGTTCGAGAACTCTCCCTGGTAGTACGGTGCGGCGGGAAGCGATCCGTTGGTGTATCCGAAGAGGTTGCCGGCATCCGACAGGCTGTCGCCGAACGCGTAGATCGCCGAGTAGGTCGGCGCGGCTTGCGCCGCCATCGGCGAAAGGGCGACGCCCAGCGCGCAGGCGGCGGTTGCGATGGCTCGTTGCAGGTTCATGGGACTCCTTGAAGGGGGATTCGCAGCGGCGGCCCGGGTGCCGCTGCAAGCGCGGCAAGGGCGCGCGCCATCGGCACTCGAAGCACGGGGTGCGCGCACGACGGAGCAAGCAAGTCCTGCGCCGCTGCGGGCGCGCGCCGACCTCCTTCATAGGGGGGGCGATCCGCGCGAGGCCCGTTCAGCCGGGGTCGATGTTGCAATCTGTAAGAATTTTCGACACCCAAACGAAAGCTGCCGGGGCGAAGCAAGCATTGCGGCGGCTGCGTTCTCATCAACCTCGATGACGGATCGAGCCCACCGGAGAGCGCCGTTTCACCTCGCACGCAAGCTGGACTGGGCAGGACGAAGCAGCGTGGTGGGCCCCCGGCTCGTGGGGGGATCTCTGTTGCACTGCAACCTGGGCAAGCGCATGATCAGAACTGCGTTTTGCGATGGCAAGCGCAAATTCGTCTGGGGGAGGGCGGTCGCCATGAATCGAAAGAAGGTGGAGCAGCCCGTCCGACTGGTCTGGCACATCGGGCCGGATGCGCCGCAAGGCGAGTACATCGACGCCAAGCGGGTGCAGCCCCCGAGCCCCGAGCCGCTGGACGAATCGCGTGTCTCCGGCTTCCTGGTGTCATCGCTCGACCTGTTCTGCGGTCTCGATGTCAGCGAAGCCGACGAAACGGTGCCGGGCGAGCTCATGGACGAGCTGTTCAACCCGCCGAAGACCTGAGGCCCGGCGCGCCGCCGCTTCAACGCCGGGCGGGAACCTGTCCGTCGATGCGGGCCAGCGATCCGGTCCTGCCGTCGTAGTGCCAGACGACGCAAAACGGCGCCAGGCGCGCGATTTCCTCGGCCTGCCAGAGTTCGCTCTCGACGAACTCGGTCACGCCCAGGCGCGCGATCCAGCCCGCCTTGTGCACCGGCGGCGGCAGGTCCAGGCGCTCGCGCAGGTGCAGGCTTCGGTAGGCGAGGCCGTGGGCGGCGAGCCAGGCCCGGGTCTGCGGCGTCTCGGTGTCCATGCGGCCGCTGATGATGACCTCGCTGCCGTCGTTCATCCATTGCGGCGGGCGCTGCGCGTAGGGCGCGAAGCCCTCGCGCATCGCAAGGGCCAGGGCCAGGTTCTCTTCGTAGAGCGGGCCCGGCACGTCGTCGAGGAAGACGCCGTCGAGGTCGAAGCCCGTGAGCCACCTGTCTTCGTCCTTGGCGCTGCGCTGGTCGTCGAATTCCTGGCCCATGATCCAGCGCTCCCACGGGAACACCGGTCGCACGCCGCCGCTCAGGCGGATGCCGTAGGTGGGCTCGATGCGCGAGAGCTCGTCGCTGGCGGTGACGAAGACGTCGACCTGCCAGCCCAGGCGCTCGAAATGCCGCTGCGCGATCACGAGCGTGTAGCCCTTGCCGGCGATGTCGTCGACGAGCAGCAGCGCGGCGCCGGCCTGCGGCGCCGCTTCGTCGCAGCCGGCCACCGTCGCGCTGCCGCGGTCGACCTGGATGCTCGCCAGCTCGATCCCGGTGGTGTGGCTGAGCAGCGCCCCGGCGTAGAGCCCGCCGCGGCTGATGGCGGCGATGCGCCGGTAGCGCCGGCGCAGGATCTGCGCGCGGTGCAGCAGCACATGGGTCTCGATGTCGTGCAGGCTGAAATAGCGCCGCGGCGCGTCGACCCCGTCGAAGGCCACGCCCAGCTCCTGCGCGCCCGCAGGAATGCCGGCTTGCCCCGGCTCGTCGGGGCGCTTCACCGGAATGCACACCGGCCGTGCCCCGTCCAGGCCGCGAGCGGGCTGGTCGGCGGGCGTGGCTTGCGGCGATGGAGAGGCGGTGTTCGAGCCACGAGAGGCGGGCGCAGGATTGGGCCGGAACATTCTAGGGCTGCACCGGCCCGGCGCAGCCGCGCCCGCCGGCCGATGCCCCAGCCGCGCGCGCCGGGCGGGCCGCTGCGCGGCCCGCGGGTTTCGGCGCGCTCGCTCAGTCGCGGTCCGCGGCGACGACCACGACGCCGTTGATCGCCGGGCTGGCGACGGTCGCGGCCGACTTCAGCGTCAGCCGGCCGTCCTCGTCGACGGCGAAGACCGACAGGTGCGAGGCGCTGCCGTCGGAGTCGATCGCCGCCAGCAGCCCGGCGCGGTAGTCGAGGTCGGTCGGCTTGCCGGCGAAGCGGGCCGCGACGGCGGCGTCCTGGACGATCTTGCGACCGTAGACCGCATAGCGCGAGACGCTCAGGCTGGGCGAGTTGGCCGAGTACAGGAAGGGCCCGGCCAGGGCCAGCCAGCAGGGCGCGTTCTGGGTGCCCGAGCCGGTGGTCGCCAGCACCGTGTCGTCGCGCACCAGGCTGATCTCGTTGGCGTGGGCAATCGTCACGTAGGCCTCGTCGCCGCGCGTCACCAGGCCCAGCGGCACGTTGACGTCGGCCGGGATGCCGGCGATGGAGGTCGCCGGGCCGGCAACCGCGCCGCCGGCGTCGAGCGCGATGCTCTCGATCGCGTTGCTTTTCTCGGTCACGATCAGCTGGCCGCGGATCACGCCGACCTGGCCGGCCGAGCCGTCGGCGTGCAGCAGCTGGGTCGAGCCGTCGGCGCTGGCGTGCACGCCGGCGCCGTCGACGGCGTGCGATTCGACCCGGGTGCCGGTGAGCACGTAGAGGTGGCCGGCGCCGAAGGCGACGCTGACCGGGTTGCCCTGGGTCGGGATCACGCGCTCGAGCTGAAACGGGTCGGCGCCCTCGTCGCGGCCGAAGACGCTGACGTTCGACGAGCCGTAATTGACCACGGCCAGCCGCCCCCGCGATTGCGCGATGCCGCCGGCATTGCCGCCGACCCCGCCCTGGCCCTGGGTGGCGATCGTGTTCAGCAGATGGCCGTCGGTGTCGAACACCATCAGCTGGTTGGTCGCGGTGTTGCTGGCCGTCACGACCAGGGGTCCGGTGCCGGCATGGGCGGCGGCGGCCATCGCCGTCAATGCCACCGCCATCGAGCTCAGTTTCTTCTTCATCGCGCGCTCCTGTCGAGGTTGCCGGCGCCATCACCGGTCCTGCTCGGTCGCGCCGACGGCCGCGGTCTTACAGCGCTTCAGCGCCTCCGCTCCTGCCCGCACCGCCTGCGGCGGCATCGGCAGGCGGCGCCGGTGCGCGCCGAGCGCGCCCGGCCGGGCGCCGCTACACTCGCGCGCTGACCTTGCGACGCAGGCCCCGCGCACGAGGTCTGCTGCGGGATGAACCAGGGCCGCGGGCCGGCACGGCGCCGCCAGCTGGCTCGAACCCCCCGCGGCGCGCGGGCCGGGCCCGGCCTCAGGGGCGCTCAGGAGTCACGATGAGCTGGCTGGACCAATCGATCATGCGCACCCGCGGCCTGGCCCAGGGCCGCAGCGCCGAGACCCACGCGCTGACCGAAGCGAAGCAGGGCAAGTTCCATTACACGATCGGCCCCTATTCCGACCCGGTGCTGCAGGTGCGGCCCGGCGACCGCGTCGTCGTCGACACGCGCGACGCCTTCGAGGGCGCCGTCAAGACCGAGCAGGACCTGCCTTCGCGCGTGCTGCGCATGCCCTTCGTCAACCCGCAGAACGGGCCCATCCTCGTCGAAGGCGCCGACAAGGGCGACGTGCTGGCCGTCTACATCGAGAGCATGGCCCCGCGCGGGCCGAATCCGCGCGGCACCTGCGCGATGATTCCGCAGTTCGGCGCCCTCAGCGGCACCAGCCTGACCGCGCTGCTCGCCGATTCGCTGCCCGAGATCGTGCGCAAGATCGACCTCGACGAAGACGGCGTGTACTGGAGCCGGCGCGTCACGCTGCCGTACCGGCCGCACATCGGCACCCTCAGCTGCAGCCCCGAGATCGACAGCATCAACACGCTCACCCCCGACGCGCACGGCGGCAACATGGACCTGCCCGACATGGGCCCCGGCAGCATCACCTACCTGCCGGTGCGCACCCCGGGGGCGCGGCTCTTCATCGGCGACGCCCATGCCTGCCAGGGCGACGGCGAGGTCTGCGGCACGGCCGTGGAATACCCGAGCACGACGACGATCCAGGTCGACGTCATCAAGGGTTGGAACCTCGAATGGCCGCGCCTCGAGAACGAGACCCGCATCATGTGCATCGGCAGCGCGCGCCCGCTCGAAGACGCCACCCGCATCGCCTACAAGGAACTGGTGCTGTGGCTGGAAGCCGAGTACGGCTACGAGCGCTGGGACGCCTACATGATGCTCAGCCAGTGCGGGCTCGTGCGGCTGGGCAACTTCGTCGACCCCAAGTACACGGTCGGCGCCGGCATCGAGAAAAAGTACCTCGTGCCCTGAAGGATTTGTCTTTACCCCAAGGAGCAAGGCATGGATCTCGGACTCAAGGGCCTGCGGGCCGTCGTCACCGGCGGCACCAAGGGCATCGGCCGCGCGATCGCGCAGACGCTGGCGGCCGAAGGCGCGCAGGTCGCGTTCTGCGCCCGCAACCCCGATGAGGTGGCGCAGACGGTGAAGGACTTCGCCGGCTACGGCGGGCAGGTGCTGGGCCGCGCCCTCGACGTGGCCGACGGCGCGGCGCTGGCGGCTTTCGTCGCCGAGTCCGCCGCGGCGCTGGGCGGCATCGACATCGTCGTCGCCAACGTCAGCGCGCTCGCCATCCCGAACGACGAGGCCAACTGGCAGAAGAGCTTCGAGGTCGACATGATGGGCACGGTGCGCCTGGTCAACGCCGCGATGCCCTGGCTCGAGCGCAGCGCGCACGCCAGCATCGTCACCATCAGCAGCGTCTCGGGGCGCGAGATCGATTTCGCGTCCGGCCCCTACGGCGCCTTCAAGGCGGCCATCATCCACTACACCCAGGGCCTGGCCTACCACCTGGCGGGCAAGAAGATCCGCGCCAATACCGTCTCGCCCGGCAACACCTATTTCAAGGGCGGCGTCTGGGACCAGATCGAGCACGGCAACCCCGAGCTCTTCAAGATGGCGCTGGGCCTCAATCCCACCGGGCGCATGGGCACGCCGCAGGAGATGGCCAACGCGGCCGTCTTCCTGGCCAGCCCGGCGGCCAGCTTCATCACCGGCACCAACCTCGTCGTCGACGGCGCCTTGACCAAGGGCGTGCAGTTCTGAACCCGCGCTGAAGCCGCGCCGGCCCGGGCCTGCGGCATCGACGGCGGCCAGCGCGGGCTTGCCACGCTTGCCGGCGTTTGGTGCTTCAATACGGGGCCGCCGCGAGGCCGTCTCCTGGAAAAGCGCTTGCCCAACCGAAGCCCGCTGTACCTGCTCGAACGCTCCGACGTCGGGGTGGTGCACCTGGACCGCGAGCTGACGGTCGTCGCGATGAACAGCTTCGCGCGCCGCGCCCTGCCGGTCGAGGACAAGCAGCCGTTCGAGAAGATGGTGCTCTCGTTCCACCCCGAGCGCTCGGCGGCGAAGGTGAAGTTCCTGCTCGACCAGGCCGAGTGCCCGGTCAGCAACCCGCCGCCGATGACGATGATCATCAACATCCCGGAGCGGGTGCTGCTGATCAAGGTGACCAAGCTGTCGGACCTGCGCGGCGACACCGCCGGCTACACGCTGATCTTCTACGACATCACCGAGCTCGTGAGCAGCGACGAGCCGGCCCAGCCGCGGGTGCCGGCGCAGCCCGCCACTCTGGCCAAGCGCCAGCTGCAGAAGATCCCGACGGTCTCGCAAAACCGCATCGTGCTGGTCGATGCGCACAGCGTCAGCCACATCCGCGCCGAAGGCCATTACACCTGGGTCAGCACGGCGCAGGGCGCGAACTTCAGCAACCTGAGCATCACCGACCTGGCCGACCGGCTCGAGGACGCCGCTTTCCTGCGCGTGCACCGCAGCTACCTCGCCAACCTCGATTTCGCCGAGCAGATCCTGCGCGACGACGGCAAGGTGAGCCTGAAGCTGCGCGGCGAGGCCACGCCGCTGCCGGTGGCGCGCAACCACGTGCCGAGCCTGCTCGAGCGGCTGGGCATCGGCGACGCCGAAAACACCGGCCGAAGCTGACCCGGGTTAACCCGGGGCGCGGTTTCGGCGCCCGCCGTTCGTGCAGGGTTTGCGGCGCTTCGTGCGCCGCCTTCCGAGCTTCGTGACCGCGCTCGCGGCCGCGCCCGCAGCGCGTCTTAGCGTCGCTCTTCCCGGCGCCGGAGCGTGCCGCCGCGAGCCGCCATTCAAAAGGAGACAGGCCCGATGATTCCCGCCCCGTTCGACTACCACGCGCCGACTTCGGTCGGCGACGCGCTGCGCCTGCTCGGCGAGCTCGGCAGCGACGCCAAGCTGCTCGCCGGTGGCCACAGCCTGCTGCCGATGATGAAGCTGCGCTTCGCCAACCCGGCGCACCTGATCGACCTGAACCGCATCCCCGAGCTGCGCGGCATCCGGGAAGAAGGCGGTACGGTCGTGATCGGCGCGATGACGGTCGAGAACGAGCTCATCGCGTCCGCGCTGCTGCAGGCCCGGGTGCCGCTGCTGCCCGAGGCGGCGGCGATGATCGCCGACCCGCAGGTGCGCAACCGCGGCACGATCGGCGGCGACATCGCCCACGGCGACCCCGGCAACGACCACCCGGCGCTGGCGATCGCGCTCGATGCGAGCCTGGTGCTGCAAGGGCCCCGGGGCCGCCGCAGCGTTGCCGCCGACGGCTTCTTCCAGGGCACCTACATGACCGCCATGGCCGAGGACGAGATCCTGGTCGAGATCCGCGTGCCCGCGTTCGGCCCCGGCACCGGTTCGGCCTACGAGAAGCTCAAGCGCAAGACCGGCGACTGGGCGACCGCCGCCGCCGCCGTGGTGCTGCGCATCGACGGCGGCGTCGTCCGCCACGCCCGCATCGCCCTCACCAACCTGGCGCCGATGGCGCTGCGCGCGAACGCGGCCGAGGCCGCGCTGCTCGGCCGGCCGCTCTCGGCCGCGACCGTCGACGAGGCCGCCGCGAAGGCGATGGCGATCTGCGACCCCGCCGAGGACCTGCGCGGCGACATCGCCTACAAGACCGCGATGGCGGGCCAGATGGTCAGGCGCGCCATCGCCAAGGCCGCGGCGCGCTGCCAGTAACGAAGAAGGCACGGAGACCCCCCATGGGCAAGAAACTCGTCACCCTGAAACTCAACGGCAAGACGGTCGAGAAGGCCGTCGAGGCGCGCACCCTGCTCGTGCACTTCCTGCGCGAGGACTGCGCGCTCACCGGCGCGCACATCGGCTGCGAAACCAGCCACTGCGGCGCCTGCACGGTCGACATCGACGGCCAGTCGGTGAAGAGCTGCACCCACCTGGCGCTGCAATGCGAAGGCGCCGAGGTCCTGACGGTCGAGGGCCTCGCGGGCCTGGGCGCCCAGCCCGGCGTGCTGCACGCGGTGCAGGAAGGCTTCTACAAGGAGCATGGCCTGCAGTGCGGCTTCTGCACCCCGGGCATGCTGATGCGCGCCTACCGCTTCCTGCAGGAGAACCCGAACCCGAGCGAGGCCCAGATCCGCGCCGGCATGGCCGGCAACCTGTGCCGCTGCACGGGCTACCAGAACATCGTCAAGGCCGTCCAGTACGCCGCGGCCAAGCTGCAACAGACCGAGAAGGTGGCCGCATGAACGCTCCGACCGATCCGACCCTGCTCCAACGCAAGGACGCGCTGCAGGGCCTGGGCGACAGCCGTCTGCGCAAGGAAGACGCGCGCTTCATCCAGGGCAAGGGCAACTATGTCGACGACATCAAGCTGCCCGGCATGCTGCACATGGACATCGTGCGCTCGCCGTACGCCCATGCGCGCATCAAGAAGATCGACAAGAGCGAGGCCCTGAAGGTGCCCGGCGTCGTCGCCGTGCTCACCGCCGAGGACCTGAAGCCGCTCAAGCTGCACTGGATGCCCACGCTCGCCGGCGACGTCGCCGCGGTGCTGGCCGACGAGAAGGTGCACTTCCAGATGCAGGAAGTGGCGGTCGTGATCGCCGAGGACCGCTATGCCGCCGCCGACGGCGTGGAGGCGGTGATCGTCGAGTACGAGGAGCTGCCGGTCGTGATCGACCCGAAGCTCGCGCTGCTGCCCGACGCCCCGGTGCTGCGCGACGACCTCGCCGGCAAGACCGAGGGCGCGCACGGTCGGCGCGACCACCCCAACCACATCTTCACCTGGGAGGCGGGCGACAAGGCCGCGGCCGACGCCGCCTTCGCCGCCGCGCCCGTGACCGTGAGCGCGCCGATCTTCTACCCGCGCGTGCACCCCTGCCCGCTCGAGACCTGCGGCTGCGTCGCCTCGTTCGACCCGGTGCGCGGCGAGCTCCTGACCTACATCACCTCGCAGGCGCCGCACGTCGTGCGCACGGTGGTGTCGCTGCTCTCGGGCATCCCGGAATCGAAGGTGCGCATCGTGAGCCCCGACATCGGCGGCGGCTTCGGCAACAAGGTCGGCATCTACCCCGGCTACGTGTGCGCGATCGTCGCCAGCATCGTGCTCGGCAAGCCGGTGAAGTGGATCGAGGACCGGATCGAGAACATCTCGAGCACCGCCTTCGCCCGCGACTACCACATGGACGGCGAGATCGCGGCGACGCCCGAGGGCAAGATCCTCGGCCTGCGCGTCAACGTGCTCGCCGACCACGGCGCCTTCGACGCCTGCGCCGACCCGACCAAGTTCCCGGCCGGCATGTTCCACATCTGCTCGGGCTCGTACGACATCCCGGCCGCCTACTGCGCGGTCAAGGGCGTGTACACGAACAAGGCGCCCGGCGGCGTGGCCTACCGCTGCTCGTTCCGCGTCACCGAGGCGGTCTACGTCATCGAGCGCCTGGTCGACATCCTGGCGCAGAAGCTCGGCATCGACAAGGCCGAGATCCGGCGCCGCAACTTCATCCGCAAGGAGCAGTTCCCGTACACCAGCGCCTTCGGCTTCGAGTACGACTCGGGCGACTACCACCGCGCGCTCGAGCAGGTGCTCGAGGCCTGCGACTACAAGGGCCTGCGCGCCGAGCAGGCGGCGCGGCGCGCCGACCCGGCGAGCCCGACGCTGATGGGCATCGGCCTCGTCAGCTTCACCGAGGTCGTGGGCGCGGGTCCGAGCAAGATGTGCGACATCCTCGGCGTCGGCATGTTCGACAGCTGCGAGATCCGCATCCACCCGACCGGCAGCGCGATCGCCCGCATGGGCACGATCACGCAGGGCCAGGGCCACGCGACGACCTATGCCCAGATCATCGCCACCGAGCTCGGCATCCCGAGCGAGGTGATCCAGGTCGAGGAGGGCGACACCAGCACCGCGCCCTACGGCCTGGGCACCTACGGCTCGCGCTCGACGCCGGTGGCGGGCGCCGCGATCGCGATGGCCGCGCGCAAGATCCACGCCAAGGCGCGCAAGATCGCCGCCCACCTGCTCGAGGTCGGCGAGAACGACCTCGACTGGGAGATCGACCGCTTCAAGGTCAAGGGCGACGACAGCCGCTTCAAGTCGATGAAGGACATCGCCTGGGCCTCGTACCACCAGGCGCCGCCCGGGCTCGAGCCCGGGCTCGAGGCGGTGCACTACTACGACCCGCCGAACTTCACCTTCCCCTTCGGCATCTACCTGTGCGTGGTCGACATCGACCGCGGCACCGGCGAGACCCGGGTGCGCCGCTTCTACGCCCTGGACGACTGCGGCACGCGCATCAACCCGATGATCATCGAGGGCCAGATCCACGGCGGCCTGACCGAGGGCTACGCGGTCGCGATGGGCCAGCAGATGCCGTTCGACGCCCAGGGCAACCTGCTCGGCAACACGCTGATGGACTACTTCCTGCCGACCTTCGTCGAGACCCCGCACTGGGACACCGACCACACCGTGACGCCGAGCCCGCACCACCCGATCGGCGCCAAGGGCGTAGCCGAGTCGCCCCACGTCGGCTCGATCCCGACCTTCACCTCGGCGGTGGTCGATGCCTTCGCGCACCTGGGCGTGACCCACATGACGATGCCGCACAACGCCTACCGCGTCTGGCAGCAGCTCCAGGCCAGCGGCGTCGCCCTCTGACGGCCGGCCCCGGAACCCCGAATGGACGAGCCGGCGCTGCGCGAATCGCTGTACCGCGCCGGCTACATCGCCGACGAGGCGCTGTCGACCACGCTCTGGCTCGCCGGCGAACTGCAGCGCCCGCTGCTGGTCGAGGGCGACGCCGGCGTCGGCAAGACGGCGCTCGCGGGCGCGCTCGCCGGCGCGCGCGGCCAGGCCCTGGTGCGGCTGCAATGCCACGAGGGGCTCGACCTCTCGCAGGCGGCCTACGAGTGGAACTACGGCCGCCAGCTGCTCGCGATCCGGCTGCACGAGACGCGCGCCGACCGCGTCCAGGAGGCCGACCTGTTCGCGCGCGAGTACCTGCTCGAGCGGCCGCTGCTGCGGGCCCTGTCCAGCCCTCAGCCCTGCGTGCTGCTGATCGACGAGATCGACCGCGCCGACGAGGCCTTCGAGGCCTTCCTGCTCGAGGTGCTGGCCGACTACCAGATCACGGTGCCGGAGCTCGGAACCGTGAAGGCGCTGCACGTGCCGCAGGTCGTGCTCACGAGCAACGGCACGCGCGAGCTCTCCGATGCGCTGCGCAGGCGCTGCCTGTACCACTACCTCGACTACCCGAGCCTGGAGCGCGAGACCGCGATCGTGCGCGCCACGCTGCCGCAGGCCGAGGGCGCGCTGGTCGAGCAGGCGGTCGCCTTCGTGCAGCGGCTGCGGCGCGAAGACCTGGACAAGAAGCCCGGCGTCGCCGAAACCCTCGACTGGGTGCGCGCGCTGCACCGCCTCGCCTTCAGCGCGCTGCCCGACGACCCGCATGCGCTCGCGGGCACGCTGGCCTGCCTGCTCAAGACGCGCGCCGACCGCTTCCAGCTCGGCCCGGAACGGGTGCGCCAGCTCATCGAGGGCCGGCGCAGCGCCGGCGTGGCCGAGAAGGCGGCGCAGCCGACATGACCGCCGCGGCGCAGCGCCGGGCCCAGCCGCTCGAAGCCATCGCCGGCTTCGCCGCGCTGCTGCGCGACCACGGCCTGAAGGTCGGGGTGGCCGAGCAGCAGGCGATGGTGAGCGCGGCGCTGCATCTGCCGATCGAACGCGCCGCCCGGCTCGACGCGGCCTGGCGCTCGATCGCCTGCCACGACGCGCGCGACTGGCGGCGCTGGCCCGAATTGTTCGACCGCTACTGGCATCCGCAGCGCAGCAGCGGCCGCGTCCGCGTGAGCGGGCAGACGCGCCCGAGCCGAAGCCTGCTGCAGCTGGTGCAAAGCCTGCACGAGCGGCTCGACGCGGGGGCGGCGCCGGCCGCGCGCCCGGGCGGCGCCGACACGGCGCTCGACGCGCCCGCGGTCGCCGCCGACGACAACGGGCTCGCGCGCGCCCAGGGCGGCGCCACGCGCACCGAGGCGCTGCACGACCGCGAGCTCTCGCAGTGGCTGCCGCAGGACCTGGCCGAACTCGAGCGCCTGGCCGAGCGCATCGCGCGCCGCCTGCGCCGCCGCCTCACGCGGCGCTGGCGCGACCAGGCCGGCGGACGCCGGCTCGACCTGCGCCGCACCCTGCGCGCGAGCCTGCGCACCGGCGGCGTGCCCGTGAACCCGGTCTGGCGCGCGCCGCGGCGCGAGCGGCCGCGGCTCTTCATCCTCGTCGACGTGAGCCGTTCGATGGAGACCCACGCCCAGCTCTTCCTGCGCATCGCGCGCGCCTTCGTCGCGGCGCTGGACGCGCGCGTGTTCGTGTTCCACACCCGGCTGGCGGAAGTCACGCCGCTGCTGCGCAGCGATTCGGCCGCGGTGCAGGAAAAGGTCAACGCCGTCACCGCCGGGTTCGGCGGCGGCACCCGCATCGCCACCAGCCTGGCCGACTTCCACGGCGTGCACGCGCGCGCCCAGCTCACGCGCAGCGCGCGCGTCTGGCTGCTCTCGGACGGCTTCGACGCCGACGCGCCCGAGCAACTGGCCGAAGAGCTCGCGCGCGTGCGCGGCCGCGGCGCGCGCATCACCTGGTTCCACCCCTCGCCCCAGCCGCCGGCCTCGCAGGCGATGCAGGCGGTGAACGCGCGCGGCCCGGCCCTGGTCGAACGCTTCCTGCGCCTGAACAGCCTGCGCGACCTCGCGGCCCTGGCCGATCACCTGCGCTGAAACCGGCGCGAAAGGACGACCCGATGAACCTCCCCGACACGGTCTTCGATACCGCGCGCCGCCTCCAGCAGGCGGGCCAGCCCTATGCGCTCGTGAGCGTGATCAAGGCGCTCGCGCCGGCCTCGGCCCGGCCCGGCGACAAGGCCGTGGTCACGGCCGACGGCACGCTGCACGGCTGGGTCGGCGGCGGCTGCGCCCAGCCGGCGGTGCTGCGCAGCGTGCGCACCGCGCTGGCCGACGGCCGCGCGCGCCTGATCCGCATCGCGCCGACCGACGACGGCTTCGAGCGCGACCTCGGCGACGTCCTCGAGTTCGGCATGGCCTGCCATTCCGGCGGCACGCTCGAACTCTTCGTCGACCCGGTGCTGCCGCGCGCCCAGATGGTCGTGATCGGCGCCTCGCCGGTGGCGGTGAGCCTGGCGCAGCTCGCGCCGCGCGTGGGCTTCGGCGTCACCGTGATCGCGCACGAGGCCGACGCCGCGGCCTTCCCCGACGCCCAGCGCCTGATCGCGAGCGACGATGCCGCGCTCGTGCTGCCGCAGGTGGCGGCCGGCGCCTGGGTCGTCGTCGCGACGCAGGGGCGGCGCGACGTCCAGGCGCTGCGCCTGGCGCTGGCGCTCGGGGCGCGCCAGGTCTCGTTCGTCGCGAGCGCGCGCAAGGCCCAGGTGCTGAAGGCGTCGCTCGTCGCGGCGGGATCGGATGCCGCGGCCGTGGCCGCGATCGTCGCGCCCGCGGGCTATCCGATGGCGGCGACGACGCCCGAGGAGATTGCGCTGTCGGTGCTCGCGGCGGTGGTCTCGAACCGGCGCGGGGCGGCGGGAGAGCCGCCGCCGGCCGCGGCGGAAGGGGCGGGCCCCGCGGCCGCGGCGCTTGCGGTGGCCGCGGCAGCGGCGCCTTCGGCGACCGCGGTGACGTCGGCGCGCTCGGCGACCTCGGCGACCGGGGCGACCTCGGCG
>JAGWTS010000472.1 GCA_028868875.1 Burkholderiales bacterium | reverse complement strand
CCGGCCTCGCCGACGAGGATGGGGTTGTTCTGGCGCCGCCGCATCAGGATGTCGACGACCTGGCGGATCTCGTCGTCGCGGCCGACGATCGGATCCATCTTGCCGCCGCGGGCCTGTTCGGTGAGGTCGACCGTGAACTTCTTCAACGCCTCCTGCTTGCCCATCGCTGCCGGGGCGATCGCGCCGCTGGCCTCGCCGGGCTCGCCCGCACCGGCGCTGCCCGAGCTGCCGTCGCTCGCGCCCTCGCCGTCTTCGGGCGAGCCGGCGATGACCTTGGGCAAGGCGTCGGAGACGTCCTCGACGCGCAGCTTCTCGAACTGGCGGCTGATCGCGACCAGCGCATTGCGCAGGTTCTTGGTCTTGAGCATGCCCACGAGCATGTAGCCGCTGCGCACCACGTTGTCGCCGTAGAGCAGGGTGCCGTAGACCCAGCCGCGCTCGACCGCATCGGCGATGTTCTCGGCAATGCCCGAGATGCTGGTCGCGCCGCGCGGCAAACGGTCGAGCGCCGCGGTGAGGTCACGGGCCAGCATCGACATGTCGAGCTGCCAATGCTTGATGGCGCGGTGCCAGTCGGAATCGGGCAGCTGCAGCAACTGGGCGAGCCAGTGCTCGAGCTCGACATACGGGTTGCCGCGCAGCTTGCAGAACACCGTGGCCCCCTCCACCGCCTTGTAGGTGGCCGGGTTGAGCTTGCCGAACAGCGTGACGCGATTGATTTCCGCCATGGTGAGTCTCCTTTCGCGGTGAACCGCGATTTAAGGGTTCTTGGGAACGAGGTTCAGCGCTGCCGGCAGCGCCCCGCGCGGCGCGCCGAGCCAGGTGGTCCAGCCGAGCCGGCCGCTGCGGCCGGGGCGCGACGGCGGCACCTGCGTCTTGTCGAGTTCGAGACGCAGATCCCAGCCGAATTCACACCCGGCGTATTGCCGCACCAGCGCCAGCACCGCCGGCAGCGCGCTGCCCACCGGAAGCAGCGATTCGTAGCTGGGCAGGTCGAGCGGGCCGATGTGGATGCGGAAATGGTGCTGGCGGTCGAACACCGCGCGGCCGAGCACGGCGCTGGCGCCGAGCTGGGCGGTGGACAGGCGGCGCGAGGCGGCGCGGCGGCCGATGCGCGAACGCTCGGCCTCGGGCAGCGGCATCCAGCGGCCGACGAACTGCTCCACCCGCACCGGCCGGCCGAGATAGCCCGACAGCAGTTGCGCCAGCCCTTCGGCATTGCGCACTTGGCGCGAAAGCAGGCCCGAGAACGCGAGCCGGGCGTGATCCGGGGCGGCGTCGCGAGCACGCCATTCGGCGCCGCCGACGCCGATGAGCGAGCCCAGGTAATCGGCGAATCGGTCTTCGCCCGGGCGGTCGAGGCTGGCCGTCGGCTGGGCCTGCGACCAGGCGCGGTAGAACAGCAGCAGCAGGCGATGGTGGAACAGGTCGGCAAAGCGCACGAACGTTTCGTCACCCTTGTGCAGCGCGCGTTCGCGCGCATAGGCCGTCAGGTGCAGCGGCAGCGGGCCGTTCGGGCCGAAGAGGCCGAAGAAGCGCTGCTCGATGCGCGGCTTGCCGCCGCGATCGGCAAGGTCGACGCGGGCCAGGCTCGACGGCGCGAAGGCCAGGTCCGGCGCCTGCCCCAGGCGCACCGGCTCGTCGACCGGGCGCCGCGCCGTGCCCAGGCGCGGCTTGTCCGCGAACTGCGCCTCGATCAGGCGCAGCGCCATGAAGAAGTCGAAGCGGTGCGGCTCGGCGGCGATCTCGGCCAGGACGTCGCGCCGCGGCCGCGCCGCGGGGTCGCGGCGGCTCACGGGATCGGGCGCGTTGGGCGTCATAGGATCGGGCGCGTTCCGCAGCGCGGCCCGCCGCCGAGAATCTCGCCGCGCGCCGGCGAGTGCAGGCGCAACTGGGTGAAGCCGTTCATCGAGACATGGCGCGCGACGAAGCGCTCGAGCACGCAGCCGAGCAGAAAGGCGCTGGCGCCTTCGAACGACAGGTCGTCGACCTCGACGCGCAACTCGACCCCGCGCCCGAAGGTGATCGGCCCGGCCATCGGCAAGCGCCGCACCACCGGCGCGATGCGCATCGAGCGCAGGCCGTCGATCTGGCGCTGCGCCCCGGCGTCGCCGCTGGCCGCATAAAGGCGCAGGATTTCGCGCAGCGCCGCCGCGCCTTGTTCCGCATTGGTGTCGGTGAGCGAAAGGTGGTTGAGCGAAAGCTGGTTGATCAGCTTCCAGGCCAGGCTGCCGTCGCGGATCGCCGAGGCCGGGCGCGAGGGCCCCTTGATCACGGAAAGCGTCTTCACCGGCGCGGCCTGCGCCGGAACGAGGTCCCCCCGGGCGCTGCCCACCGGCATCAGCAGCGGCAGGTCGCGGTTGGTGCACAGCGCGCGCATGCCGATCTGGCGCAGGTCGGCCGGATACGGCGCCTCGTTCGCGTCGACCACCGAGAGAAAGACTTCGCTGCCGATGTAGGAGCTGCGCGTGCCTTCGCGCTTCTGCACTTCCGAGAGCAGGCGCGGCACGCGCTGGGTCGTGTAATAGGCGTTGTGGCCGCGGTCTTCGGCGTGGAAGGCGTTGTAGAACGGCAGGAAGCGCCATTCGGCGTTGACGCCGCTGCCGTAGCCGGAGACTTCGAGCAGCGAATGGACCTCGTAGTCCATTGGCCGCGTGCGGTCGGGGATGACGTTGTATTCCGATTGGTCGGCGCTCACCTGGATGCGGTCGCAGCGCTTTTCCAGCAGGTTGATCGCGGGCACGCAGTTCAGCGCCAGGCTCGCGGCATCCACCGTCTGAAGCAAGGCATTGTCCGGGCGCGAGAACAGCAGCACGATGTCGACCTCGTTGCCGCCGTGCGCACGCAGCGCCGGCCCGATGCCGGCGAGGTCGAAGAAGAGAAAGCGCTGCGGAAACGCGAAATACTCCTGCAGCAGGCGGTAGCCGCCGAAGCCGGCCAGCGTCTGCGGCAGCAGCGCCTCGTCGTCCTCGAAGCCGACGGGCTCGATGCATTCGCGGTCCAGCACCTCGTGCCAGGCCGCGGGGCGCCGGGTCGGCATCACGAGCACGCCCAGCGTGTGGCCGCAGACCAGCTCGTGCAGGCGATAGGCCACGTCGTCGATGCCGGCGCAGTGCAGGCGCAGGTTCTCGAGCGCGATCTGCGAGAAATCGAGCTCGGCCGTGGTGCTCAGGCGCAGCCGCAGCCCGGCGCGGTACTTGCGCCATTCGGGCAGGCCCGCCAGCGGCAGGTCGGCGGCGTGGGTGAAGTACTCGGCCTGGGTGAGCTCGAGCGGCCACATCACGAGCTCGTGCGCGGTGCGGAATTCGCAAGGCGTGGCGCCGGCCTTGCCGGGCTGGCTCAGCAGGGCGGCAGAGCGCGCCAGCTTCAGGCCGTTGGCCAGGGCCGGGTCGCCGAGTTCGGGCTGGGCCTGGGCG
>JAGWTS010000471.1 GCA_028868875.1 Burkholderiales bacterium | reverse complement strand
ACGGCGAGCACGATGGCGAGCATGGTCGAGGCCCTGGGCATCGGCCTGCCCGGCAACGCCGCCTATCCGGCCGTCGACGGCCGGCGCAACGTCATCGCGCGCAGCGCCGGGCGCCGCATCGTCGAGATGGTCCACGCCGACCACAAGATCGGCGACCTGCTGACGCGCGAGGCTTTCGAGAACGCGATTCGCACGCTGGCTGCGATCGGCGGCAGCACGAACGCGGTGATCCACCTGATCGCCATCGCCGGGCGTCTGGGCGTGCCGCTCGCGATCGACGACTTCGACCGCCTCGCGAGCGAGCTGCCCTGCCTCGTCGACCTCCAGCCCTCGGGCCGCTTCCTGATGGAAGACTTCTGCTATGCCGGCGGCCTGCCCGCGGTGATGAAGGAGATCTCGTCGCTGCTGCATCTCGGCGTGCTCACCGCGAGCGGCCGCACCATGGGCGAGAACATCGCCGATGCGCGCAACGACAACCCCGAAGTCATCCGCAGCCTGGCCGCGCCGTTCAAGGCGAATGCCGGCATTGCCGTGCTGCGCGGCAACCTCGCGCCGCGCGGCGCCGTGATCAAGCCCAGCGCCGCGACGCCGGCGCTGATGCAGCACACCGGCCGCGCCGTGGTCTTCGAAGACAGCAACGACTTCCACCGGCGCATCGACGACGAGAGCCTGGACGTCGACGAGCACTGCGTGCTGGTGCTGAAGAACTGCGGCCCCAAGGGCTACCCCGGCATGGCCGAGGTCGGCAACATGCCCTTGCCGCCCAAGGTGCTCAAAAAAGGCATTACCGACATGGTCCGCATCAGCGACGCGCGCATGAGCGGCACCGCCTACGGCACCGTGGTGCTGCACACCGCGCCCGAAGCCGCGGCCGGCGGCCCGCTCGCGCTGGTCCGAAACGGCGACCTGATCACGCTCGACGTGGCGCAGCGCCGGCTGCACCTGCACGTCGACGACGCCGAGCTCGAACGCCGCCGCCTCGCCTGGCAACCCCCCGCGCCGCCGATGACCAGCGGCTACTGGAAGCTTTACGTCGACCACGTGCTGCAGGCCGACGAAGGCGCCGATCTCGATTTCCTGCGCGGCCAGCGCGGGTCCGCCGTACCCAAGGACAACCACTGAATGAACAGAATAGCCATCGTCACCGGCGCCGCAAGCGGCATCGGCAAAGGCTGTGCCGCCGCCCTCCTCGCCGAAGGCTGGAGCGTGGCCTTTGCCGGCCGCCGCATCGAGACCCTGCAGGCGGCCATCGCCGAGCAGGGCGAGCACGCTTCGCGGGCGCTGGCCGTGGCCTGCGACGTGAGCGACGAGGCCTCGGTCGACGCGCTGTTCGAGACCGTGCGCACGCGCTTCGGGCGCATCGACCTGCTCTTCAACAACGCCGGCATCTCGCTGCCGGCGAAGAGCCCCGACGAGGTCGGAGGCGCCGCCTGGCGCCAGGCCGTGGGCACCAACCTGAACGGCGCCTTCTACTGCCTGGCTGCGGCTTTCAGGCACATGCGCTCGCAGCAGCCGATGGGCGGGCGCATCATCAACAACGGCTCGATCTCGGCCCACGCGCCGCGCCCGGGCTCGATCGCCTACACCGCGACCAAGCATGCGGTGAGCGGCCTCACCCGCGCCGCCGCGCTCGACGGCCGGGCCTTCGACATCGCGGTCGGCCAGATCGACATCGGCAACGTCGCCAGCGACATGACCGAGAAGATGGCCCAGGGCGTGCCGCAAGCCGACGGCAGCATCCGCCCCGAGCCGCGCATGGACTTGTCCGCCGTCACCGCCACCTTCATGGCGATGGCGCGCCTGCCGCTTTCGGCCAACGTGCTCTTCATGACGGTGATGGCGACGAAGATGCCTTACGTCGGCCGCGGCTGACATCCAGGCTGAACGGCAGCGGATGCTGCAACGCAGCATCGGCCGATGCTTCTATAGTCACGACCCCTGCATCGAACTGAAGTAGACCATCTTGAACCTCGGATTCATTGGCGCATCGGGCCTGATGGGCCATGGCATGGCGAAGAACCTGCTGGCGCATGGGCACCGCCTTGCGCTCACCGTGCACCGCAACCGCGACCGCCTGGCCGACCTGTTTGCCGCAGGCGCCGAGGAAGTCGGCGCGCCGGCCGTGCTCGCGGCGCAGAGCGACATCGTCTTCCTCTGCGTCAGCGGCTCGCCCCAGGTCGAGCAGGCGATGGACGGCCTGCTCGAAGCCGCGACCGCAGGCCTCGTCGTCGTCGACTGCTCGACGAGCGACCCCGAGTCGAGCGCGCGCCTGTTCGAGCGCTGCGCCGCGCGCGGCGTCGTCTTCGTCGATGCGCCGCTCGCGCGCAGCCCGGTCGAGGCCGAGGCCGGGCGCCTGAACGTGATGGTGGGCGCCGAGCCCGCGGTGTTCGCGCGCATCGAGCCCGTGCTGCGCGGTTTTGCCGAGAACGTGTTCCACGTCGGCGGGCCCGGCAGCGGCCACAAGATCAAGCTGCTCAACAACTTCATCGCCCAGGCCATCTGCACCGCCACCGCCGAGGCCTTCGCGGTCGGCGCCCGCGCCGGGGTCGACCTGCAGCAGCTCGTCGCGCTGGTCGGCGCCGGCCCGGTCAACAGCGGGCTGTTCCAGGCCATGGCCAAGACCTTGCACGGCGACATGGACGGGCTGCGCTTCGAGCTCGACCTCGCGCGCAAGGACGTGCGCTACTACACCCACCTCGCCGAAAGCCTGGCCGTGCCGAGCTTCGTCGGCGAGGCCGTGCACCAGTCGCTCGCGCTCGCGAGCGCCCTCGGCCACGGCGCCAAGAACGTGCCGGCGCTGGTCGAGGCGCAGGAGCAGATCAGCGGCGCGCGCCTCGTGCCGCGCTGAAACGCCCCAACCATCTTCCAGGAACTTCCATGAGCGCCCGACTCGCCGGCAAGACCGCCTTCGTCACCGCAGCCGGCCAGGGCATCGGCCGCGCCACCGCCCTCGCCTTCGCACGCGAAGGCGCGCGCGTGATCGCGACCGACCTGAACCCCGCCCTGCTCGAGCCGCTGGCCGTCGTTCCCGGCTGCGAAGTGCGGCAGCTGGACGTCACCGACCCGGCTGCCATCAGCGCCGCCGCGGCCAGCGCCGGCCCGGTGAACGTGCTCTTCAACGGCGCCGGCTTCGTCCACGCCGGCACCGTGCTCGACTGCAGCGAAGAGGAATGGGCCTTCGCCTTCGACCTCAACGTGCGCTCGTGCTTTCGCACGATCAAGGCCTTCCTGCCGGGGATGCTCGCGGGCGGCGGCGGCTCGATCATCAACGTCGCCTCGGTCGCCGGCAGCCTGAAGGGCGCGCCGAACCGCTTCGTCTACGGCACGACCAAGGCGGCGGTGATCGGCCTGACCAAGGCGGTCGCGGCGGACTTCATCACCAAGGGCGTGCGCTGCAACGCGATCTGTCCGGGCACGGTCGAGTCGCC
>JAGWTS010000081.1 GCA_028868875.1 Burkholderiales bacterium | reverse complement strand
ACGGCGGCGCTGGTATCGAGGCCGCCCGAGAAGGCGATGCCGACGCGCTCGCCGGCGGGAACGGATTGCAGGATGTTGGTGGGCATGGCGTTGGGGCTTGCGGTGAACGCGCAATTGTCGCCGGGTTGGCGCCCTGCCCCGATCCGCATTCAATCCGGCGTCCGGCAGAGCGCGGCCAGCGCGCCAGGCGGTCCGCTCCCGTCAGCCGGCCCGCACAGCACGCCGGGCCCCCATTGCCAGAGCGCGATCGTGCCCACGCCGGCGGCGCCCAGCAGCGCCAGCACCGCGGCGACGAGCAGCCCGCGCTGCCAGACGCGCCGGCCGCGGATGAAGTCGCCGAGCACGAGCTTGGCGAGATGGATCGCGAGCGTCACGACCAGGGCCGCCACCGCGGTGGCCCGCGTGTCGGCGCCGCCGAACAGCAGCGCCGCTCCGAGCAGCAGGACCTCGAAGCCGTAGACCAGGATCATCAGGTGCGACCACACGCGATGCCAGATGGCGCCCGGCGTGGCCACGACCACCGCCCCCTGCATCACGAGCCCGAGCCGCGCGACCCAGCGCACGAGCGGTGTCGTCGACGGCACGGCGCGGCTCACGCCTTCGAGGATGCGGCCCGTGATCGTGACCGCGCGCGAGGCGTTGGCGAGCGCCGTGTCGACCGCGAGCCTGGGGTCGAAGGTGGGCTGGGTGCTGACGTAGGCGATGAGCTGCTCGGCATCGAGCAGCCCGGTCAGCGCCCCGGCCAGGCGCGCGCGGGCGCGGTCGTCGCCGAGGTCCAGGCGCTCGACGACGTGGCGCAGGCGGTCCTGCAGGCTGCCCGCGGCGCCGGTCTCGCGCAAGGCGTCGACGAGCAGGCCGCTCAGCTCGGCGCTGGCCTCGCGCCCCAGGGTCTGCTTGAGGATGCGGCCCTGGGCCAGGCGGATGAGTTCGGCCCGCACCGCCGTGCCCGCGGCGTCGTCGTCCGCCGGAAGCACGCTGTGGATGAGGCGTTCGGCGCCGTCGAGCCGGCCCCACATGATGTCGTTGCGGCGCCATTTGGCGTCCAGGAAGGCGCCGAAATGGGCGAGCGCGTTGCCCGCCAGCTTGGGCGGCTGGCGCGGATTCGCGCGCAGCGTGAGCGCATCGACCGGGCTCACGCGGATCACGTCGATCAGCGCCGGCTCGCCGATGGCCGTGCCGTAGTAGAGCGTGAATCGGGTCTGGTCGTAGGAGTCGAAGGCGAGGAAATACTCGCCGAGGAAGCGCCGCAGCGCGAGCCCGGCCTCCCCCGCCTCGGCGTCGGCGTCGACCTCGAGCCGGGCTTCGACCCGCGCCGGCGCATCGGGGCCGGCGGCCGCGATCTCGAAGGCCTCGAGCCGCGGCCGCCCCAGCGCCTGCCAGACGTCGAACAGCAGGCCCGAGACCTCGGTCGCGGGCTCGCCCTCGCCGCGCGTGAGCCGCACCGCTGCCAGAGCGCGCTCGAGCGTCGCCCACAGCGTCAGCTCGGGCCTGCCCGCGGACGCGGCGAGCCAGTTGTCGACCCGCGCCATCACGCTGTCCTGCAGCCCGATCGAGGCCGAGTTCGATTGCAGCCACGAGCTGTCGGCCGGCATCTCGGCCAGACTGCCGTCGACGCAGCGCAGGCGCGGGCGCGCCGCGCAGGGGCTGGTACGGATCAGGTGGTCGAGCACGGCCAGGGTCTCGGCCTCGAGCTGCGGGTCGGCGCCCAGGATCGGGGCCACCGCCTCGCCGTCGGCCCAGTGCCGGCGCAAGGCCAGCGATTGGCGGTACAGCGCGCGCAATGTTTGCTTGATCCGGCGCAGCAGGGCGAGCAGCGCCGGCGCCAGGGCCGGGTTCGCGAGCGGGTCGGCGGCGCCGAAGCTGCGCGCCACCTTCACGGCAACGAGCTGTTCGAGTTCGGACCGCGGGTCGCCAGGCGCGGCCCGCAGCAGGCGGATGACGAGGTCGATGCGCCGCTGCAGAAAACCCAGCCGGCGCAGCCGGTAGTCGAGATCGAACTGCTCGAGAAAGGCGTTCACCGTCTGCCGGCTGCTGCCCGCGGGCGGGTTGTCGGCGTAGCGCGATTCGCGCCAGGCACGCACCACCGCGCGCAAGGCGTAGCCGCGGTCGGACTCGGCGTCGATGCCGAAACCGGCCGCGAGTTGGGCCGCGAGCCAGTCGGTGACGGCGTAGACGCGCAGCCGGCGATAGGGCAGGAAGCCTTCGCCGTAGTACTCGACCATGCGGTCCAGCGCCAGGCGCGACCAGTCGGGCACCTGGCCGTCGATGCAGCGCACGCCGGAAAAGCCGCGGCCGGTGCGTTCGACATCCGCCTCGGCCAGGCGCAGGATGCGCTCGACGCGCTCGATGCGGCGGTTGCGCAGCAGGATCGCCTGCAGGTCTTCGCGGATGGTCTCGTAGCGCGGGATGCCGACGAGCGCATTCACGGCATTGCCCACCGCGTCGGGAACCGGCATGCGCGCGGCCTGGCCGGGGTCGAGCATCTCGGGGTCGGGTTCGACGTAGATGAGCTTGCGCTGGGCCGGCACGTCGCCGAAGCGCTCGGACAAGGCCTCGACGACGTAGCTGAAGGGCTTGTTGTCGAGGTAGCCGCCGTCGCCGTAAGGGCGGTCGACGTAGCGCTGGTCCTGCAGGGCTTCGGGCGGCAGGGCGTCGAAATAGGCGCGCCAGCCGGCCAGGCGCTCCTCGCCGATGGCCGGCAGCAGCAGGCTCGCGCGGCGCAGCGTCATCGGCTCGAAGGCGAAGGGAAACGACGAGGTGCAGCGCGCGGCGTAGGCGAGGAAGGCGTGGTTCGCGGCGCCGAAGTCCTGCGCCGGCGCTTGCGCGTCGGCGAGGCGGCTGGGCACGCTGAAGTGAAAGCGCTGGCGGTAGCGCTTCTCGAACACCACCTTGTCGAACAGGCGCAGGGCGAAGGCCGCGCCGTCGATGTCGGTGGCGGTGACGAAGAGATCGAGCTCGTCGGCGAGCGCCGCACCCGCCGCCCCGGGCACCAGCGGCGCCATGCCCTGCAGCGCCTCGTGCAGCTTCAGGAACATGCGGTCGCTGCTCAGCAGCGAAGCCGGGCCGCCGGGCGGCCGCGGCAGCCCCGGCGGCAGGCCGTCCTGCGCCCGCGCGTCGTTGAGCAGGCGGCCGATGTCGCCTTCGGCGATCCACAGCTCGGCCAGGCCCGAGAGCGATTCGGCATTCGCCAGCGCCTTGGCCAGGAAGATGCCGTTGATGCCGCCGGCCGAGCTGCCCGAGATCACGTCGACGACGAAGCGCGTGGGCTCGATCGAATCGGCCGCGGGTTCGACCCAGACGTCGCCGCCCTCGCCTTCGGGCCGCGCCGCCAGCGCCTGGGCGTAGGCGCCGCGCAGCGCCGGGCTGGCGGCGAGCAGCGAGAGCCGGCGGTAGATCTCGCGCGTGGAGTCGCCCCCCGCGCGGTCGACGCCGGCGGGGTCGATCGGCGTGGCGCAGGCGAGCTCGAACAGCTCGCTCGTGACGCCGTTGATGTAGATCGCGAGCGAGACGCCGCCGTACATCACGACGCCGAAGCGCATTTCGGCGCCATAGACTGCCTGGGCCATGCTGGTCTCCTCCTGGGCCGCGGCCGCCGCTGCGCAAACCACCACCGCCGCGCTGCGCAGTGTCGGCCAGGGCAGGCCGAGCGCGCAAGAGGCAGACGAGGGATTGCGCCGGCGCCCGGTGCCCGGCGGGGCCGCCTGTCTAGACAAGCAAAGCCCGGTAGGATCGGCCCCATGGCTTCCGTTGCCCCGCCCTATGCGCGCGTCAAGCAATACCTGAAGGACAGCCTCGAACAGGGCCGCTGGCCGCCCGGTGCGCTGATGCCTTCCGAAGCCGAACTGGTGGCGCAGTTCGGCGTCAGCCGCATGACCGTGAACCGCGCCCTGCGCGAACTCCAGGCCGAAGGCTTCGTCGAGCGCTCGCAGGGCATCGGCACCTTCGCCGCGCCCCTGCACCGGCTGGCCTCGAAGCTGACGATCCGCGACCTGCACGAGGAGATCGAAAGCCGGGGCCGGCAGCACAGCCTGCAGGTGCACCTCGTGCGCGAGGAAAAGGCGCCGCGGCCCCTGGCCGAGAGGCTGGGGCTGGCCCCGGGGGCGCCGGTCTTCCACAGCGTCGTCGTCCACTGCTGCGACGGCCTGGCGCTGCAGTGCGAAGACCGCTACGTGAACCCGGCCTGCGCGCCCGGGTATCTCGAGGTGGATTTCAGCCGGACTACGCCCACGCGCTACCTGCTCGATGTGGCGCCGCTGTGGGAAGCCGAATATTCGATCGAGGCCGGCGTGCCGACCGCGCTCGAGGCGCGGCTGCTCGCGATCGAGGCCGGCGAGCCCTGCCTCATCGTCGTTCGCCTGAGCCGCAACCACGAGGTGCCGATCACGATCGCGCGCTTCGTCCACCCGGGGCGGCGCTATGCCATCGGCGGGAGCTTCAAGCCGTGATGGGCGGCGCCGCCTCCAACCCGCGTCGGCGCGCTGGCGCCGGCGCCGCCACGGGAGAACCCTCATGAGCGAGGTCTACCGCATTGCGCGCGGCCGCTTGCCGCTGCTCGTCAGCATCCCCCACGTGGGCACCGAGATCCCGCCCGACATCGGCGCCGCCCTGGTGCCGCGCGCGGCGCAGACCGAGGATGCCGACTGGCACCTCGAGCGCCTCTACGCCTTCGCCGCCGAGATGGGTGCGAGCCTGCTCGTGCCGCGCTACGCGCGCTACGTCGTCGACCTGAACCGCCCGCCCGAGAACACGCCGATGTACCCGGGCCAGAACAACACCGAACTCCTGCCGACGCGCTTCTTCACCGGCGAGCCGCTGTACCGCGCCGGGGCCGAGCCCGACGCGGCCGAGGTGGAGCGCCGCGTCGCGCGCTACTGGATGCCGTATCACGAGGCGCTGGCGGCGGAACTGGCGCGGCTGAAGTCCGAGCACGGACACGCCCTGCTCTTCGAAGGCCACAGCATCCAGGCCGAACTGCCCTGGCTCTTCGCCGGCCACCTGCCCGACCTCAACGTCGGCACCGTCAACGGCGGCAGCGTGCTGCCCGGCCTGCGCGAGCGCCTGGCCGCGGTGCTGGCCGACCAGACCGACTTCAGCCACGTCATCGACGGCCGCTTCAAGGGCGGCTACATCACGCGCCGCTACGGCCGCCCCGACGAAGGCGTGCAGGCTCTGCAGATGGAGATGTGCTGGCATTGCTACATGGCGCCCTGGCACGAGTACGACGAGAAGCGCGCCGCGCGGGTGCAGCCGCTGCTGCGCCGGCTGATGCAGACGATGCTGGATGGGCGCGCCTGAGCGCGGTGCTCAGCCGCGCCGGCGCAGCGCCGAAGGCGGCAGGCCGTACAGGCGGATGAACGAGCGCCGCATCTGCTCGGGGCTGGAAAAGCCGCAGGTGCGGGCAACGCGCTGCACCGATCCCGTGCCGCTTTCGAGCGCGGCGCGCGCGGCTTCGGCGCGCAGGCGCTCCACCGCATGCGCTGGCGTGCTGCCGGTCTCGGCGGCGAAAGCGCGGGCGAAATGGCGCGGGCTCATGCAGGCGCGCTCGGCAAGGTCGGCGACGCGGTGGCGTTCGGCCAGGCGCGAGCGCACGGCGTCGAGCAGCCCCGCGAAACGCCCGCCGCCGCTCTCGATCTCGAGGAGTTGCGAGAACTGTGACTGCCCGCCCGGGCGCCGGTGGTAGACGACAAGTTGTTGCGCGACCTGGCGCGCGACGGCTTCGCCGAGGTCGTTCTCGATCAGCGCCAGCGCGAGGTCGATGCCGGCGGTGATGCCGGCCGAGGTCCAGAAGCGGCCGTCGCGCACGTGGATGCGGTCCGGCTGCAGCCGCACTGCGGGGTGGTTGCGCTGGAACTGGCGCGTGCGACTCCAGTGCGTCGTCGCCTCGCGCCCGTCGAGCAGGCCGGCCGCGGCGAGCAACAGGCTGCCGCTGCAGACGCTGGCGACGCGCGCCGGCCCGGCCGCGACGCGGCGCAGCCAGGCGCGCAGCCGAGGCTCGGCGGCGACCGCGTCGACGCCGTCGCCGCCGGCGAGCAGCAAGGTGTCGAAGCTTCCGGCGCGTGGCAAGGCCCCGGCCTGCCAGCAGGCGCCCGCCGACGACGCGACCAGCCCCGCCACCGGCGCCGCGACCTGCCAGCGATAGCTGCCGGGGACGAAGCGCTCGGCGATCTCGAACGCAGCCAGCGGCCCGGCCGTGTCCAGCAGCTGGAAGCCTGGGAAGACGACGAAGGCGATGCGGTGGGCCATGGCCGAGCATGGCATGAAAAGGTGGAAATGTGTCATTGCTGCCAGAGGCGGGACCAGCGATGCTGGCGCCCTCGACCCCAACCAGGAAGCCGCCGATGTCCGAACCGCTCACGCTCGTCTTCGCGCTCTACCCGCGCATCACCCAGCTCGACTTCACGGGCCCGCACGAACTGCTGTGGCGCCTGCCCGGTGCGCACTGCGTGCTGGCCTCGTCAGCCGGCGGTCGCATCGAGGCCGACGGCGGCCTGGGCTTCGACACCGTGCCCCTTGGTGACCTGGCCGGCTGTTCGGTCCTCGTCGTGCCCGGCGGCTACGGCTGTGTTGCGGCGATGGAGGACGCCACGTTCCTGCATCAACTGCGGCGCCTGGCCGAAGGTGCGGATCAGGTGGTCTCCGTCTGCACCGGCTCGCTGCTGCTCGGCGCCGCCGGCCTGCTGCGCGGCCGGCGCGCCGCCTGCCACTGGGCCTGGCGCGAGCTGCTCGCCGAGTTCGACGGCGTCACCCCCGACCCAGCGCGGATCGTGCGCGACGGCAACGTATGGAGCGGCGGTGGCGTCACCGCCGGCATCGACCTCGCGCTGGCGCTGCTGGCCGAACGCGGCGGCGCCGGGTTCGCCCAGGCGGTGCAGCTCGCAGTCGAATACGCGCCCGCGCCACCTTTCGACGCCGGTCGGCCCGAGACGGCACCTCCCGCGGTCATCGGTGCCGTGCAGCAGCGGCTGGCGGCGATGGGGGCGGCCCGGCTCGAGGCCGTGCGGCGCGCGGCGGCGGCCTTGCGGAGGGCTTGAGCCGCAGCGCGGCCGCACGCCCCGCCGGAGCGCGGCCGAATCTGCGCGGCGCTATCGCTGGATTGCCACGCAGTCGCGATAGCGCAGCTGCCACGTCCCGTCGCTGCCGCGGACTTCGAGAAAGGCGGTGTTGCCCTTTGTCCACCAGGTGTAGCGCCGGCCATCCGAGTATTTCGCGCCCGAGGCCGACAGGACGTTGGGGAGCGTGGCTTCGCTGCCGCCGGGCAGTCGGATCTTCGCGAAGCTCAGGCTGCCGTCGTTCAGCCGGTAGTAGCGGGCGTGGATCGATTCGCCGGTCTCGGTGCGGTATTCGATCTCGGAGCTCAGCTTCACGCCGATCGCGCCGGCACAGGCGGACACAACGATGCACACAAGCATCGATGCCAGGAGCAGGAATCGGTCAGGGCTGTTGGGCGGGCTGCGCTTGCAGCGAGGCATCGGATGATCCGGCTTCGTGGCCGAAGAGACGGGCTTCGCCGTTATTCCCACACACCCCCCCGACGGCGCCTGCCTAGAAAGGACTTCCTGGTCCGTCAACGGGCGCCCGGTCCAGACGAAGACCTTTGCCGCACCGGCGCCCAGCGCCATTTCCCTGAAGGCCCGGCGCTCGACCTGAGTGAAGCCCCCTTGTGGGTTAACCATGGGGTGCATCACCACGCAAGGCGACAGGGCCAGGAACGACCGGCCGAGCAAACGCCGCAATTGATGCGTGACGAGTAGTTCGGCCGAGGTGAAGTCGGAGACCAGCGAGCGCGGATGCACGAATGGATTGACGACTTCGGCAGCCTGCCCTGCCGCTGCGGTCCGGGCCTCGGAGCCCGCGGCAAGCAGCCTTCGCTTCGGTGCCGTGCTGATCGCCAGCTCCGGCACCTCGGAGATCGACTGCCCGGTTTTGACGTTCTTCAGCGTCAACCGCTCGGGCGAGACAGAAGACGGGCTGGAGCGCGGTGAGCATGGGCGGGCGGCGGCTTCGGGTTGGCGCGATGGGCCATCATCCGTCGCCGCGCCGAAGCCGGCAAGGCGCGCCGCCGCCCGCGTCCGGCGCCGCGGGACCGCGCCGGAGGGCCGGTCAGCCCGGCAGGTCGTAGCCGTATTGCGCGGCAACCGACGGCAGCGTGCCGTTGGCGCGCGCGGTCAGGTACTCCGACTTGACCTCGGCACGCGTCAGCATCGAATGGCTGGGCGTCGGGGACGTCAAGCCGTATTCCTCGGCGATGGTGGGCAGGGTGCCGTCGGCGCGCGCCTTCTCGTACTGGGCGACCACGGCGGCGCGGGTCAGCGTCGAAGGGGTCGCCGCCGCAGGCGCATTCGGCGAGGCTTCGCCGGTGGGCATCAGCGTGCCGTCGGCACGCGCCTGGACGACGGCGACTCGCACTTCGGCGCGGGTCAGGGGGGCGGCCTGGGCGGCAACGCTGAACAGGGCGGCGCAGGCCAGGGCGGCGGGCAGGAGTTTGTGCAGAGAGGTCATGATTTTCGCTTTCCCGGTCGATCTCGACCGTTGTCCGTGCTGCGATCGGTGCAGCACGCCGCCACTGTGAAGCGGCGGCCCCGACGGCAGCCTGACGCGCAGATGACTTTTCTGTCACCCAAGCGTCACACCGGCGGCGGGCCGGGGAAGCGCACGCTGAACACGGTGCGGCGGCCGGGGCCGCTGGCCACGGTGACGCTGCCGCCGTGGAGTTCCATCACCGATTTGACGATCGCCAGCCCCAGACCCGAGCCGCCGCTCGATCCGGCGCGCGACGGGTCGACGCGAAAGGCGCGGTCGAAGATGCGCTGCTGGTATTGCGGCGGGATCGGCTCGCCCTCGTTGGACACCTCGATCGTGCAGCTCGACTCGACCCCGCAGCGGCTGCCGATGACGACGGCGCTGCCGTGCGCCGCATGGCGCAGCGCGTTGCTGACGAGGTTGCCCAGCACCCGCAGCAACAGGCTCTCGTCGGCCCAGACCCGGGGCGCGGCCTGCGGGCCGCGCGGCAGGTCGACTTCGAGCGCGGCGCCGGCTTCCTCGGCCACGCTCTCGAAGTAGCTGCGGGTGCGCTCGAGCAGCGGCCCCACCTCGATCCAGTCGCGCTGCAGCGCCGTCTGCGGGTTCTCGGCGCGGGCGATGAACAGCATGTTCTGGATGAAGCGCGACAGGCGCTCGTAGTCCTCGACCGCCGATTCGAGCACCGCGCGGTATTCGGCGGCGCTGCGCGGCTTGGCCAGCGCCACCTGGGCCTCGCCGAGCAGGTTGTTGATGGGGGTGCGCAGGTCGTGCGCGATGTCCGACGAGAAGCGCGAGAGGCGGTCGATCGAATCCTGCAGCCGGTCGAGCATGTGGTTGAAGGCGAGCGTCGATTCGATCAGTTCGGTCGGCGTGTGCTCGAGCGAAAGCCGCGCCGTCAAGCGCCCCTCGCTCATCCGGCTCGCCTGGGCCGCGAGCCGGCGCGGCGCGGCGACGATGCGCTGGGCGATCCAGGTTCCGGCGGCGCCGGCGACGACGGTGGACACGAGCAGCATCAGGCCCAGGATGCCGAGTTCGTCGGTGAGCAGGCGCCGGTCCTGGGCCGATTCGTAGGTGAGCACGACGTACAGGGGCTGCGCCGCCAGCGGGCCCTGCACCCCCGGCGGCGGCAGGCGCGCGAAGAGCACGCGCAGGCGGCGCCCGTCGGGCGCGCGCCAGACCGTGGTGAAGCGGTCGGCCGCCTGGTCGAGCAAGGCCTCGGCCTTGCCGGCCGGTCCTCCCGGCACGAGGCGCGCGTCCAAGGCCTGGCTCGGCACCGCCGCCAGCGGCAGCTCGAAGGCCGCGGACTTGGCGACCCATTGGCGATTCGCGTCGACCAGGGCCAGGTGCATGCGGCCGTCGAGCGGATCGAAGCGCCGCACCAGGGCATCGGCCGCGGCCACGGTGCCGCCCTCAGCGGCCCAGGCCTCGCGCAGCACGAGCAGATAGCCCAGCATCGTGATCTCGCCGTTCTCGCGCAGGTTGCGCTCGGCGAGCCAGGTGGCGACGCCGGCGCTGGCGGTGGCCAGGACGATGGCGATGACCGCGATGGCTAGGCCGATCTGCGCCGTGAGCGAGCGCCGGATGCGCTCGAGCGGCCGCCCGCGTGCGGCCTGCGCCCGCGCCGCAGCGGTCTTCATTCGTCGCGCAGCTCGAGCACGTAGCCGACGCCGCGCATGGTGTGGACGAGCTTGGCCGGATAGGGGTCGTCGATCTTGGCGCGCAGCCGCCGCACCGCGACGTCGACGACGTTGGTGTCGCTGTCGAAGTTCATGTCCCAGACGTGCTCGGCGATGAGGGTGCGCGACATGACTTCGCCGGCGTGGCGCAGCAGGTATTCGAGCAGCGCGAACTCCTTGGCCGTGAGCTCGATCCGGCTCGCGCCGCGGCGCACGCGCCGGCGCAGCAGGTCGACCTCGAGGTCGGCGATCTGCAGCGTCGTCTCGGCCTGGGGCTGGGCCTGGCCGCGGCGCAGCAGGCTGCGGATGCGCGCCAGCAGTTCGGAGAAGGCGAAGGGCTTGACGAGGTAGTCGTCGGCGCCCATCTCGAGCCCCTTGACGCGGTCGGCCACCTCGTCGCGCGCGGTGAGGAAGATCACCGGCACCTGGCGCGTGCGCCGGATCGCCTGCAGCACCGACCAGCCGTCGGCGCGTGGCAGCATCACGTCCAGGACGATGAGGTCGTAGGCCTCGCTCGTCGCCAGGTGCAGGCCGTCGACGCCGTCGTGGGCGACGTCGACGGCGAAGGACTGCTCGGTCAGCCCCTTGGCGATGTAGGCTGCCGTCTTGGGCTCGTCTTCGACAACCAGGATGCGCATCGGGGCGGGCGCCGGCCGGCGCCGTGCAGACAGAGGGAAATCGGATGGCGCTCATTATCGCCACCATGGCGCGCCCGGCCCCCGGGCAGGCCGATTCAGACGCCGAGCTGGCGCGCCGCGAGGTCCTTCATGATTTCCTCGGAGCCGCCGCCGATCATCATCACCTTGACCTCGCGGTACAGGCGCTCGCTCTTCGTGCCGCGCATGTAGCCCATGCCGCCGAGGATCTGCACCGCGGCGTCGGCGCAGAACTGCATCGCCTGCGTGGCCACCACCTTGGCCATGCAGGTGCGGGCGACCAGCGCCTGGGCGTCGCCGGCCTGGTTCTGCACCCGCCACGCCAGTTCGTAGACCAGGGCGCGCGCGCTCTCGATGCGCGCGACCATGTCGACGAGCTTGTGGCGGATCACCTGGCGCTCGCTCAAGGCGGCGCCGAAGGTGCGGCGCTCGCGCGCCCAGGCCAGGGCTTCGTCGGCGCAGACCTCGGCGTAGGCGCAGGCCAGCGTGGCCATCATCAGCCGCTCGTGGTTGAAGTTGCGCATGATGGCCCTGAAGCCCGCGCCTTCCTCGCCAATGAGGTTGGCGGCCGGCACGCGCACGCCGTCGAAGCGCAGGTGCGCCGTATCCGAGGCCCACCAGCCGGTCTTGGCGAGCAGCCTGCGTTCGAGCCCCGGCCGGTCGCCTTCGACGAGCAGCAGCGACAAGCCCCCCGGCCCCTTGTTCGCCGGGTCGGTTCGCACCGCGACGGTGAGGAAATCGGCGCGCAGGCCGCTCGTGATGAAGGTCTTCTCGCCGTCGACGACGTAGTCGCCGCCGTCGCGGCGCGCCGTCGTCTTCAAGGCGGCGACGTCGGAGCCGCCGCCGGGCTCGGTGATGGCGAGGGCGGCGATCTTCTCGCCCGCCAGCACCGGCGGCACGACGCGGCGCTTCAATTCCTCGCTGCCCACCGCGATGAGGGGCGGCAAGGCGATGCCATGCGAGCCCAGGCTGGCCTGCAGCCCGCCCGAGCCGGCGCGCGCCACCTCCTCGGCCGCGACGAGGGCGAAGAAGAGGTCGGCCGGCGTGCCACCCAGCTCCTCGGGGTAGCCCGCGCCGAGCAGGCCGACCGCCGCCGCCTTGCGGTAGAGCTCGCGCGGGAATCCGCCCGCCTCGTCCCAGGCGGCGACATGCGGCGAGATCTCGCCTTCGACGAAAGCCCGCACGCTGCGCCTGAACGCGTCGTGCTCGGGGCCGAAGTAATGCGGGGCGGGGGGCAGCTCGGCGATCATGGCCGGCAAGTGTCCGCGCTCGCGCCGCAGGCGTCCATCCCTTCCCGCCCAGGCTCAAGGTATGTATGATTCGCACATACCCATTCATGCAGAGGCGGCGATGGAAGCGACGGTGGCCGAACGCGGGCAGATCACCCTGCCCAAGGCGGTGCGGGACGCGCTCGGGCTCGTCAAGGGCACGACGCTCAAGGTCGAGCTCGACGGCAGCCGCATCATCCTGCGCAAGAACGTCGACGACGCCGTCTCACGCCTGCGCGGTCGCTTCAAGCTGCCGCCGGGCGTCAGCACCGACGACGTGATGCGCGAGCTGCGCGGGCGCGCGCCCGGAGATCCCGTCGAGCCCTGAGCGCCGCCGCGATGATCGCCATCGATTCTTCCGTCCTGATCGACCTGCTGGGCGAAGACACGCATGCCGAGGCGGCCGAAGACAGCCTGCGCCAGGCGCTGGCGCGCGGGCCGGTCGTGGTCTGCGATGTCGTCGTGAGCGAGGTCGTGGCCGGCCTCGGCTTCGGCGCCGAGCTCGTCGACACGCTCGAAGACGCCGGCATCCGCGTCTCGGCGATCGAGGCGCGCGCCGCGATCCGCGCCGGCGAGATGCAGCGGCGCTACAAGCAGCGGCTGAAGACCGAAGGGCGCGGCCCCGCGACGCCGCGCACCATGCCCGACTTTCTCATCGGCGCGCACGCGCTGCTGCAGTGTTCCGGCCTCATCACGCGCGATGCCGGATTCTTCCGCGACTATTTCAAAGGGCTCAAAGTCATCGTGCCGCAAGGCAGCTGAGCCATCCTCCCCCACCCCCAACCCGAGGTTCACACCATGGCCCGTGCCCCTTCTCATGCCTTCGCCAAGACGCAGAAGACCTTCACCACCGCTTCCGGCAAGGAAGGCCGCTACTTCTCGCTGCCCGCGCTCGCGCGCACCTACCCGGGCGTGAGCCGGCTGCCTGTCTCGATCCGCATCGTGCTGGAAAGCGTGCTGCGCAACTGCGATGGCCAGAAGGTCACGCCCGAGCACGTGGCGCAGCTCGCCCAATGGGGCGCCACCGCCGAGCGCAAGGACGAGATCCCCTTCGTCGTCGCCCGCGTCGTGCTGCAGGACTTCACCGGCGTGCCGCTGCTGGCCGACCTGGCGGCGATGCGCAACACCGCCGAGAAGCTGGGCAAGAACCCCAAGACCATCGAGCCGCTGGTGCCGGTGGACCTCGTCGTCGACCACTCGGTGATGATCGACTTCTACGGCACGAAGAAGGCGCTGGACCTCAACATGAAGCTGGAGTTCGAGCGCAACGTCGAGCGCTACCAGTTCATGAAGTGGGGCATGGACGCCTTCGACACCTTCGGCGTCGTGCCCCCGGGCTTCGGCATCGTCCACCAGGTGAACCTCGAATACCTGGCGCGCGGCGTGCACAAGAGCGCCGACGGCGTCTACTACCCCGACAGCCTGGTCGGCACCGACAGCCACACGACGATGATCAACGGCATCGGCGTCGTCGGCTGGGGCGTCGGCGGCATCGAGGCCGAGGCCGGCATGCTCGGCCAGCCGGTGTACTTCCTGACCCCCGACGTCGTCGGCTTCGAGCTCACCGGCCGGCTGCGCGAAGGCGTCACGGCGACCGATCTCGTGCTCACGGTCACCGAGATCCTGCGCCGCGAGAAGGTCGTCGGCCAGTTCGTCGAGTTCTGCGGCGACGGCACGCGCACGCTGTCGCTGCCCGACCGCGCGACGATCGCCAACATGGCGCCCGAGTACGGCGCGACGATGGGCTACTTCCCGGTCGACGAGAAGACGATCGAGTACTTCCGCGGCACCGGCCGCACGCGCGCCGAGGTCGAGGCCTTCGAGGCCTATTTCCGCGCCCAGCGCCTGTTCGGCGTGCCGCGCGCCCGCGACATCGACTACACGCGGGTGATCCGGCTCGACCTCGGCACCGTCGCGCCCAGTCTGGCGGGGCCGAAGCGGCCGCAGGACCGCATCGAGATCGGCGACGTGGCGGCGAAGTTCGCCGAGCTCTACAGCGCGCCGGCGGCGGCCAACGGCTTCAACCGGCCCGCGGTCCAGCTCGACGAGGCGATCCGCACGCCGTCGGGGCTGAAGATCGCCAGCGGCGACGTGCTCATCGCCGCCATCACCAGCTGCACCAACACCAGCAACCCGAGCGTGCTGCTCGCCGCCGGGCTGCTGGCGAAGAAGGCGGTGGAGGCCGGGCTCAAGGTCGACCGCCGGAAGATCAAGACCTCGCTCGCGCCGGGTTCGCGGGTGGTCACCGAGTACCTCGAGAAGACCGGACTGCTGCCGTACCTGGACCGGCTCGGCTTCGACGTCGCCGCCTACGGCTGCACGACCTGCATCGGCAACGCCGGCGACCTCGCCGCCGAGGTCAACGAGGCGATCACCGGCCACGACCTCGTCTGCGCGGCCGTGCTCTCGGGCAACCGCAATTTCGAGGCCCGCATCCACCCCAACATCAAGGCCAACTTCCTCGCCAGCCCGCCGCTGGTGGTCGCGTACGCGATCGCCGGCACCGTGCGACGCGACCTCATGACCGAGCCGCTGGGCCGGGGCAAGGACGGCCGCGACGTCTACCTCGGCGACGTCTGGCCGACGAGCGACGAGATCGCCCGGCTGATGAAGCATGCGATGGACGCCAAGGTCTTCCGCGCGAACTACGCGCGCGTCAAGACCGAGCCGGGGCGGCTGTGGCAGCGGATCGAAGGCGCCGGCGGCGAGGTCTACGGCTGGCCGGCCAGCACCTACATCGCCGAGCCGCCGTTCTTCGCCGGCTTCACGCTCGAGCCCCCGCCGCTGGTGCCGGGCGTGCAAGGGGCCCGGGTGATGGCGCTGTTCGGCGACAGCATCACCACCGACCACATCAGCCCGGCGGGCAGCATCGCCTTGCATTCGCCGGCAGGCCGTTACCTCGTCGCCCACGGCGTCGAGAAGGTCGACTTCAACAGCTACGGCTCGCGCCGCGGCAACCACGAGGTGATGATGCGCGGCACCTTCGCCAACGTGCGCATCAAGAACCTGATGATCCCGGCCGAGGCCGACGGCAGCCGCGTCGAAGGCGGGCTGACGCTGTACCAGCCGTCGGCGGCCGCCCGGGCCGCGGGGGCGGTCGCCGAGCGGCTGGCCATCTACGACGCCGCGATGCGCTACCGCGACGCCGGCGTGCCCACGGTGATCTTCGCCGGCGAGGAGTACGGCACCGGCTCGAGCCGCGACTGGGCGGCCAAGGGCACCGCGCTGCTCGGCATCAAGGCGGTGGTGGCGCGCAGCTTCGAGCGCATCCACCGCAGCAACCTCATCGGCATGGGCGTGCTGCCGCTGCAGTTCCAGGGCGGCGATTCGTGGCAGTCCCTGGGCCTGCGGGGCGACGAGGTCGTCGACGTGACCCTCGACGCCGACATCCGGCCGCTGTCCGACGCCCGGCTGGCGATCACCGCGGCCGACGGCACGCGGCGCGAGGTGACGGTGACGCTGCGCATCGACACCGCGATCGAGGTCGCCTACTACCGCCACGGCGGCATCCTGCCCTACGTGCTGCGCCAGCTGCTCGCCTGACCTGGGTTTTTCCCTTAGGTATTCCTGCGGAGCGAAGCCGGCATTTTGTTCAGGCATCGTCGCGGACTGCGCGCGCGACGCCGCAGCCCTACTTTCGTCGTTGGAGACTTCATGACCATCATTCGTCCCGCCCTCACCGCCCTCGCCCTCGCCGCGGCGATCACCGGCGCCCGCGCCGCCGACACGATCAAGATCGGCGTCGACGGACCGTTCACCGGCGGCTCGTCGTCGATGGGCGTGAGCATGCGCGACGGCGTGCGGCTGGCCACCGCCGAGATCAACGCCGCCGGCGGCGTGCTCGGGCGCAAGCTCGAACTCATCGAGCGCGACGACGAGGCCAAGAACGAGCGCGGCGTGCAGATCGCGCAGGAACTGATCAACCGCGAGCACGTGGTCGCCGTCGTCGGCTACATCAACACCGGCGTCGCGCTGGCCTCCGAGCGCTTCTTCCAGGACGCCAAGATCCCGGTGATGAACAACGTCGCCACCGGTTCGATCATCACCCACCAGTTCGACGACAAGCCCGAGAACTACGTCTTCCGCAACTCGGCCGCCGACGCGATCCAGGCGCCGATGATCGTCGAGGAGGCGATCACCCGCCGCGGCTTCAAGAAGGTCGCAATCCTCGCCGACAGCACCAACTACGGCCAGCTCGGCCGCGAGGACCTCGAGCGCGCGCTCGCGCTCAAGGGCATCAAGCCGGTGGCCGAGGAGAAGTTCAACATCAAGGACGTCGACATGACGGCGCAGCTGCTCAAGGCCAAGCAGGCCGGCGCCGAGGCGATCCTGACCTACGGCATCGGACCCGAGCTGGCGCAGATCGCCAACGGCATGACCAAGCTGGGCTGGAAGGTGCCGATGATCGGCAGCTGGACGCTGTCGATGGCCAACTACATCGACAACGCCGGCCCCGGCGGCGAGGGCGCGC
>JAGWTS010000470.1 GCA_028868875.1 Burkholderiales bacterium | reverse complement strand
TCCGCTGCCGGGCGGCCGGGCCGCTTCGCAGCCGCCGCCGCGCGCCCGGCTTCGGCGAGCGAGCCCGGTGCGCCCAAGCCCTTCGCCGAGGTCATCAAGGGCGCGCGGCGCCAGGACGGCTTCATTCCGGTCTGGCGCAAGGACGAGAAGGCCTGGCTCGAGCTGAGCCCGGCGCGCATCGGCCAGCCGATGCTGTTCACGATCAACGTCGCCTCCTCGGTCGGCGAGCGCGGGCTGTATGCGAGCCAGATGGGGCCGAACTGGCTCGTCCAGTGGCGCCGCGTCGGCAACCAGCTTCAGCTCGTCGCGCGCCAGACCGACTTCCGCGCCGGCCGCGACGCGGCGAGCGCGCGCGCCGTGGCCGAAGGCTTCAGCGAAAGCCTGGTCGCGTCGAGCCCGGTCGTGAGCGGCCCCGAGGCGCAGAGCCGGGCCGTGCTCGTCGACGCCTCCTTCCTGCTCGGCGACCTCGCCTCCTACGCCACCAACCTCGAAGCCGCGTATCGCCTGCCCTTCGGCCTCGACCGCGCGAATTCCTACTTCGAGTCCACGCGCGCCGAAGACGGGCTGACGACGCTCGCCGTGAAGCTCCATTTCGCGCTGGCGCGCCTGCCGGCGCCGCCGATCGTGCTGCCCGGCGCGCCGCCTTCGCCGGTGCACCTGCCCGAGGCACTGCCCGATCCGCGCAGCCTCTTCGTCGGCCTCGTCTACAGCTTCCTCGAGCTGCCGGCGCAGCCGATGGCGGCGCGCGCGGCCGACCCGCGCGTGGGCTACTTCACCGACAGCTACACCGATTTCTCGGACGACCTGCGCGCCAACCCGCGCGTGCATGCGATCACGCGTTGGCGTCTCGAGAAGAAGGACCCGCAGGCGGCGCTCTCGGAGCCGGTCAAGCCGATCACCTACTGGCTCGACCGCAACATCCCCGAGCGCTACCGTGCCAGCGTGCGCGCCGGCATCCTCGAATGGAACAAGGCCTTCGAGCGCATCGGCTTCAAGGACGCGATCGTCGTGCGCCAGCAGGGTGACGACGCCGGCTTCGACGGCATGGACGCCGCCCACGCGACGGTGCGCTGGTTCGTCGGCGCCGATGCCGGCTTCGCGCGCGGCCCGAGCGCGAGCGACCCGCGTACGGGCGAGATCCTCGACGCCACGATCGCGATGAGCGACGTCTTCGGCCGCGGCGCGCGCCGCATCGCCAGCGAAGACCTCGGCGTCGCGCCCCCGTCCCCGGCCGCCGGCCTGTTCGCGAACCGCGACGGCCTCGACAGCTGCGACTACGCGGCCGAGGGCGCGAAAGAGCTCGGCTTCGCGCTCGACCTGCTCGACGCGCGCGGCGACATCGCCCCCGACAGCCCCGAGGCCGAAGCCTTCGCCCAGGCCTACGTCAAGGACACGATCACGCACGAGGTCGGCCACACGCTCGGGCTGCGCCACAACTTCAAGGCCTCGTCGACGGTGACGATGGCCGAGCTGCGCGACAAGGCCTTCGGCGAAGCCCAGGGCATCTCGGGCTCGGTGATGGACTACAACGCCTTCAACCTGCCGCTCGAAGGCGAGGCGCCCGGCGACCCGCAGATGACGACGCTGGGCCCCTACGACTACTGGGCGATCGAATACGGCTACAAGCCGCTGACGCCGGGCCGGGAAGCCGAGGAACTGCGCGCCATCGCCGAGCGCAGCCGCAGCGACCCGCGGCTGGCCTTCGCCGACGATGCCGACGCCGACGGCGCGGCCGGCGTCGACCCGCAGGTCAACCGCTTCGACCTCGGCGACGACCCGCTCGCCTGGTACGAGCGCCGCTTCGCGCTTTCGCGCGAGCTCTGGAACCGGATCCAGGCCCGCGGCGCGCGCGCCGGCGACGACGCCGGGCGCCTGCGGCGCAGCCTGCTCGCCGGCCTGCACCAGCTCCTGCCGCTGCCGGCGCTGGCGGCCAAGTACATCGGCGGCATGTCGGTCGACCACGACCTGCCCGGCGGCAGCGCTCCGGTCTGGCGCCCGGTCGATCCGGCGCGCCAGCGCCAGGCCCTCGAGTTCCTGACGCGCGAGGTCTTCAGCGACAAGGCCTTGCGCCTGCGCCCGGACTTCCTCGCCGAGGTATCGGGCGACTCGATCGAATGGCAGCGCAGCGGCCCCTTCTCGCTGCCGCGCGCGGTGCTGCAGCTGCAGACCCAGGCGCTGGACCGGCTCTTCGACCCCGCGACCGCGCAGCGCCTGCTCGACCTGCCGAGCTACCTGCGCGCCGACCAGCGCCGCGGCGCGATCTCGCTCGACGAGGTCTACGCCACGCTGCAGGCGGCGGTCTGGAGCGAGCTCGGGACGGGCGCCGAGATCAGCCCGCAGCGGCGCAACCTGCAGCGCGAGCATCTGAAGCGGGTGCAGGCCATCCTCACCCATCCGGCGCCGACGCTGCCCGCCGACGCCATCAGCCTGACGCGGCTGCACGCGCTCGCGCTGCAGAAGGCCTTGCGCCGGGCGACGAAGCGGCGCGACCTCTCGGTCGAGAACCGCGCCCACCTCGAAGACGCGCTCGCCCTGCTCGACCAGGCCTTGCGCGCGACCCTGCTGCGCAATTGAGGGCTAGGCGCGGGCCTGGAGCGCGGCCAGGAGCCTGGCGTGGATGCCGCCGAAGCCGCCGTTGCTCATGCACAGCAGGTGGTCGCCGGCCCGCGCCTCCTTGGCGACGGCAGCCACCAGCGCGTCGACCGACTCGGCCACGACCGCCGGGATGGCGAGCGGCGCGAGTGCCTCGCCCACGTTCCAGCCGTAGTCGCCCTGCAGGCTGAAGGCGAGGTCGGCTTCTTCGAGCGCCCAGGGCAGCTGGGCTTTCATCGTGCCCAGCTTCATCGTGTTCGAGCGCGGCTCGAAGATCGCGAGGATGCGCTGGGCGCCGACCTTGCGTCGCAGCCCGGCGATCGTGGTGTGGATCGCGGTCGGGTGGTGGGCGAAGTCGTCGTAGACCTTGACCCCGCCGGCCTCGCCGCGCAGTTCGAGCCGGCGGCGCACGTTCTCGAAGCTCGCGAGCGCGGCACAGGCGGCGTCGGCGGCGACGCCCACGTGTTCGGCGGCGCCGATCGCGGCCAGGGCGTTGAGCTGGTTGTGCTCGCCCAGCAGCGCCCATTCGACGCGTCCGACCTTGAGGCTGCCGCGCAGCACGTCGAAGGCGTGGGGCTCGCCGCGCGCGCACAGCCCGCCCGGCTCCTCGCGCCGGGTGCCGAAGCGCACGACCTCGCTCCAGCAGCCGCGCTGGAGCACGCGCTGCAGGGCTTCGTCGCGCGCATTGACGACGAGGCGCCCGCTCGCCGGCACGGTGCGCACGAGATGGTGGAATTGGGTCTCGATCGCCGCGAGGTCGGGAAAGATGTCGGCGTGGTCGAGTTCGAGGTTGTTCAGGATCGCGGTGCGCGGGCGGTAGTGGACGAACTTGCTGCGCTTGTCGAACAGGGCGCTGTCGTA
>JAGWTS010000469.1 GCA_028868875.1 Burkholderiales bacterium | reverse complement strand
CCGCACCTGATCTACCCGGGCCAGGTGCTGGTGCTCGAGCGCGCCAACGGCCGCGCGACGCTGCGCCTGGCGCAGCAAGGCCAGGGCGCGCCCAACAACACCGTCAAGCTCGAGCCCAGCGTGCGCAGCGAACTCCTGCCCAACGGCGCCGTGGCCTCGATCCCGCTCAATCTCATCGGCCCGTTCCTCAACGAAGCCGTGGTGTTCAGCTCAGATGAGCTCGCGAACGCGCCGCGCGTGGTCGCGACCCAGGAAGGCCATGTCATGGCCCAGGTCGGCGAGCACGCCTATGTGCGCGGGGACCTCGGAGGCCAGCGCGACTTCCGCCTGTTCCGCGAAGCCACGCCGCTGCGCGACCCGAGCACGCACGAGACCCTCGGCTACGAGGCGCGCTTCGTCGGCACGGCCGAACTCGTGCGCACCGGCTCCGAACCCGCCGATCCCAAGGGGGTCGCCGTTCCCGACACCGTCGTCATCACCAGCAGCCGCCTCGAGTCGCTCGTCGGCGACCGCCTGGCGCCTGTGCCGCCGCGCGAGATCACGGCCTACGTGCCGCATGCGCCGAATGCGCCGCTCGAAGGCCAGATCGTCTCGACCTATGGCGACGGGCGCATGGCCGGCCAGAACCAGGTCGTCGCGATCAACCGCGGCGCGCGCGACGGCGTCGAACGCGGCTACGTGCTCGCGCTCTGGCATGCCGGAGAAACCAAGGTCGACCCCACCGACGGCAAGCGCACGCTGATGCGCCTGCCCGACGAGCGCGACGGCACGCTGTTCGTCTTCCGGGTGTTCGACCGCGTGTCCTACGCGCTCATCGTGGCCGTCAAGGAACCGGTGAAGGCGGGTGACAAGTTCACGCAGCCGTAACGGGCTCCCCCCCGTAGCGCCTTCGGCGCCTCCCCCCCGGGGGGGCACCGCTGGCGGACCGGCGGAGCCGGATCCGCGGCGGTCGCTTGGGAGCGCTGCCGATCCGGGGTCGATGGTGGTTCGACGGTTCGGGTGATGGGGGGCGCTGCGGGCCGGGCCTGCGGGGGGCGCCATGCTCGATGACGACGAGTTCGCCGCCTGGCTGCGGCTGCTCGAGACGCCCGAACTCGGGCGGGCCGGGGCGCGGCGGCTGCTCGCGGCGTTCGGCTCGCCGGTGGCGGTGTTCGAGGCCGGGCCGGCGGCGCTGGGCGAGCTGGTCGGTGCTTCGGTGGTTCGATCGCTGGGCAAGACGCCGCCGGAGTTTGCGGAGCGGCTGGCGGCGGCCCGGAACTGGCGCCACGGCGGCCCCGGGCGCCGCATCGTCACCCTGGGCGCCGCCGGCTACCCGGCGCTGCTGCTGCAGGCGGCCGATCCGCCGCTCCTGCTGTACCTGCTGGGCGACCCGGCGCTGCTGGGCACCCCGGCGATCGCCGTGGTCGGCAGCCGCAACCCCAGTGCCCAGGGCGCCGACAACGCACGCGCCTTTGCCGCAGCGCTCGCCGCCGAGGGCTACACCATCGTCTCGGGCCTGGCCTTGGGCATCGACGGCGCCGCCCACGAAGGCGCTCTCGCGGCCGCAGGCAAGACGCTCGCGGTCGTCGGCACCGGCCTGGACATCGTCTACCCCGGCCGCCATCGCGACCTGGCACGGCGCATCGAGGCCTCCGGCCTGATGCTGAGCGAATACCCGCCCGGCACCCCGCCGCGGGGGATGAACTTCCCGCAGCGCAACCGCTTGATCGCCGGGCTCGCCTCGGCGACCCTGGTGGTCGAGGCAGCGCTGCGTTCGGGCTCGCTCATCACCGCGCGGCTGGCGGTCGAGGCCGGTCGCGAGGTGTTCGCCGTGCCGGGTTCGATCCACGCCCCGCAGTCGCGCGGCTGTCATGCCTTGATCAGGCAGGGAGCGCTGCTGGTCGAGAGCGCGGCCGAGATCGTCGCCGAGTTGCGCCAGCAGCGGCCGGCGGCGGCACCGGTGGCGCCGGTGGCGGATCCCGAGCCGGTCGACGCCGTGCTCGACGCCCTCGGCAACGACCCGACCAGCCTCGACGCGCTGCTCGCCCGAACCGGCTGGTCGACCCCGGCGCTGGCGGCGCGCCTGCTCGAACTCGAGCTCGAGGGCAGGCTGGCACGCCTGCCCGGGGGCCTTTACCAGAGGCGCGGAATCGCCTGAACCGCCTGCGGTATAGTGACCCGATGTTCGATGTGCTCGTGTATCTCTACGAGAACTACTGGCGCCCCGACGCCTGCCCCGACCACCAGCAGCTGCAGCGCAAGCTCTCCGCGGTGGGCTTCGAGGCGGAGGAGATCCAGGAGGCGCTGCGCTGGCTCGACGGCCTCGCAAGCAGCGCCGGTTCCTGCGCCGCCAGCTCGGTCGGCGGGAGCATGCGCCTGTACGCCGAGAGCGAGCGCGAGCTGCTCGGCGACGAATCGATCGGCTTCATCACCTTCCTCGAATCGGCCGGCGTGCTGCCGGCGCCGATGCGCGAGATGGTGATCGACCGCGCCACCGCCATCGGCAGCGGCCCGATCGAACTCGAAGACCTGAAGATCATCGTCCTGATGGTGTTCTGGAGCCTGGGCGAGGAGCCCGATTCGCTCGTTCTCGACGAGCTGTTCGTCGCCCCCGAAGAGCGTCTGATCCATTGATTCGGGCGCCGGGCCGTCACGGCACGTGCTGCGGCATACCGGTCGAATTCCGGGGCGCCGCCTGCGGCGGTTATTGTTTGCGTGCGCCCAGGCCCTATGATTCCCGCGCTTTGATTGATTCCCCTAATTCATGAAATTACCCCTACCCAGGGCGCCGGGCAGGAAGTTGCGATTGCTGACGTTTTCCACGTTGTTTCCGAGCAGCGTGCGGCCGAATCACGGCATCTTCGTCGAGACGCGGCTTCGCGAGCTTCTCAAATCAGGCCAAGTGGATGTTCGCGTCGTCGCCCCGGTCCCCTGGTTTCCATCAACCCATGCGCGATTCGGGGAATATGCGACGGCTGCCCGCACGCCGCGGCGCGAGGTCCGCAATGGCATCGACGTTCTCCATCCCCGATATGTCCTGCTGCCCAAGGTCGGCATGACGCTGTCACCGCTCGGTTTGGCACTGGGCGCCTATCCAGCTTTACGCACGCTGCAGCACGAAGGGTTCGATTTCGATGTCATCGACGCGCACTACTATTACCCCGACGGCGTGGCTGCGGCGCTCCTGGCCAGGCGCTTGGGGAAACCCTTCACCATCACTGCGCGAGGCACCGACCTGAATTTGATTCCGGCCTATGCGGCACCGCGGCGAATGATGCAGTGGGCGGCTTCCCGGGCCGACGCGTCGATCGGTGTTTGTTCGGCGCTCGTCGACGTGTTGCGAGGCTGGAAGGTGGAAGAAAGCCGCCTCAAGGTCATGCGCAACGGGGTTGACCTCGAGCGCTTCCGCCCGCTGCCGCCCGAGCGCGCGCGCGCTGAACTGCAACTCGATGGCGATCCGGTTCTCCTGTCGGTGGGC
>JAGWTS010000468.1 GCA_028868875.1 Burkholderiales bacterium | reverse complement strand
TCGTCGTGATGGCCTCGCACGGCCGGCGCGGCATCGCCGCGCTGATGCTGGGCAGCGAGACCCAGCGCCTGCTCATCCACACCGAACTGCCGGTGCTCGTGGTGCGCTGAAGCCGGCCGCGGCCGCCCGAGGCCCCGGCGCGCGCTGCGCCGGGACGGGGCGGGCCGGGGCGACAGCGTCTTGCACAATCGCCCCATGCAGGAATCCTCATTGATGGGCGGCCCGCTGGCCGCGATCGACATGGGCTCGAACAGCTTCAGGCTCGAGCTCGGTCAGTTGCAGCACGGGCGCTATCGCCGCGTCGACTACCTGAAGGAGACGGTGCGCCTGGGCGCGGGCCTGGACGGCGAGGGACTGCTCACCGAAGAGGCGGTCGAGCGCGGCCTGGCCTGCCTGCGCCGCTTCGCCGGGCGCCTGGCCGGCTTCGCCCCGGCCCAGGTGCGCGCGGTCGCGACCCAGACCTTGCGCGAGGCGCGCAACCGCGACGCCTTCCTGCAGCGCGCCCAGGCGGTGCTCGGCTATCCGATCGAGGTCATCTCGGGGCGCGAGGAAGCGCGCCTCATCTACGCCGGCGTGGCCCGGCTGCAGCCGGCCGACGAGCCGCGCCTGGTCATCGACATCGGCGGGCGCTCGACCGAACTCATCCTGGGCCAGGGCCGGGTGCCGCTGGTGGCGGAATCGTTCGCGGTCGGCTGCGTCGGCCTGTCGATGCGCTTTTTCGAGGAAGGCCGGATCACGGCGGCCGGCTTTCGCGAAGCCCAGGTCGCGGCCGGCGCCGAGCTCGAAGAGGCGCTGCAGCCCTTCGCCCCCGAACACTGGCGTCGCGCCCTCGGCTCCTCGGGCACCGCGGGGGCGGTCTCGCAGCTGCTGCTCGCCGCCGGCGTGACCGACGGCCGCATCACGCCGGCCGGGCTGCAATGGTGCATCGAGCGCTGCATCGAGGCCGGTCACCGCGACCGTCTGCAACTGCCCGGGCTCAAGCCCGACCGGCGCGCGGTGCTGCCAGGCGGCCTCGCCATCCTCTACACACTGGCCGCCAACTTCGACATCGACACCCTCTGGCCGGCCAAGGGCGCCTTGCGCCAGGGCGTGATCATCGACCTGCACGAGCGCATCGACGCGCGCCGGCGCGCCCGCGCCGGCGACATGCGCGACAACTCGGTGCGCGAGCTGCAGCGCCGCTTCGGCGTCGACACGGCGCAGGCCGAGCGCGTCGCCGGGGTTGCGCTCGCGCTCTTCGACGCGGCCCTGCCCGAGGCCGACGACGAGACCCGGCGCGAGCTGGGCTGGGCCTGCGCGCTGCACGAGATCGGCCTCATGGTCTCGCACCACGACCACCACCGCCACAGCGCCTACGTGCTCGCCCATGTCGACGCGCCGGGCTTCTCGCAAAGCCAGCAGCGGCGCATCGGCGAGCTGGTGCTGGGCCAGCGCGGCGGCCTGCGCAAGATCGAGTCGGCGCTGGCGAGCGACATCCTGGCCTGGCAGGTGCTGTGCCTGCGCCTGGCGGTGATCGACTGCCACGCCCGCGCCGAGACCGACCCCGCCGCCCTGAACCTGCGCCCGCGCGGGCGCGACGCCCAGCTGATGTGGCGCGCGCGCTGGGGCGAGACCCATCCGCGCACCGTCTACCTGCTGCACGAGGAAGCGGCGGCCTGGGCACGTTCGGGGCCGCTGCGTCTCTTGCTGAATACCTGAGTGGTTTTTCGAGCCGACCTGGCCTAGCATGCCGGGTTTTGGTCGAAGCACAAGGAAGTACCGGCATGAGCATGTCCCGCCGCCAGGCCTGCGGCCTGATTGCCGCCACCATGGCCGGCGCCCGCGCCGCCGAAGCCGACATCGTCGTCGGCCAGATCGGGCCCTTCACCGTGCTGCCGGCGCCCGACGCCAGCCAGCTCAACCAGGGCCTGAAGGCCGGCTTCGCCCGGATCAACGCCCACGGCGGCATCAACGGGCGCCGCGTCGGCCTGTTCGAACTCGACGACAAGTACAGCGGCGACGGCTTCGCCGCGGCCTTTGCCGAGGCCCTGCGGCGCCGCCCCGTGGCCCTGATGTCGCCGGTGGGTTCGGCGGCGCTGCAGCGCCTGCTCGACGCCAGGCTGCTCGACGCCGACGAGGTCGTCGTGCTCAACGCCATCCCCGGCGCCGAGGCGCTGCGCCATCCCGGGCACCCGATGCTGTTCCACGTCCGCGCCGGCGACCGCGAGCAGATCGAGACCGCGGTGATCAATGCGCACACGCTGGGCATCACCCGGCTCGGCGTGATCTACCAGAACATCGTCATGGGCAGCTCGGGCATCGCCGTCGCGCAGCAGGCGGCGGCCAAGGCCGGCGCCCTCGAGATCAGCGGCGTCGAGACGAGCGCCGAGGCGGCGCGCATTGCGGCGGCGGCGGCCCAGGTGGTCAAGTCGGGCGCCCAGGCGGCACTGGCGATCGGCGCGCCGCGCTTCATGGCCGATTGCGTGACCGAGCTGCGCCGGGCCGGGATGAAGGAATTCATCTTCCTGCTCTCCTACGCCCCGGCGGCGATGGTCGCCAAGGTGGCCGGGGCGGCGGCGCGCGGCGTGGCGATCGCCCAGACCTACCCCAACCCCTTCGGCGATGCCCTGCCCCTGCAGCGCGACTTCCACGCCGCGATGAAGGCCGCCTTCCCGCAGGTCAGCGGCTTCACCTCGTTCCACCTCGAAGGCTTCATTTGCGCCCAGGTCTTCGCCGAAGCGGCGCGGCGCACGCGCGATCTCGACGCGCCGTCGCTCGCGCGCTCGCTGCACGCGATGGGCGAGATCGACCTCGGCGGCTTCCGCGTCGATTTCAGCCGCGGCAACACCGGCAGCCGCTACGTCGACATCGGCGTCATCGACGGCAGCGGGCACCTGATCTACTGACCGCCTACAGCAGCTCGGGCGTCATCACCGCCTGCAGCACGACCTGGAGGGCGCCCTCGCGCTCGCGTGCGCGCAGCCACCAGACGCCGGCCTTGCGCAAGGTCCAGGCTTGGGCCTGGCCCGACATCAGGTAGGCCGCTGCCAGCCCCAGCGCCGGCTGGTGGCCGACCACGAGCACGGGCTCGCGCGCGTCGGGCCAGCGCACGGCGTGGAGCAGGGCCTCGACCCCGGCATCCGGGGCGAGCGCGCTCGAGGTCTTGAACTTGCGCTCGAGCGCGGCCGCGGTCTGCTGGGCGCGGCGCGCCGGGCTCGCGAGCACGCGCGTGCTCGAAGGCAGCTGGCGGTTGAGCCAGCCCGCCATGCGCTGGGCCTGGCGTTCGCCCTTGGGCGTGAGCGCGCGTTCGAGATCGTCCCGCGCTTGGCCCAACTCGAAGGCTTCGGCGTGGCGCCAGAGGATCAGGTCCATGCCGGCCTCATCCGTAGCGCCGCATCAAGGCCTGCTGGGCGCCGGGCCCGTCGCCGCCGACGCGGCGGTAGCGGCCTTCGCCGTCGAGCACCCAGGCGTCGCGCTCGTCGTGGAGGTAGGGCACCAG
>JAGWTS010000080.1 GCA_028868875.1 Burkholderiales bacterium | reverse complement strand
GGATGGGGTGGCTGATGGGACTCGAACCCACGACGACCAGAATCACAATCTGGGACTCTACCAACTGAGCTACAGCCACCGTATAGCCCGTGATTATAGCCACCGCCGTCAGGGCGCCGCGGAGCTTGCCGCAGCGCCCGAGGCCGTCAGGACCGAGTCCATGATCTCGGCCTTGTAGCGCTTGCGCAGCGCCGCGTAGTAGGCGGCCGATTCGGCGTCGGCCCAGGCCTGGGCGTACTGCTGGCGCAGCACGTCGTCCTCGCCCGGCTGCACCTCGCGCGGCAGCACCTGGGTGATGCGGGCGACGACGTAACCCTGGCTGCCGAGATCCACGCCCACCAGCACCGGCAACTTGCTCGCGTCGGCCTTGAGCGCCGCCTCGACCACCTGGGGCGGCACACCGGCGGCCGCACGGCGCGACACCGTGGCCGTGGTCGGCAACGTGCCGGCCGGGTCCTTGCGCAAGGCGGCCAGGCGCTGCTCGCCGTCGCTCTTTGCGCGCGCCGCGGCGAGGTCGGCGACGAGGCGCGCGCGCGCCTGGTCCTTCACCTCGGCAAAGGCCATGACGTGCTCGGGCAGGTACTGCACCACACGGGCCGAAGCGAGCTGGTCCGGTCCGACCTCGACGGCGTCGGTGTTGTGCTTGTTGCGCAGCACGTCGTTGGCGAAGATCGCATTCAGCAGCTTGGCCGAGGCGAGCGCGCCGGTCGCGCCCGGCGCCGGCGTGCGCGTCACGGTGGCGCTCTGCTTGTCGAGCTTGAACTTGTCGATCGCGGGCTGCAGGCTGTCGGATTGCTCGTAGACCATGTTCGTGAACTGCTCGGCCGCGTCGGCGAACTTCTTCTGCGCGATCTGCTTGCGCACCGCCGCCTCGACGTCCGCGCGCACCGCGTCGAAGGGCTTCTTCGTGCCGCCGCGAATGCCGGTGAGCTCGATGATGTGGTAGCCGAAGTCGGTGGTCACGATGTCGCTGATGTCGCCCACCTTCATCGCGAACACGGCGTTCTCGAAGGGCTTGGTCATCGTGCCGCGGCCGAAGTAGCCGAGGTCGCCGCCCTGCGCCGCCGAGCCCGGATCCTGCGACTCCTTCTTCGCCAGTTCGGCGAACGAACCGGGGTTCTTGCGCAACTCGGCCAGCAGGTCCTCGGCATGCTTCTTCGCCGCCTGCTTGGCCGCGGCCGAGGCGTCGGGGTCGACCTTCACCAGGATGTGGCTGGCGCGGCGCTGCTCGGCATCGGTGTAGAGGTTGGCGTTCTCGTCGTAGTAGCGGCGCAGGTCTTCCTCGGGGATCGTGACGCCCTTGGTCAGCGCCGCGAGGTCGAGCACCACGTAGTCGATCTTCGCCTGCTCGGGCGCCTTGAACGCGTCCAGGTGCGCCTTGTAGTAGGCCTCGACATCGGCATCGCTCGGGTCGATCTGGGCGCGGTAGCTCGCCGGGTCGAAGCGCTGGTACTGCAGTTCGCGCCGCTGCAGCATCGCGTCCAGCGCCGGCGCCGCGGCGGCGGTCGAGGCGAAGGCGGTGTCGGTGATGCCGCTCATCACCTGGCGCATGCCGAACTCCTGGCGCAGCTGCTGCGCCAGCATCTGCGAGTTCATGCCCTGGGCCGCGAGGAGCTGGTCGTTGACGCTGCCGTTGGGGTTGCGCAGGCCGGCGAACTGCGGGTCGTTCACGAACAGCCGCTGCAGCCGGTCGTCGTCGGGCCACAGGTGCAGGTCGTTCGCGGCGGCCAGCAGCACGCGCTCGCGCACCATCTGCTCCAGCGTCTGGCGCTTGGCCTGCGGCGAGTCGAGCAGCTTGGCGTCGAGCTTGGGGTTCTGGGCGCGCAGGCGGTCGACGGCGCGCTGGTGCGCGGCGTCCCACTCGGCGCGCGTGATGCTCTGGCCGTTGACCTTGGCAACCGTGTCGTTGGTCCCGTCGACGAAGCGGGAGTAGCCCTGGATGCCGAAGAAGATGAACGACGGGAAGATCAGCAGCACCATGATGCCGAGCACCACGCGCGTGTGATTGCGGACGAAATCGAACATCGACAGGGATCCTCGAACAAGGGGCGCCCAAGTGAAAGAAGGCGAACGGGAGGGTTCGCCTTCTGCGGGGGGTGGACGCCGGCGGCGATTCTAGCCGCCCGGGCACCCCAGGTTCTGGTGGGTGCTGACGGGTTCGAACCGCCGACCTACGCCTTGTAAGGGCGCCGCTCTACCGACTGAGCTAAGCACCCGGAAGTCAGTTGAGATGATCCTTCAAGGCCTTGCCGGGCCGGAACTTGGGCACCTTGGCGGCCTTGATCTTGATGGCCGCACCGGTGCGCGGATTGCGGCCCGTGCGCGAGGCGCGCTTGGTCACGGCGAAAGTGCCGAAGCCGACGATCGAGACATTGCCGTTCTTCTTGAGCGTGGTCTTCACGCCGCCGATCAGCGCCTCGAGGGCGCGCGTGGCCGCGGCCTTGGAGATGTCGGCCTGCTTGGCAATGTGTTCGATCAATTCCGTCTTGTTCACGAGAGAACTCCCTGGAAGGTGGAGCAGCGGCGCGCAGCCGGTGGGTGGTGGAGCGGAGGAACTTGGCTGGCCGCTGGGGCGCGCGTTCGCGGCACGCGGGGGGGCCATTACAGCCGCGCGATTTCGCAGTGTCAAGGCGCGCTGCGATTTTATGTCCCCCCTCGTGACGAAGGCGCGCTGGCGTGTAACGGGACCCCGCCTCTACGCCGCCTCTACGCCGTCTCGACCGCCCGCGCCAAGGCCGCGCCTAAGTCGCGCGTGCCGGCCTTGCCGCCGAGGTCGGGCGTGCGCGGCGCCGCGGGGTCGGCGAGCACGGCTTCGATGGCCGCGAGCACCGCGTCGTGGGCGTCGCGCCGGCCGAGGAAGTCGAGCATCATCGCCACCGACCAGACCTGCCCGATCGGGTTCGCGACGCCGCGCCCGGCGATGTCCGGCGCCGAGCCGTGCACCGGCTCGAAGAGCGAAGGCCATTGCCGGGTCGGGTTCAGGTTGGCCGAAGGCGCGATGCCGATGGTGCCGGTGCAGGCCGGGCCGAGGTCGGAGAGGATGTCGCCGAACAGGTTGCTCGCGACGACCACGTCGAACTGCTGCGGCCGCTGCACGAACCAGGCCGTGAGGATGTCGATGTGGAAGCGGTCGACCGCGACATCGGGGTAGGCCCGGGCCATGGCCTCGACGCGCTCGTCCCAGTACGGCATCGTGATCGAGATGCCGTTGCTTTTGGTGGCCGATGTCAGCTTATGGCGCGGCCGCGTGCGCGCGAGCTCGAAGGCGAAGCGCAGCACGCGGTCGACGCCGATGCGCGACATCACCGTCTGCTGCATCACGAGTTCACGCTCGGTGCCTTCGTACATGCGCCCGCCGACGTTCGAATACTCGCCTTCGGTGTTCTCGCGCACGATCCAGATGTCGATCGCCCCGGGCGCCAGCGGCCGGCCTTCGCGGTCGACCAGCGGCGAGCGGATGCCCGGCATCAGGCGCGCCGGGCGCAAGTTGACGTACTGGTCGAACTCGCGCCTGAACTTGAGCAGCGAGCCCCAGAGCGAGACGTGGTCGGGCACGGTCGCGGGCCAGCCGACGGCGCCGAAGAGGAGGGCCTCGTGGCCGCCGATGCGGTCCTTCCAGTCGTCGGGCATCATCTGGCCGTGACGCTGGAAGTAGGCGCAGTTGGCGAAGTCGAACTCGTCGACCTGCAGCTCGATGCCGAAGCGGCGCGCCGCGGCGTCGAGCACGCGCAGGCCTTCGGGCATGACTTCGGTGCCGATGCCGTCGCCGGCGATGACGGCGATGCGATGGGGGCTCATGGGAATCGTCTCCTTGGCGCAAAGGGGTCAGCGCGCGCGCACGACCAGGCCCACGCCCACCGCAGTGAGCGCGAAGCCGGCGAGCACGAGGCCACCCAGGGGTTCATCGAACAGCAGCCACGCCAGCAGCGCGGTGCAGGGGGGAACGAGGTACATCAGGCTCGTGACCCGGGTCGCGGCGCCGCGCTGGATCAGCAGGTACAGCAGCGAACTGCCGCCCAGCGTGAGGCCGAACACCGACCAGCCCAGCGCGATCCAGAGATCGCGCTGCCAGTCCATGCGGCCGGGCTCGAGCAGGGCGATCGGCAGGCAGACCACGAGTGCGGCGCCGAGCTGGATCGCGTTGGCCGTGCGCACGTCGCAGGCGGCGACGAAGCGCTTCTGGTACAGGGTGCCGGCAGTGATCGAGACGAGCGCGAACAAGGCGAGCGCGAGGTTGGCCGGGCCCGCCTCGCCGACGCCGAGCTTGTCCCAGACCACGAGCAGCAGCCCGGCGAGGCCGAGCGCCAGGCCCGCCCACTGGCGCGGGCTCACGCTGCGGCCGCCGCGGGCGCTCGACCAGAGCGCGGTGAGCACCGGCTGCAGCCCGACGAGCAGCGCCGCCATGCCCGCGCCCATGCCGCCTTTGACCGCCGACCAGACGCCGCCGAGATAGCCCGCGTGCATGAGCACGCCGGTGGCCGCGAGGTGCAGCCATTGCAGCGGACGCTCGGGCCAGCGCGCCCGCGCCAACGTCGCCCAGACGACGAAGGCCGGCACCGACAAGGCGAAGCGCCAGGCCAGGAAACCGAAGGGCGGCGCATGCGGCATGCCCAGGCGGGCGACGACGAAGCCGGTGCTCCAGATCAGGACGAAGACCGCGGGCATCGCGCGCACGACGCCTTCGCGCGGCGCGCCGGCGGCCGCGGCAGTCATCGCACCTTGGCCCGGATCTCGGGGATCGCCTTGCGCAGGTAGTAGGCCATCGACCAGACGGTCAGCACCGCGGCGACGAGCAGCAGCCACTTGCCCCAGAGCCGGGTGTCGATGAGGCCGAAGAGCCGGCCGTCGAAGAGCAGAAAGGGAATGGCGACCATCTGCGCCGTCGTCTTGAGCTTGCCCAGCATGTGCACGGCGACGCTGCGCGAGGCGCCGATCTGCGCCATCCATTCGCGCAGCGCCGAGATCGCGATCTCGCGCCCGATGATGACGAGGGCGACGAAGACATCGGCGCGCTGCAGGTGCACGAGCACGAGCAGCGAGGCGCAGACCATGAGCTTGTCGGCCACCGGGTCGAGAAAGGCGCCGAAGGCCGAGGCCTGGTTCAGGCGCCGCGCCAGGTAGCCGTCGAGCCAGTCGGTGAAGGCGAAGAAGACGAAGAGCACGGTCGCGAGCAGGTTGCGCGAATCCGGCTCGATGGGCAGGAAGTACGCGCCGATGATGAGCGGGATCGCGACGATGCGCGCCCAGGTCAGCAGCGTGGGGACCGTGAAGAACATCGGTCGATTGTGCCGAACTTCGCGCGGCTATTCGTCCAGAGTGCGCGGCTTGAAGCGGCGGGCGTCGTCGAAGAGGAAGACCTCGGTGAACTTCCACGGCCGCGGCAGACGCGTCATGTCGCCGTAGGGGGCGCCGCGGCGCACGGCCTGGATCGCGAGTTCGACCGTGTCCTGGGCCTGCGTCGGCTCGCGCACGACCTCGATATGGCGCACGCTGCCGTCGCGATCGAGTTCGACCTCGAGCACCGGAATCGCGAGCAGGATCGCGGGCACCGGCCCTGTGTAGGCCGCGCCCGGATCGGCATCGACCATGCGGTGCGCGGCCTGGAGCATGAAGTCGTCCCAGTCGAGCGCGGCATGGGGCGGCGCGAGCGTCGACGCGGCCGCAGGCCAGGGCGGCAACGGCGTGGAGGCGCAACCCGCGAGAACAAGCGCGACCACGGCAAGCGCCACGCGCAAAGCACGCGCGCCCTCGCGCGGCCGCCGCGGATCCGGCTTCGCCGGGCCGCTGGCGGCGCCTCCCCTGGGGGGGGCTGCGGCCGGACACAGGGGCGCGGCAGCGGCCCTTTGCCCGACGCAGGCCCGACCGCCTGCAAGCGGTCGGGCGCGCCGAAGGCGCTTCGGGGGGGGATCAATGCAATACACGATAGATTTCCTCGGCCAGTTCTTTCGAGATGCCTTCGACGGCCGCGAGATCGTCGACCCCGGCGTTGGCCACGCCGCGCACGCCGCCGAAGCGCTGCAGCAGCCGCGCGCGCTTGCGCGGCCCGACGCCGGGAATGTCCTCGAGCTTGCTGCTGCCGGTGCGCACCGAGGCGCGGCGCGCGCGCATGCCGGTGATGGCGAAGCGGTGCGCTTCGTCGCGGATCTGGGCCACCAGCATCAGCGCCGCCGAGTCGTGGCCGAGCCAGACCTTCTCGCGGCCGTCGGCGAACACCAGTTCCTCCAGCCCGACCTTGCGCCCCTGGCCCTTCTCGACGCCGACGATCAGCGCGAGGTCCAGCCCCAGTTCCTCGAAGACCTCGCGCGCCATCGCGACCTGGCCGCGGCCGCCATCGACGAGAACGAGGTCGGGCAGGCGCGACTGGCCGCGCCGCGGCTTGCGCGCGCGCGGCGCCGGCGCGGCTTCGTCGCCGGCCGCGGGCGCTTCGGGCGTCGGCGCTTCGGGTTCGGCCTGCGCCTCGGCGAGCCGTGCATAGCGCCGCATCAGCACCTGGCGCATCGCCGCGTAGTCGTCGCCGCCGGTGATGCCTTCGATGTTGAAGCGCCGGTACTGGCCGCTCTGCATCGCATGGTCTTCGTAGACGACGCACGAGGCCTGGGTCGCTTCGCCCGCGGTGTGGCTGATGTCGAAGCATTCGATGCGCAGCTGGTCCGGGTCCGCCAGATCGAGCTCCAGCGCCTCGACCAACGCCCGCGTGCGCTCGCGCTGCGAGCCTTCCTCGGCCAGCAACCGCGCCAGCGCGAGCTCGGCGCCCTTCTCGGCCATCTCGAGCCAGATGCGCTTCTGCTCACGCGGCTGATGCGTGCAGCGCACGCGCTGGCCCGCGGTCTCGGCCAGGGCCTCGATCAGCGCCGCATCGACCGCGAGGCTGGTGACGAGTTGCGGCGGCACCGGCTGGCCGATGTAGTGCTGGGCGATGAAGGCTTCGAGCACCGCGGCCTCGGGGCTCGCGGCGGCGGCGCGCTCGTCGGCTTCCTCGGCGCCCATCGCCGCGCCTTCGTCGACATGGGTCGGGAAATAGGCGCGGTCGCCGAGATGGCGGCTGCCTCGCACCATCGCGAGGTTGACGCAGGCGCGCCCGCCGGCCACGCGCACGGCCAGGATGTCGACGTCGCGGTCGCCGGCAGACAGGCTGCTCGCCTCCATCGACTGCTGGTGCAGCACGCGCGAGAGCGAGCCGATGCGGTCGCGCACCGCGGCCGCTTTCTCGAATTCGAGCGCATCGGCCAGCGTCATCATCTGCGCTTGCAGGTCGTTCACCACCTCCTGCTGCTCGCCGAGCAGGAAGCGCTCGGCGTCGCGCACGTCGCGCGCGTAGTCGGCGGGCGCGACCAGGCCCACGCATGGACCCGAGCAGCGCTGGATTTGGTACAGCAGGCAGGGCCGCGAGCGGTGGTTGAACACCGTGTCTTCGCAGGTGCGCAGGCGGAAGACCTTCTGGATGAGCTGGATCGTCTGCTTCACCGCCCAGGCGTTCGGATAGGGCCCGAAATAGCGGTGCTTGCGGTCGACCGCGCCGCGGAAATAGGCCATGCGCGGAAACGGGTGCGAGACCAGCTTCAGATAGGGGTAGCTCTTGTCGTCGCGGAACAGGATGTTGAACTTGGGGTTCAACGTCTTGATCAGGTTGTTCTCGAGCAGCAGGGCCTCGGCCTCGGTGCGCACCACCGTCGTCTCGAGGCGGGCGATGCGCGCCACCATCGTGCCGATGCGGGTGCCGCCGTGGTCCTTGTGGAAGTAGCTCGAAACCCGCTTCTTCAGGTTGCGCGCCTTGCCGACGTAGAGCACGGCGTCGGCGGCGTCGAAATAGCGGTAGACCCCGGGCAGCCCGGGCAGGGCCGCCACTTCGGCCAGCAACTTGTCGCGAACGGCTTGGTCTTCGGTCATCGAAAGCGCATTTTCACCGCCTTCGATAATCGCCGGATGCTGTGGGACCTGTTCTGCCGCGTCGTCGACAACTACGGCGATGTCGGCGTCTGCTGGCGCCTGGCGCGCGATCTCGCCGCGCGCGGCGAACGGGTGCGCCTGCGCATCGACGACGCCTCGGCGCTCGCCTGGATGGCGCCGGGCGGCGCGCCCGGGGTCGAGGTGCTGGCCTTCGACGACCCGGCGCCGCCAGGCAACGTGGTGGTGGAGGCCTTCGGCTGTGACCCGCCCGCTGCCTTCGTCGCCGCCATGGTGGCCATGCACCGCGCGCCGGTCTGGATCAACCTCGAGTACCTGAGCGCGGAGGCCTGGGTCGAGCGCAGCCACGGCCTGCCTTCGCCGCAGCCGAACGGTCTTGTGAAGTGGTTCTTCTTTCCCGGCTTCAGCGAGAGCACGGGAGGGCTGTTGCGCGAGCCCGGGCTGATGGCCGAACGCCAGGACTTCGACCGCACCGCCTGGCTCGGCGCCAAGGGCATCGCGCGAAGGCCGGGCGAACGGCTCGTGAGCCTGTTCTGCTACGAAGCCCGACCGCAGCTGCTGCAGGCGCTGGCCGGTCAGCCGACCCTGTTGCTGCTCACGCCCGGCGCGGCGCAGGCGCTCGCCGCGGCCGAAGCGCCCGGGCTGCGCACCCACAGCCTGGACTGGCTCGACCAGCGCGACTACGACCGCCTGCTCTGGAGCTGCGATGTCAATTTCGTGCGTGGCGAAGACTCGCTCGTGCGCGCGATCTGGGCCGGCGCGCCTTTCGTCTGGCAGATCTATCCCCAGCACGACGGGGTGCACGCCCTCAAGCTGCAAGCCCTGATCGAGCGCATGCCGGCGCTGCCGCGGCTCGCGGCGCTTTGGCGGGCCTGGAACGGTCTCGAGCCTGCCTGGCCGCTCTGGCCCGACCCGGCAACCTGGGCCGGCGCAGCGGCCGAATTCAGCGCCCGAATGGCGGCGCGCGACGATCTGGCGAGCCGTTTGCGATCGTTTGCCGCAGCAAAGCTCATGCCTGGCTGCTAGAATCATGGGCTTTTCTTCAAGCGCCCTCACCGGAATCAGGACATGAAACTCGCCCAGGAAATTCGCGCCGGCAACGTCATCATGCAGGGCAAGGACCCCATGGTCGTGCTGAGGACGGAATACAGCCGCGGGGGCCGCGGTGCCGCCACCGTGCGCATGAAGATGAAGAGCCTGCTCAACAATTCGGGCGCCGAAGTCGTCTTCAAGGCCGACGACAAGATGGACCAGATCGTCCTCGACAAGAAGGACTGCACCTACACCTACTTCGCCGATCCGATGTACGTGTTCATGGACGCCGAATACAACCAGTTCGAGGTCGAGGCCGAGAACATGGGCGACGCCATCAGCTATCTCGAAGACAACATGCCGGTCGAAGTCGTCTTCTACGACGGCAAGGCGATCTCGGTGGAATTGCCGACCACGGTCGTGCGCGAGATCGTGACCGAGCCCGCCGTCAAGGGGGACACCTCGGGCAAGGTGATGAAGCCGGCCAAGCTCGCCGGCACCGGTTTCGAGATCAGCGTGCCGCTGTTCGTCGAGAACGGCGACAAGGTCGAGATCGACACCCGCACCCACGAATACCGCAAGCGGGTCTGACACCCGCCGCGGGCTCGATCCGCTGCGCGACGGCTTGCTGGCCCGGCGGTGAAGAGCGAGCCCATCGTCGCGGCGCGCATCGAGTTCGGCGCCGAGCCCTTCGCCCCCGAATTCGGCGACCGCTACCACCCCGCGATCGGCGCCCTCGCCCAGGCCCGCCACGTCTTTCTCGGCGGCAACCGCCTGCCTGAACGCTGGGCCGGGCGCGAGCGCTTCGTCGTCGCCGAAACCGGCTTCGGCCTGGGCCACAACTTCATCGCCGCCTGGGACGCCTGGCGCGCCGACCCGCGGCGATGCCGTCGCCTCGAGTACGTCGCCGTCGAACGCCACCCGCCGACGCGAGCCGACCTCGAGCGCGCCCATCGCGATTCGCCCCTGCCGGCGCTGGCCGGCGCGCTCAGCGCGGCCTGGCCGCCGCTGGTGTTCGGCCTGCACGCCATCGACTTCGAAGGCGGAGCGCTGCGCCTGCTGCTGGCCTTCGGCGACGTCGCGGCCTGGCTGCCGGAACTGCGCTTCGAGGCCGATGCCTTCTTTCTCGACGGCTTTGCGCCGGCACGCAACCCGGCGATGTGGGAGCCGCGCGTGCTCGCCGCGCTCGGCCGACGCGCCGCGGCAGGCGCCACTGCGGCCACCTGGAGCGTGGCGCGCCAGGTGCATGACGGGCTCGAGGCCGCGGGCTTCCGGGTCGAGCGCGCGCCCGGCATCGGCGGCAAGCGCGAGATCACGCTGGCGCGCCACGAGCCGCGCTACCGGCCCGCCCGGCCGGCGGACCGCCGCGTCACCGCGGCGCATGGCGCGGCGCGCGAAGCCGTCGTCATCGGCGCCGGGCTGGCGGGAGCCTGCTGCGCGCGCGCCCTCGCCGACGAAGGCTGGTCGGTGCGGGTGTTCGAGCGCCGGTCCGGGCCCGCGGCCGAAACCTCGGGCAATGCCGGCGGCATCTTCCACGGCACGGTCCATGGCGAAGACGGCCCGCACGCGCGCCTGCTGCGCGCGGCGGCCCTGGCGGCAGCGCGCACGCTGCGCCCGCTCGTCGACGCCGGCTGCATCGCCGGCCAGGTGCAGGGCCTGCTGCGGCTGGGCGGACGCGAGCTCGCGGCCATGCAGGCTCGGGTCGATCACCTGGGCCTTCCGCCCGAGTGGGTGCGGGCCCTGGATGCCGACGCCGCGAGCGCGCTCGCCGGCGTCACGCTGGCGCAAGCCGCCTGGTTCTTCCCGCAAGGCGGCTGGGTCTCACCGGCCGGCTTCGTCCAGGAGCGGCTGGACCATGCGGGCGTGGCCTTCTGCGGCGAGACCGAGGTGCAGGCCCTCGAGCGCGGCACTCACGGCTGGCGCCTGCTCGACCGCAACGGCCGCTGCCTGGCCGAGACGGCGGTCGTGATCCTCGCGAACGCCGCCGAGGCGCTGCGGTTGGCCGCCAGCCAGGGCTACACAGCCGAATGGCAACGCATCCGCGGCCAGGTCAGCGGCTGGCGCGGCGCGGCGCCGCTGCGCCTGCCGCTGGCAGGCGATGGCTATGCCCTGCCTTTGGCAGGCCAGGGCCTGCTGTGCGGTTCGACCCAATCCCCCGGCGACGACGATCCGCTGCCGCGCGCGGCCGACGACGAGGTCAATCTGGAACGGCTGCGCCGGCTCTGCGGGCTCGAACCCCCGCCGGGCAGCGTGCCGGCCCATGGGCGGGTCGGCTGGCGCCTCGTCAGCGCCGACCGCATGCCGGTGGCCGGGCCGCTGCCCCTGCGCAGCCCCGAAGGACGCAGCGATCAGGTCCGCCACTGGCCCCGCATTGCGGGTCTGTATCTGTGCAGTGCACTCGGCGGGCGCGGCATTTCGCTCGCGCCGCTGCTGGGCCGGCTGCTCGCGGCGCAGATCGCCGGAGCGCCCTGGCCGCTCGAACAAGGGCTGGTCGACGCGGTCGACCCGGCACGTGGCCTGGTTCGCGCAGCCCGACAGCAGCCTTCGACTCAGCCCTGAGTGCCGCCCCCCGAGGGATTCGCGCCAGGAGTCGCGGCCCCGCCCTCCGCTGCGCCTTCGGCAGGGGCGTCCGAGCCGTCGTCGCGCGCTCCCGGGCTGGCCTTCTTGGCAGCCTTTTCCTCCTTCTTGCGCTTCTTCGCCAATTCGCGTTGCCGCTTTTCGAAGGAGTAATTCGGTTTTGCCACGTGCATTCCTCGGGTTGTCTGGGGCCGATTATTGACGATGGCGCCGCTGCGGCCCGCGCCAACGCCGCAAGGACGAGAGGGGCGCAGCGCGCAAGCGGAGTCCGCATGCTCGCTGCGCACGCATCCCGACTCCTCGTTCGAAACGGATCCTGGGGCCGCCGGGCGGCACTCGCATTGGATGCGAGGGTCTCGCGGACGTCCTGGTCGCGGTGCGAGATCCGGCGTCGTCGATCGCGCCACCGCGATCGAATCCGCCCCGCCGCGGCGCCATCGCTCACCGGCTCGGCCACCGGCCCGACACGGGTGCGGTCGATGTCAGTGGCACCCGGCCCGATGCCGCCGCGCGGCGGCGAAAGCGGCGCGGCCGCAGCCGCAGCCGCAGCCGCCTTCGGACCGCAGCGGCGCCCGTCGCTCTTCAGTCGCCCAGCTTCATGCTGATGCCGGTGAACAAGGCCATGTCGTTCGACTTCTGGCCCGCCGCCACCTTGCTGTTGTAGGTGTCGATGAGGCCGACGCTCAGCGCCAGGGTCTTGGTCATCGAGACGTTGAGCATCGCGTTGAGCTTGAGCAGTTGCGACTTGTCGCCTGTCAGGCCCGGGTAGTACTCGAGGCGCTGCTTCGCCGAGACGCTGTCGCTGAGCTGATGGCTCGATTCCTCGCCGAGCAGCAAGCCCGTGCTCGTGAAGTTGCGCTTCGTGCTGCCACCGATGGTTTCGAGCTGGTTGTAGCGCGAGTCTGAATAGCTCAGGCCCCCGAAGACGTCGAACTGGTCGGTCTTGGTCTTGATCACGTGGTAGCCGAGGCCGGCGGCGGCGAGGCTGCGCAGCGAGAGATCGAGCACGCGGTCGTGGTCGAAGGCGAGGCTTCCGAAGCCGAACACATCGGGCGTCAGGTTGTAGTCGTACTGGCCGTGCACGCCTTCCTTGCCCGACGAGGTGGTGGTCACGCCGTTGGACTTGCTGCGGCCTTCGTTGACGTAGCCGCCGAGCGAGATCTTGTCCTGCGTCGTCAGGCGCGCGATATCCACGTTGGCGAGCGATGCCTGCGACTGGCTGTTGCCGCTGGTCACGGCCACCGAGGCCGAGGCCAGCCCGCGCCATTCGCCATCGGCCTTGGGCGCGTCGGCCCAGGACGAGCCGACACAGGCCAGGGCCGCGATCGTGAAAGCAATCTTCTTCAAGGGACACTCCTGGAAATTGAATCGATGAATGGCATTGCGTGACCCGGTTCGCGCAGCAAGCGCGCGCACGCCGAGGCGACTCGAAGACGCAATGCCCGATGGATCGGAAATCGAACCAGGCGCAAGCTTAGGGCGTCGGCCCCTCTGGCAAACCGTGCCTGGGTATTGGATGGGAGCGTGGATGTGGCGCCGCGGACAGGCCGCGGCGACCGGCGCAGGACGCTCAGAACCGCAGCGTGCGCACGCCTTCGGCGGTGCCGAGCAGGCACAGGCTGGCGCGGTGGCGCGCGAACAGGCCCACCGTGACGACACCGGGCCACTGGTTGATCTCGGCCTCGAGCGCGAGCGGGTCGGCAATCGCGAGGCCGCGCACGTCGAGCACCGGATGGCCGTTGTCGGTGACGACGCCGGCGCGCAGCGCAGCGCTGGCGCCCAGTTTCGCGAAGCGGCGCGCGATCTGCGGCGCGGCCATCGCAATCACTTCCACCGGCAGCGGGAAGGCGCCGAGTTGCTTGACGAGCTTGGATTCGTCGGCGATGCAGACGAAGCGCTCGGCGAGGTCGGCGACGATCTTCTCGCGCGTGAGCGCAGCGCCTCCGCCCTTGATCATGAAGCCGGTGGCGTCGATCTCGTCCGCGCCGTCGATGTAGACGGGCAGGCTTGGCACCGCCTCGGCCTCGAGCACCGGAATGCCGTGGCGGCGCAGGCGCTCGCTGCTCTGGTTCGAGCTCGAGACGGCGCCGGCGATGCCGGGCTTCATCGTCGCCAGCGCATCTATGAAGTGGTTCACGGTCGAGCCGGTGCCGACACCGACGAGCTGGCCCGGCTGCACGTACTGGAGCGCGGCGCGGCCGACCAGCGCCTTGAGTTCGTCTTGGGTCATGGCGCCGATTATCGCCAGCACCCGGGCTGCGACAATCCGCGCCATGTCCTTCGTTCCCTACGCCCTGGCCCGGCCCTTTCTCTTCGGCCTCGACGCCGAGCAGGCGCATGAACTCACGCTGGCCACGATCGCGCGGCTGCAGAACACCCCGGCCCAGCACCTGTGGGCGCGCGCGCGCGTCGCCGACCCGGTTCAGATCGCCGGGCTGCAATTTCCGAACCGCCTCGGCCTCGGCGCCGGCCTGGACAAGAACGGCGAGTGCATCGACGGCCTCGGCGCGATGGGATTCGGCTTCATCGAGGTCGGCACCGTGACCCCGAAGCCGCAGCCCGGAAACCCCCGGCCGCGCCTGTTCCGCCTGCCCGATGCGGGGGCGCTGATCAACCGCATGGGCTTCAACAACGAAGGGCTCGCGGCCTTCGTCGCGAACGTGCGGCGCGCGCATTCGTTCCGCGCGGCAGGCGGCCTCGTGGGCCTGAACATCGGCAAGAACGCGGCCACGCCGATCGAGTCCGCGGCCGACGACTACCTCGCCGCGCTGGCCGGTGTCTACCGGCACGCCGACTACGTGACGGTGAACATCTCGAGCCCGAACACGAAGAACCTGCGCGCGCTGCAGAGCGACGCCGCGCTCGACGCGCTGCTCGGCGCGCTGCAGCGCCGCCGCAATGAACTGGCAGCCGAGCACGGCCGCAAGGTGCCGATGTTCGTGAAGATCGCGCCCGATCTCGACGCGGCCCAGGTCGGCGTGATCGCGGCCACGCTCGTCGCCAACGGCATCGACGGCGTGATCGCGACCAACACCACCGTCGCGCGCGAGGCCGTGCGCGGCCTGCCCCATGGCGAGGAAACCGGGGGCCTGAGCGGGCGCCCGGTGTTCGAGGCCAGCAACCGCGTCATCGGCCAGTTGCGCGCCGCCCTCGGCCCCGCCTACCCGATCATCGGCGTGGGGGGTGTGATGTCGGGCGCCGATGCGCGCGCCAAGCGCGCGGCGGGTGCCGACCTCGTGCAGATCTACACCGGGCTCATCTACAAGGGCCCCGCCCTTGTCGGCGAAGCCGCGCGCGCTCTGCGAGCGGGGTGATCCGGCGAGGCGCGCGCGGGATGCTTCGGCATCACGCGCGCGGACCGATCCAGCGCGAAAGGCGCCGCCGGGCGCCCGCTATTCGAGCGTGACGCCGGTCTTGGACTGGACTTCGTCGCGCGTCACGCCCGGCGCGAGTTCGACGATACGCAGGCCGTGGGGCGTCACGTCGAGCACCGCGAGGTCGGTGATGATGCGGTCGACCACGCCCACGCCCGTGAGCGGCAGCGTGCACTCGGGCAGGATCTTCAGGTCGAAGCCGCCGTCCTTGCGTCGCGCCACGTGCTCCATCAGCACGACCACGCTCTTGACGCCGGCGACGAGGTCCATCGCTCCGCCCATGCCCTTGACCATCTTGCCCGGGATCATCCAGTTCGCGAGGTCGCCCTTCCCGCTCACCTGCATCGCGCCCAGGATGCTCAAGTTGATCTTGCCGCCGCGGATCATCGCGAAGCTGTCGTGGCTGCCGAAGATGCTCGAGCCCGGCATCGTCGTCACCGTCTGCTTGCCGGCGTTGATGAGGTCGGCGTCGACCTCGTCGTCGGTCGGGAAGGGGCCGATGCCGAGCATGCCGTTCTCGCTCTGCAGCCAGACCTCGATGTTGGGGTCGACGAAGTTGGCCACCAGGGTGGGCAGGCCGATGCCGAGGTTCACGTAGAAGCCGTCGGCGAGTTCCTTTGCGGCGCGCGCCGCCATCTGGTCGTGGGTCCAGGCCATGTCAGGCTCCCGCTTTCTGGGTCGATTTTTCGCGGATCGTGCGCTTCTCGATCCGCTTCTCAGGATGGGCATTGAGCACGATGCGGTGCACGTAGATGCCCGCGAGGTGGACGCTGTCGGGGTCGAAGCTGCCGACGGGGACGATCTCCTCGACCTCGACCACCGAGATCTTGCCCGCCATCGCCACGGCCGGGTTGAAGTTGCGCGCGGTGCGGCGGAACAGCAGGTTGCCCGATGCGTCGGCTTTCCAGGCCTTGACGAGGGAGACATCGGGCACGAGCGAGCGCTCCATCACGTAGACGTGGCCGTCGAACTCGCGCGTCTCCTTGCCTTCGGCCACCAGGGTGCCGACCCCCGTGCGCGTGAAGAAGGCCGGGATGCCGGCGCCGCCGGCGCGCAGCTTCTCGGCCAGCGTGCCTTGCGGCGTGAACTCGAGCTCGAGTTCGCCGGCGAGGTACTGGCGCTCGAACTCCTTGTTCTCGCCGACGTAGCTCGAGATCATCTTCTTGATCTGGCGCGTCTCGAGCAGCTGGCCGAGGCCGAAGCCGTCGACGCCGGCGTTGTTCGAGATCACCGTCAGGTTCCTGGCCTTCGAATCGCGCAGCGCGGCGATCAGCGCCTCGGGAATGCCGCACAGGCCGAAGCCGCCCACGGCGAGCAGCTGCCCGTCGTGCACGATGCCTTCGAGCGCCTTGGCCGCGCTCGGGTACACCTTGTTCATCGAGTCGTCTCCTGGGTCGGATGAGAAGCGGGCGAAGCGTACTACGTATGGCATTACGTAGGTGCTACGTAGAATTGACTAATGCCTTCCCCTCAGCCTGCGCCTCAACCCGCGCCGCAGCTCGACTACCGCACCGCCTTCGACCTCGCGCCGATGGGCATGGTGCTGTCGCGCCACCGCCTGATGGTCGACTGCAACCGCCAGGTGCTGGAGATGTTCGGCGCCGAGCGCGAGCAGCTGGTCGGGCAGAGCTTCGAGGTGCTCTACCCCACGCACGACGAATTCGAGCGCACCGGCGCACGCATCGCCGCCAGCCTGGACCGCCAGGGCTGGTACAGCGACGAGCGCGTGATGAAGCGCCTGCACAGCGCCGGCGGCCCGCAGCGCGGCGAGCTGTTCTGGTGCCATGTCTCCGGCCGCGCGCTCGACCCGGCGCAGCCGCACGCCGCGGGCATCTGGACCTTCGAAGACCTGTCGGCGCGCCGTGCCGTCGCGGTCGACTTCACGCCGCGCGAGCGCGAGATCGCGGCGCTGCTGGTCGACGGCCTCACGAGCAAGCTGATCGGCAAGCGCCTGGGCATCAGCCCGCGCACGGTGGACGTCTACCGCGCCCGGCTGATGCGCAAGGTGGGCGCGGCCACCAC
>JAGWTS010000467.1 GCA_028868875.1 Burkholderiales bacterium | reverse complement strand
CGCGCCTTCGGGCCCGTGGTGATCCAGCCCGAGCGCAAGGTGTCGACCACCTCGGCGATCTCTTCGTCGCCGATCTCGGGCAACGCGAAAGGAAGAAAAGCGTCCGCCATGCCGGATTATCGCGGTGTCGCCGGCCCCGGTGCATCGGCCTCGTGCGCCTTGCCGACCCAGGCCAGGCAGTGGCTGCGCAACAGCGGCAAGGCGTTGCACACCGTCCAGGCCCGGGGGTGCAGGCGCACGACGCGGCGCGCGATCGGCGGCGCCAGCGTGACACGCCGCGCGTCGATCGCGGCCGCCGGAAACAGCGCCCGCAGCTGCGCCGGCCTGACGCCGCGCACGTCCGGGTTGCGCGGGTTGTCGAAGGCGAAGTCGTACCAGAGCACGGCGCCGCCCGGGCGCAGCCAGCCCCAGATGCGCGCGGCCAGGCGCTGACGGAAGGCCTCGTCGAGGATCGAGCTGAACACCGTCGAGAGCACGACGAGGTCCAGGCTGGCGTCGGCCTGGGGCCGCAGCAGCGCGTCGCCCAGGTGCACCGCGGTCTCGGCAGGCAGGCGCCGTCGCGCCGCCGCGGCCCGTTCGGGCAGCAGCTCCGCTCCCGCCAGGCGCGCCGGATCGAAGCCCAGGCGCAGCAGCTGGAGCAGGGTGTCGCCGGCGCCGCAGCCGACCTCGAGCACGTCGAGTTCGGCCAGCGGCCGGTGCACGTGCTGGCGCAGCAGCGCGATCAGGGCCCGTTCGCGCTCCTGCAGCGCCAGCCAGACCTCGGGGCGCAGCGGGTCGTACAGGCCCGCGCCGCGGCGGCGCGCGTAGCGTTCGGCGATGGCGGACGGCTCGTCACTCACCGCATAAGGCGCCGCTTGGCGCATGGCGCGACCGACGATCGGGACCGGCCCGGCGCGACCCCGGGCCGCTGCGGCGCCGCCGCACCGAGGGCGCAATCGGCGCCGCAGGCCTCATGCCAGCCGCTCCAGGAAGCGCTGCGCCAGCACCGGATAGGTGTGCTGGGCCATTACGAAGGCGCGGCCGCGTTCGCCCATCGCCTGGCGCTCGCCCGGGGGCAGTTCGGCCAGGCGCCGCAGGCCCTCGGCCACCGCGGCCGCATCGCCCGGCGCCACCGTGAGGCCGCAGCCGGCCTCGGCCACGGGGTCGTTGCCGGCCTCGACCGAATGCAGCACCGGGCGGGCGGCCATCATGTAGTCCATGAGCTTGTTCGGGGCGATGCCGAAGCGGTAGATCGGCACCTTCTGCCAGCCGATGTAGGCGATGTCCACGCGCGCCAGGAAGCTGCGCACCTGGGCCTTGGGGATGGGCTCGAGCAGCGTCACGTTCGCCAGCCCTTCGGCGGCGACGCGCTGCGCCAGCCGCGCCTGCTCGTGGCCGCTGCCGACGAGCACGAAGCGCAGGTCCGAGCCGCGCAGCAGCGCGGCCGCGTCGAGCAGGGTATCCAGCGCGTTCGGCTGGCCCATCGACCCGGCATAGCCGACGACCGAGCCGCTGCCGGCCAGCGCGCGCGCCACGTCCTCGCGCAGCGGCGCCGGCTCGCCCTGCCATTCGTCGGGCGTGATGCCGTTGGGCACGATCGCGAGCTTCGCCAGATCGAGCCCGCGCGAGGCCATGTAGTCGTGCACCTTGGGCAGCATCGAGACGACGACATCGGCGTCGCGGTAGGCGGCGTCCTCGGCCGCCTGGCAGAGCAGGATGAAGGGGTGGCGCGGCGACATGCCCGAGAGCTCGATCGGGCTCAGCGGCCAGAGGTCGTGCACCTCGTAGACCAGCTTCGCGCCGGCGCGGCGGGCGAGGCGGCGCGCGACCCAGATGTCCATCGGATAGGTGCTCGAAGCGATCACCGCGTCGGGCCTGAACTCGCGCACGAGGCGCGGCGTGTCGCGCCAGACGCCGCGCAAAAAGGCCGCGATGTTCTTCACCCGGCCCAGGCCGTTGCCCTGATACGAGGGGGTCGGAACCCAGCGGTAGGCGATGCCGTCGGTGGTTTCGTCGCCGGGTTGCGGCTGGCGCGCGCGCACGTGCGAGTAGTCGGCCGCCAGCATCTGCACGCGGTGGCCGAGCCGCACCCATTCGCGCGCCAGGTAGTAGGGCCGGTACTCCATGCCCAGCGCGGGGCTGCCGGCGTAGTGGTTGAGGTACAGGATGTTCATGCCGGACCGAGTTCGCGCAGGCGCGCCAGGAAGCGTTCGACCGAGGGCGCGAACAAGGCGTTGCGTTCGACCCATTCGCGGTTGGCGCGGCCGATGGCCTCGGCCGCCGCGGCCAGCGGCTCCAGCGCCGTGATCTCGAATCCGTCTTCCGGCACGATGAGCCCGTTGCGCCCGTCCTGCACGAGCTCCCGGTTCGCCGGCAGGTCCGACAGCAGCGGAATGCAGCCCTGGGCCATCGCCTCGAGCACCGAGACCGACACCGAGTCCGACTCCGGCAGGCTGAGGTACCAGCGCGCCGGCGCATACCAGGCGGCGAGCCCGGCGGCGTCGAGGCGGCCGGTGAACTCGATCTGCGCCCCTTCATCCAGCCGGCCCACGCGCAGGCCGAGCTGGCGCGCCTGGTCGGCCAGCGTGGCGGCGAGCGAGCCGTCGTTGGCCACGACGAGGCGGGCTTCGGGCCGGTGCGCGGCGACGGCGGCGAACAGCGCCAGCACGCGCTCCGGCCGGTACAGCGGCTCGAGCCCGCGGTTGGCGAAGAACAGCCAGGGCGACTTCGCGGGCGGGGCCGGCGGCATCGCTTCCAGGCCGAAGGGAAAGGTCATGACCTCGGCCGCGCCGAGCTCGGCCATGCGCCGCGCCATGTAGGCCGAATCGCTCGTCGTCAGCGCGCAGGCGCGCAGCACGCGGCGCGTCAGCCAGCGGTAGGCCGGCGAACGCTCGGGCGTGACCAGGATGTCGCTGCCCCAGGCCGAACCGACGAGCCGCGCGCGCAGGCGCCAGAAGCGCCGGGCGAGCCAGGCCAGGGTGCCGTGCGAGGTGAGGTAATGCGCGTGCAGCCAGTCGGCATCGACGCGCCGCAGCCAGGCGCCCAGGCGCGGCAGCTTGGCCAGCACCGCGACATTGCCGCCGGCGTGCGCGGCCTCGTGGCCGAGCGCCAGGCGCCGCCCGGGCGCGACCAGCCCGTCGAACCCGGGCAGGAAGCCGCGGCTCGACGCCACCCAGAGCTCGACCCGGCGCGCCGCCAGCGCGCGCGCCCATTTCAGCAGGTGCGGGCTCAGCCCATCCCCGATCAGCACGATGCGCATGGTTCAGGCGCCGCTCGCCTCGGCGGGCGAAGCCCCGGCCCAGGCCTCGTAGCGCTCGCGCCATTGCGGATGCTCGGCGAGCAGCCGGGCATCGGCGGCGCGGGTGTCGCCGACGACCACGGCCGGGTTGCCGCCGATCACCGCGAAGTCGGCGAACTCGCCGCGCACGCGGCTGAAGGCCTGCACCAGGCAGCCCTTGCCGAGGCGGGTTCCGGCCTCGATCAGGCAATGCGGGCCGATGTAGCTGTAGGCGCCGATGCGGACCTCGCCCGCGACGAAGCC
>JAGWTS010000079.1 GCA_028868875.1 Burkholderiales bacterium | reverse complement strand
CTGCGCCGACACGGGCTCGGCCGGCATCGTGCTGTTCGAAGGCGACCAGACCCAGCTCCACGAATGGCTCGTGAACGGCGACGTCGACCTCGTCGTGACCTACAACATCGGATCGAACTTCGGCAACGAGGGCTTCACGCGGATCTGCCTGATTCCGCCCCACGTCATTCTGCCGGCCGAGAGCCCGCTCGCGGCGCGGGCCACGCTGTCGATTGCCGAGCTCTCGCAGCAGCCTTTCGTGCTGCTCGACCTGCCGCAGACCTCGACCTACCTGCTCACCTTGTTCGACGTGCTCGCCCAGCGCCCGCCGATCGCCTTGCGCACGCGCTCCTACGAGACCGTGCGCACCGCGGTCGCCGCCGGGCTGGGCTTCTCGATCCTCAACATGCGGCCCACCGGCCGCGCCATGCCCGACAGCGACGACGTCGTGCGGCGTCCGCTCGCCGACAACCTCGCCGCGCCCTGCCTCATCGTCGCCGACGTCTACGGCGAGCGCAAGCCGGTGTTCGTGCGCCGCTTCATCGATGCGATGAAGCAGTACTTCATCGACCTCGGCGCCGAGCGCTTCTCGGTCACGACCGCGGCCCGGCGCAAGACCTTGCTCAAGGTCTGAAACCCGACTCGGGAATCGACCCCGCGACCCCACCATGGCCCGCGCCGAAGCCCTGCTCTGCCGCCAGACGGTCGTGCACGATGCCGACGAATGCTCGCAGTCGCTCAGCGGCTGGCAGCAGCAGTACCAGCAGCTTGGGCGCGGCGCCTTTCTCGGCCGCCTGACCGAGATCGCGCAAGGCGATTGCGCCTTGATCCGCGAGGCGACGAACCGCCACCATCTCGAGCGCATGGCGGTGCCGGCGGGCGGCCTCGTGATCGGCATCGCCGAGACCCTGGCCGCGGGCTCGCTCTTCGACCGCCGGCCGCTCACGGCGCAATGCCTGCTCGTGCTCGAAGGCGGGCAGGAACACGAACTGCTGGCCGCCGGACCCACCGCCATGCTCGGGCTGCACCTCGGCGCGGCAAGCCTTGCCGCCATCGCCGCCACGCCGCAAGGGCAGGCCCTGGGCCGCCTGCGCGAGGCCGCGGCGCGCGGGCCGATCGTCCTGGCGCCCGCGCTCGCCGATGCGATCCGCTGCGACCTTGGGCGCGCCGCGGAGCAGCCAGGCGACGGCCTGCCTCGGCCGCATTCGCTGCGCAGCCTGGCCTGCGCCCAGTTCGCGCGCGCCGAGCTGGCCGGCTCGGCGGCGGAAGCCACCGCGCGCGAATCCGGCGTCGCAAGCGAGCGCTCGCGCAAGACCTTGATCCGGGCGCTCGAGTTCATGCAAGCCCATCTCACGCAGGCCATCCGCATCGACGACATCTGCGGCGCCAGCCACGCCAGCCCGAGCCTGCTGCACCACAGCTTCAAGACCCAGCGCCGCTGCTCGGCTCACCGCTGCCTGCTCGCGATGCGGCTCACCCATGCGCGGCGCGAATTGAAGACGCGCCCGGACCAGAGCATTACGGCGCTGGCCCATGCGCTGCAGTTCAGCAGTTCCAGCCACTTCGCCTCGCAATACCGCGCGATGTTCGGCGAGCGCCCGTCGGAGCTCGCGCGCTACGCTTCGCCGAGCAGGGCTTTCGCCAATTCGACGCTCGTCTGAAGCACCGGGTCGCGCAGCTGAGCCGCGGTCTCGGTCTCGCGCCGCGTGTGCATCCAGCCCATGTAGACGAGGGCGCGCATCATGAACATCGCCGGCATGAGTTCGAGCTGCGCCTCGGGCAGTTCGCGCAGGCTGCGGTAGCCGCGCAGGTAGCCGCGCCAGGCCGCGCCGAAGCTGCCCTGGCCGATGTGCCAGAACAAGGCGGTGGTGAATTCCCACAGGTACCAGCCGAAGCCGCAGTCGTCGAAATCGAGCACCACGAGGCCGCCCGGGCCCTGCATCACGTTGTCGGGCACGAGGTCGCCGTGGACGAGGCCGTAGCGGTCGCTGGCCTCGCCGAAGGCGCCCAGGCGCTCGCGCACGACGCCCACCGCGCGCTCGAACAACTGCAGCTCGGCCGCGCTCAATCCTTCGAGCGCGCTGTAGTGCCCCCACAAGGCCTGCGGCCCGAGGCAGCCTTCGAGGTTCCAGCTCTGGCGCATGAAACCCGCCGGGCGCGGCCAGCCCGCGCTGTGCTCGTGCATTGCCGCGGCCAGGCGGCCGATCTCGGCGTACATCGATTCGATCGCCTCCTCGCCTTCGAAGCTGCAGTTCTCGGCCGAGCCGATCGGCTGGCCGTCGACCCACTCCAGCAAGTCGACCGGCACCTGCTCGCCCTCGCCCGGCACCGGCACGTTGACGAGCCAGTCTCCGCCCGGCGTGGCGATGGCGCGCGTGGTCGGAACGCCGTGCGCGCCGAGTGCCGCCATCCACTGCAGTTCGGAGCGCAGCGCCGCGTCGCTGTGGTAGCTGGGTCGGTGCAGGCGCAGCGCAGCGCGGCGGCCGTCGCCCGTGGTGACGCCGTAGACCGCGTTCTCGCGCAGCTTGAGCAATTCGATGCGGCAGTCCGCCGGCCATTGCCAGTGCGCCAGCGCACGCCGTGCGATCGCGATCAGTTGCTCGGGCTCGGTGTGCAGGAAGTCCATGGTCGGGGCCGTCGGAGTGGAAAACGAAAGGGCGCTCAACGCGCCGGACGCAGCGACTGGTCCAGCGCCCGCACCAGCAGCCGCGCATGGCGCGCCGCGAACGGCATGGGCGGGCGGATCTTCAGCACGTTGTCGTGGCGGCCGATGTTCGAGACCAGCACGCCGGCGTCCTTCATGCGCTCGACGACTTGCGCCGTGCGCTCGGCATCGGGCGCCGGGTCATCTCGGCCGCGCACGATCTCGACCCCCAGGAAGAAGCCCTGGCCCCGCACTTCGCCGATGCAGGAGTGCTCGTCCTTCAGCGCACGCAAGTCGTCGGCGAGCGCAGCACCGACCGAGCGCGCATTCGCGAGCAGGTCTTCTGCCTCGATGACCTCGAGCACGGCGCGCCCCGCGGCGCAGGCGGCGTGGCCGGCGCCGAAGGTGTTGAAGTACATCACCTCGCGCCGGAAATCGGCGATGAGTTTGCGCCGGCCGACGACCCCGGCGAGCGGGTAGCCGTTGCCCATGGCCTTGCCCAGCGTGACGAGGTCGGGCACGACGCCGTGGCTCTGGAAACCCCACCAGAAGCGGCCGAGGCGGCCGAAACCCGATTGCACCTCGTCGGCGATGTAGAGCCCGCCTGCCGCGCGAACCAGGGCCACAGCCTGCTTGACCTGGCCTTTCGGCACCGCCTGGAGCCCGTCGGTGGAGAAGACCGGGTCGATCAGCATCGCAGCCAGGCCGATGCCGCTATCGCGGAAATAGGCGATGGCGCGGCGCACGCCTTCGACGAAATCGCCGCCGGCCTGCGGCGCGCGCACATAGCGGACATGAGGCACGACCGGACGCGGGTTGTAGGCGCTGGAGATTTCCGAAACCGACGCGGTGTTGCCGTGATACGTCCAGTCGGTGACGATCACGCCCTGGTGGCCCGTGCCCAGGCGCGCGATGCGCAAGGCCAGGTCGTTGGCCTCGCTGCCGGTGCAGGTGAGCACGACCGAGCCGAGCGCGCGCGGGAACTTGTCGAGCAGCCGTTCGTGATAGTCCAGCACCGCAGCGTCGAGATAGCGCGTGTGGGTGTTCAGGCGCGCCATCTGGCGCTGCACCGCCTTCACGACCGCCGGATGGCCGTGGCCGACGTGGGCCACGTTGTTGTAGGCGTCCAGGTACTTGCGGCCTGCCACGTCGTGCAGCCACACGCCCTTGGCGCGGGCGAGAACCAGCGGCTGGCGATAGAACAGCGGTGCATTCGGCCCCATCAGGTTCTGGCGCCGCGCCAGCATCTGCTTCAACGCGGCGGCGGGCGACGGGGCGGCGGTGGACGGCTTTCGTGTCAGGGCGGGGCTCGGCACGGGGGAGGCTCCAGGAAACGCAAGAGGCCAGTCTCCGGGCGGTGGCCGCGCCTGACTATCAAAAAACGACGCAAAAGAGACGGCTCGGGAGCGGCCCGTTGCCGCCGCCGCAAGCCTGCTTTGCCCACTTCGAAATTGCCGCCGCCGCTGCCCGCGCCGACACTTCGCGCCGCCCAACGACCCCATTCGCAAAGGACGCGCCTTGAACACCCCCCCTCTGCTGGACCAGCGCACGGTCATCGTCACCGGTGCCGCCACCGGCATCGGCCAGGCTTTCGCCCTCGGCTGCGCCGCGCAAGGCGCCAACGTCGTCGTCGCCGACATCGGCCCGGCCGACGAAACGGTGGCCGCGGTCGAGGCCACCGGCGCCAAGGCGCTCTACGTGCGCGTCGACGTGAGCGACGAAGCCTCGACGCGCGAAATGGCGGTGCAGGCACGGGCGCGCTTCGGCCGCATCGACGGCCTCGTCAACAACGCCGCCTATTTCCGCGAGGTCAAGCTGACGGACTTCGAGCAGATCGACCCCGCCATCTGGGACCGCATCTTCCAGGTCAACGTCAAAGGGGTGTGGAACTGCTGCAAGGCGGTGATGCCGGCGATGCGCGAGCGCGCCGGCGGCAGCATCGTCAACATCGCCTCGGTCGTTGCGGTCGCGGGCCAGCCGGGCTACCTGCATTACGTCGCGAGCAAGGGCGCGGTGCTCGCGATGACCAAGGGCCTGGCCAAGGAGGTCGGCCAGCATGGCGTGCGCTGCAACGTCATCGCCCCGGGATTCGTCATCACCGACGCGACGCGCAATCGCCCCGTCGAATGGCAGCAATCGTTCCTGAAGGCGCGCGCGATCTCGCGCGAGCAGCGTCCGGAAGACCTGGTCGGCACCGCGCTGTATCTGCTCTCGGACCTCGCCGGCTTCGTCTCCGGCCAGACCGTCGTCGTCGACGGCGGCCACATCATGTACTGAAAGCCGGAGACCGCGATGGCCGACCTCTTCCTGCACCACTACGCCTTCTCCACCTTCTCGGAGAAAGTGCGCGTCGCCCTCGGCCTGAAGGGCCTGGCCTGGCGTTCGGTCGACGTGCCCGGGCTGCCGCCGCGGCCGCTGCTGTCGCCGCTCACCGGCGGCTACCGCCGCGTGCCGGTGCTGCAGATCGGCGCCGACCTGTATTGCGACACCCAGCTCATCCTGCCGACGCTGGAGCGCCTGTTCCCGACGCCGAGCCTGTATCCGGCCGGGTGCGAAGGCGTCGCGCGCGGCCTGTCTTTCGCCTGGGACCGCGCGATGTGGATCCCGACGATCGGCGTGCTGACGCATTTCATCGGCGAGCACATTCCGGCCGACTTCATCAGGGACAGGCGCGACGACTACCTCTACGTCGACATCAGCAAGGCCGCGATGGCGCCCGACCTGCCGCTGTACCGCCAGCGCGTGAACGCCCAGTACGCCTGGCTGAAGTCCGCGCTGGCCGACGGCCGCGCCTTCATCTTCGGCGCCGCGCCGAGCGCGCTCGACCTGAGCTGCTTCCAGACCATCCACCTGCTGCGCAAGAACTGCCCGCCCGAGGTGGACGCCTTCGTCGGCATCGACGGCCCGCTGCCGGCCTGGTACGAGCGCGTGAGCGCCCTCGGCCACGGCCAGCCGACCGAGACGAGCGCGGAAGACGCCTTCGCCGCGGCGCGCGATGCCCAGCCGCTGCCGGTGACGCATCTTCGCGCCGACGGCGACCCGGGCGGCCTGCCGGCCGGCGCCAAGGTGGTCGTCACCCCCGACGACACGGCGCGCGTGCCGGTCGCGGGAACGCTGGTCGCCGCGAGCGACAGCGAGATCGTGATCCACCGCCAGGACCCGCAGGCGGGCGACCTGCACATCCATTTCCCCCGGCTCGGCTTCGACGTGCTGCCGGCCTGAACCCGACTCGAATCGATTCCGGAGACATTCGCCATGAGCCTCGAAGCGAACAAGCAGACCTGCCGCGACTATTTCGCCGCCTTCCTGAAGCGCGACACCGACTGGATGAAGCGCCACATCGCGCCGACCTTCGTGCGCCACGATCCCGGGCTGCCGTTCGAGGTGCGCGGCCCCGAAGGCGTGGCCCAACTGCACGACGCGCTGCTGCCGGCCTTCCCGGACATGAAGCTGCCCTTCGAGGACTTCGTGGCCGAAGGCGAGAAGGTGCTGGTTCGCCTGCGCGTGCAAGGCACGCACACCGGCGCTTTCGGCGAGATGGCGCCGACCGGCCGCAAGATCGACATCGGGGTGCTCGACCTGTTCCAGCTGCGCGACGGCGTGCTCGTCGAGCACTGGGCGCTGCTCGACAACCTCGGCATGCTCGAGCAGCTCGGCGCGCTACCCGGCTGAGGCGCCGTTCGCGGCGCGGGCCTGCAGGTGATCCATCAGCGCGCCCAGCGGCGCGTTGGCCGCCGGCTGGCTGCGCGCGCACAACAGCATGCCGCGTTCGGCCCAGGACTCTGACAGCGGCAGCACGCGCAAGCCCATCGCGGCGGCAAAGCTGCGCGCCGCGTGCAGCGGCAGCACGCCGACGCCCAGGCGCGCCTCGACCGCGCGGCACACGGCCTCGAAGCTGCGCACCTGGACGCGCAAGGCAATCGGGTGCAGCAGCACGGCCGCCTGCGCCTCCAGCAGCCGCGTGAGCGTGCTGCTGCCTTCGAGGCCGACGAGGTCGCGCTCGATCAGGTCGGCAAACGACACTTCCGGCCCGCCGAGGGCGTCGTCTTCGCGCAGCACCGCGGCGAGCTGGTCGCGCCGGTAGGGCCGCACCCAGAGCCCGGCGACGTCGACGCCTTCGACGACGACGCCGAGGTCGATCTCGCCGCTGCGCACGCGGCGCACCGCGTCTTCGCTCCAGGTTTCCTCCAGCACGATGCGGACCGTCGGGTGGCCGGCGCTGAAGTCGGCGATGTCGGCCGGCAGGAACTGCGTCATCGCCGAGGTGTTGCCGTGCACCCGCAGCACGCTTTGGCGGCCGTTCGCGTAATTGGCCATCTCGGACCGCAGGTGATGGACGCTGGCCACCACCTCGCGCGCGAGCACCAGCAGGCGTTCGCCCGCCGGCGTCAGGTCGAGCCCGCGCGAATGGCGCTCGAAGAGCTGGGCCTTGAACTGGTGCTCGAGCAGCGAGAGGCGGCGGCTCGCGGCCGGCACGGTGATGAGGCTGGCTTCGGAGGCCCGCGTCAGGTTGCGCAATTCGGCAGCCCGCACGAAGAGTGCGAGCGAATCGATGTCGGGCAGCATGGCCCGATTGTTCCACGCGGCAACGCGCCTTTCCAGGCGGCGTTCAGTTCCGGGCAAGGCGCAGTTGACCAAATTCCGATGGAGCCGGCGCGCGCCCTTGCCTACAGTTGCCGGCATTCGATCAAGGAGAACCCGAGTGAAGAAGATGTTCATTGGCGGCCGCTGGATGGCGGCGCAGGACGAGCGAACGATTCCCGTCGTCGCGCCCGAAAGCGGCGAGACCTTCGACCGCATTTCGCGCGGCGGCGCGCATGAGGTGGACCTGGCGGTGAAGGCGGCGCGCAGCGCGCTGGCCGGGCCCTGGGGCCGCATGACCGCGACCGAGCGCGGCCGCGTGCTGATGAAGATCGGCCAGGCCGTGCTCGACCATGCCGACGAGCTGGCGCAGATCGAGGCGCGCGACACCGGCAAGCCGATGACGACGGCACGCAACGACATCACGGTGCTGGCGCGCTATTTCGAGTTCTACGGCAGCGCCGCCGACAAGGTCCACGGCGAGGTGATCCCCTTCGTCGGCGGGCATCACGTGAGCCTGCTGCGCGAGCCGCTGGGCGTCACCGCCCACATCATTCCCTGGAACTACCCGGCGCAAATGGTCGGCCGCACGGTTGCCCCGGCCCTGGCGATGGGCAATGCCGCGGTGCTCAAGCCGGCCGAGGACACGAGCCTGTCGGCCCTGCGCATCGCCGAGATCGCGGCCGCCGCCGGCCTGCCTGACGGCGCGCTCAACGTCGTCACCGGCCTGGGCGAGGAAGTCGGTGCCGCGCTCGCTGCCCATCCCGGAATCGACTTCGTCTCGTTCACCGGATCGAACGAGGTCGGCACCCTGGTACAGCAGGCCGCTGCGCGGCGGCCGGTGAAGTGCGTGCTCGAGCTCGGCGGCAAGTCGCCGCAAATCGTCTTTGCCGATGCGGACCTCGACCGGGCCGTGCCCATCATCGTGCGCGCCATCGTCCAGAACGCCGGCCAGACCTGCACTGCGGGAAGCCGCTTGCTGGTGCAGCAGGAGGTCTACGACCAGGTCGTCGGCCGCATCGCCGAAGCCTTCGCCAAGGTCCGGGTCGGCACGCCGGAGATGGACCTCGATTGCGGCCCGGTCATGAACCCGGCGCAGTTGGCCCGCGTCAAGCGCTACATCGACGCGGCGCGCAACAGCGGCATTCCAGTGCTGGCCGAAGGCCGGATCGCCGAAGGCGTTCCGGCCGCCGGCTTTTACGTCAAGCCGACGCTGTTCGGCCCGGTGCCGCGCGACAACGCCCTGGCGCGCGAAGAAGTCTTCGGCCCGGTGCTCGCGGCGCTGCCCTTCACCGACGAGGCCGATGCCATCGCCCTGGCCAACAGCACCGAGTACGGCCTGCTCGCCGCTGTCTGGACCGAGAACGGCGCCCGCCAGCAGCGCGTGGCCAAGGCGGTGCAGGCCGGCCAGGTGTTCGTCAACTGCTACGGCGCAGGCGGCGGCGTCGAGCTGCCTTTCGGCGGCACCAAGCGCAGCGGCCATGGGCGCGAGAAAGGCCTGCTCGCGCTCGAGGAGTTGAGCACGACGAAGACGCTCGTGCAGTATCACGGCTGAGGGTTGATGGGGCCGCGCTTGCAACCGTTCTTGCCGGCTCCGGCGCGGCCCGTCGGAGATCGCTGAATGACGGCAAGGCAGGAACTCCCCGTGCTCATCCCGGGTTATGGCGAGGTGAGGCCTTACGACGAGCGGCGTCGTGGCGAAGCCGCCTGGCGCGCGCCGAAGCGCCGGGGCGATGAGTGCGGCAAGCTGCTCGACTCGATCGCCATGGCCTTCGATGCCTGCGCGATCCGCGACGGCGCCACGCTGTCCTTCCACCACCATCTGCGCAACGGCGACGCGGTGCTGAACATCGTCTTGGCCGAGGCCGCACGCCGCGGCCTGCGCGGACTCACCCTCGCGGCGAGTTCGATCTTTCCGGTCCACGCGCCGCTCGTCGAGCACCTGAAGAGCGGCGTCGTGCGGCGCCTCTTCACCGCCTACATGTCCGGGCCAGTGGCCGACGCCGTCACCCAAGGCGTGCTCGCCGATCCCGTCGTGATGCAGACCCATGGCGGCCGGGCGCGGGCGATCGAATCGGGCGAGCTGCCGATCGACGTCGCGTTCATCGCCGCCCCTGCCGCCGACCGCGGCGGCAACATCAGCGGCGTCGTCGGGCCGGCCGCCTGCGGCCCGCTCGGCTATGCAATGGTCGACGCCGAGCACGCCGCGCAAGTCGTCGCCGTCACCGACCACCTTGCCCCTTATCCGGTCGCTCCGATCGACATCGCCCAGGACCGCGTCGACTTCGTCGTGCGCGTCGACTCGATCGGCGACCCCGCCGGCATCCTCTCCGGCACGACGCGCCCGACGACCGATCCGGTGGGGCTGAAGATCGCCGCGACCGCAGCGCAGGTGATCGAGGCCAGCGGCCTGCTCGGGCCCGAGTTCTCGTTCCAGACCGGCGCCGGCGGCGTCTCGCTGGCCGTCGCCGCCGAATTGCGCAGCATCATGCGGCGCCTGAAGATCCAGGGCGCCTTCGCCTCGGGCGGCGTCACCGGCTACCTGTGCGACATGCTGGACGAAGACCTGTTTCGCGCGATCTTCGACGTCCAGTGCTTCGACCTGAAGGCCGTGGAGTCGTACCGGCGCGACCCGCGCCACCTGGCCATGTCGGCCTCGATGTACGCCAGCCCCGCGAGCCGGGGCGCGGTCGTCGACCGGTTGGACGCGATGATTCTCGGCGCCGCCGAGGTCGATCTCGATTTCAACGTCAACGTGACGACCGGCAGCACGAGGCGCATCCTCGGCGGTTCGGGCGGCCATGCGGACACGGCCGACGGTTCGCAGTTGGCCATCGTGACGACGCGGCTGCAAGCCGGCGGAGGCATGAAGATCGTCGACCGGGTGGGCTGCATCACGACGCCGGGGTCGACCATCGACGCGGTCGTCACCGAAGCCGGCATCGCCGTCAATCCGCGCCGCGCCGACCTCGAGAAACGGCTGCGCGAGGCCGGCCTCGACGTGTGCACTATCGAGGCGCTGCGCGCCGCCGCGGGGCCGCGCGAGGCGGCAGCGCCTGCCGCAAGCGATGGCCGCATCGTCGCCGTCGTCGAATACCGGGACGGCTCGGTGATCGACGTCGTGCGCCAATCCAGCTAAGCATCACGGGCGGCCCAAGCAGGCCGCGGCTCGCGCCTCAGACCGTCGCCGTGCTCGCGATGCCGAGTTCCTTGCGGATGGCCGCGCCTTGTTCGTCGATGGCCGGCGCCGGGGGGTGGACCTCGTCGTCCCACTCGGTCTTGTAGGGCGCGGCCGGAACCTGGGCCGGCCGGCCGTGGACCCTCATCGTCCGCGTGCGCAATTGCGGGTGCTGGATCAGGTCGTGCACCGAATTGATGGCGCCGTAGGCGGTCTGCGCGTCGCCCAGGCGGTCCACCGCCTCGGCATAGGTCAGCCCGTCGAACACGGCCTGCACCCGTGCTTCGAGCTCGACCCGGTTGTGTGTGCGCAGCTTGTTGGTCGCGTAGCGCTCGTCCTTCGCGAGCTCCGGCTGAAGCAGCACGTGGTTGCAGAAGTTCAGCCATTCGCGCTCGTTCTGGATCGACAACACGAATTCGCGGCCGTCGCGGCAGCTGAAGGACCCGTAGGGGGCGATGCTCGGATGTTTCAGCCCCACGCGCTCAGGTGCGGCCGATCCGTAGCGCGCCTGCAAATAGGGCACGGCCATCAGCTCGGCCGCCGAATCGAACAGCGACACCTTGATGCCGCTGCCAACGCCGCTGCGTTCGCGCTGGGCCAGCGCCTGCTGGATGCCGATGAGCGCATTCATGCCCGCGCTGATGTCGCAGATCGAGACCCCGATTCGTCCCCAGGGGCCGGGCGCACCGCTCACCGCGACGAGGCCGCTCTCGGCCTGGACGAGCAGGTCGTAGGCCTTCAGGTCGCGCAGCGGGCCGCTTTCGCCGTAGCCCGAGATGTCGCAGGTGATGAGCGCGGGATAGGCCTTGCGCAGCGCCTCGGAGCCGAATCCCAGGCGTTCCGCCGCACCCGGCGCGAGGTTCTGCACGAACACGTCCGCGCGCGCGACCAGCGCGCGCAACTGGGCGCGCGCGACGCCATTGCGCAGGTCCAGCGCAATCGACTCCTTGCCGCGGTTGATCCAGACGAAGTACGACGACTCGCCGTGCACCGCTGCGTCGTAGCCGCGGGCGAAGTCGCCTTCGGGCCGCTCGATCTTGATGACGCGTGCGCCGGCGTCGGCCAGCCGACTCGTGCAATAGGGTGCGGCCACCGCCTGCTCGAGAGCGACGACGGTGAGGCCTGCATAAGGTTTGCTCGCCATGGGGTTCCTTCGGTCGACAGGTTCACGCTCTGTCTCTTCGCCGGCGGATTGTTCGAGCCTGCGGGCGGCTCGTCCATCACACTTTCGGCAAGGCCGCGTTCACCGGATTGGATCCCTCGCGCGTTAAAGCAATTGATGGTCTGCGTTGCCGAGATTCGGATTCCGTTTCGAGGCCTAGCTGCCTAGCATTCGCCGCATTCCAAATCGATCCAGAGGTCTGCATGGCAACACAAGGCGCTCGCATCGTCGGCTTCAGCGGCAATTGGGCCCGGCCTTCGCGAACCCGCACGCTCGTGCAGTCCGTGCTCGACGCTGCGGCCCGGCGCTCGCTCGGGCAGACCACCTTGTTCGACCTCGTGGACGCCGGCCCGGCGCTGCTGCAGACGATGGATCGCGCGAAGGCCGAACCCGCCGTCGCGCGCATCCTGCACGCCATCGAGACCGCCGACGCGCTCGTCGTGGGCAGCGCGGTCCACAAGGGTTCGTACGCCGGCCTCTTCAAGCACGTCTTCGACCTGTTCGAGAAGCAAGCCCTGAGCGGCAAGCCGGTCATCGTCACCGCGAGCGGCAACGCGGCGGCCCATGCCTCGGTGCTCGACTATCACCTGCGGCCCCTGTTCCTCGCGCTGGACGCCAGCGTCGCCACGCGCGGGCTGTATGCAACGGCCGACGACTACGAATCCCCCGAGCGCCTCGGCGCCGCGTTCCAGCCGCGGATCGAACGCTCCATCGACGAACTGGCGCGCTTTCTGCGCGGCAGCGCTCAACCCTGATCCCCTCCCCCTGCCCTTCACCCTTGCACCCAGGAGATAGCCATGACCAACCTCGACGCCTTCCGCCAGGCCGGCAACCCGATGTTCAACGACAACAAGTTCAAGCTCGGCATCTTCGGCTCGAACTGTTCGAACGCCTGCGCGATGACGCTGGCCGAGACGAGCTTCGAGCCGACCTTCGAGCAGAACCGCGAGATCGCCGGCCTCCTCGAATCGGCGGGCTGGGAATGCATGGTGCCGATCGCGCGCTGGCGCGGCTTCGGCGGCCCCAGCAATTTCAACGGCAATTGCATGGAGACCTACACCTGGGCCGCTTCGCTGGCGGCGGTGACGAAGAAGATCTTCCTCTTCGCGACCTCGCATGTGCCGACCATCCATCCGATCGTCGCCGCCAAGATGGGCACCACCATCGACCGCATCTCCAAGGGCCGCTTCGGCATCAACATGGTCTGCGGCTGGTTCACGCCGGAAATGGAGATGTTCGGCCGCAAGATGATGGAGCACGACACGCGCTACGAATACGCGACCGAATGGGTCGAGATCGTCGAGAAGCTCTGGACCGAGCAGTGGTTCGACTACGAAGGCCAGTTCCTGAGCGTCAAGCAGGGCTTCGCCGATCCCAAGCCCTGGCAGTCGCCGCGGCCGGTGTTGATCAGCGCCGGCTCGTCGGGCAAGGGCCGTGACTTCGCCGCCAAGTACTGCGACATCAACTTCTCGGTCATCGAGGAACAGGGCCTGGACAAGGCCGCCGCCTGGGTCAAGGAAATGAAGAAGACGGCCTGGGAGCGCCACCAGCGCGAGATCGGCACCTTCACCTATTCGTATGCGGTCGTGCGCGACACCGAGCGGGAAGCCAAGGAATACTGGGACTACTACGTCAACCAGAAGGGCGACTGGGAAGCGGCCGACAACATCTGCGAGGTCTTCGGCGTCGAGAGCGGCTCGTACTCGCCCGACTACATGGACAAGTTCCGCCGCAACTTCATCGCGGGCTGGGGCGGCTATCCGCTCGTCGGCACCCCCGAGCAGGTGGCCGACCGCATCCTGGAACTCTCCAAGACCGGAGTCGACGGCTCGCTGATCACGATGGTCGACTACAAGCAGGAACTGCCGTATTTCAACGCCAAGGTGCTGCCGCTGCTCGAGCAGGCCGGGCTGCGCAAGCCCCTGGTCGGCGCCAGGCAGCGCGAACTCGCGGCGGCCTGAGCCCGGCGCGGCCCCCTTCCACGACCGGCAGCAAGCCCATGGCATTGGACCGAATCGAAGACGCGATCGCGGCGATCGCCCGCGGCGCGATGGTCGTCGTCGTCGACGACGAAGACCGCGAGAACGAGGGCGACCTCATTCTCGCGGCCGAACACGCTACGCCCGAGGCGATCGCCTTCATGGTGCGCCACACCAGCGGCGTGCTTTGCGTGGGCCTGCCCGGCGAGCGCCTGGACGAGCTGGCGCTGCCGCTGATGGTCGAGCGCAACACCGACTCGATGCGCACCGCCTACACGGTGACGGTGGACGTCCGGGCCGGCACGACGACCGGCATCTCGGCCGCCGACCGGGCAGCGACCGTCCGCGCCCTCGTCGACCCGGCGGTGGCCGCCGACGACTTCAACCGGCCGGGCCATGTGTTCCCGCTGCGCGCCGTCGCCGGCGGCGTGCTGCGCCGCCCGGGCCACACCGAAGCCTCGGTCGACCTCACGCGCCTGGCCGGCCTGCGCCCGGGCGGCGTGCTGGCCGAGGTGGTGAACGACGACGGCACGATGGCGCGGCGGCCGGCACTCGAGGCCTTTGCGCGGCGCTACGGCTTGTGCATCGTCTCGATTGCCGATCTGGTGGCCTACCGCCGCGGCGGCGCCAAGGTGCGGCGCGAATCCGAAGCCCGGCTCCCGACCCGCCACGGCGTCTTCAAGGCCTGCGTCTACAAGGCCCCCGACAGCCCCCACGAGCATCTGGCGATGGTCATGGGCGAGGTGGCGGGCGCGAAGAACGTGCTCGTGCGCGTCCATTCCGAATGCCTGACGGGCGACACCTTCGGCTCGCTGCGCTGCGATTGCCGCCAGCAGCTCGAAGCCTCGCTCGCCAAGGTCGGCCAGTCCGGCTGCGGCGTCGTACTCTACCTGCGCGGCCATGAAGGGCGCGGCATCGGCCTGACCCACAAGCTGCGCGCCTACGCGCTGCAGGACGCCGGGCTGGACACGGTCGACGCGAACCTCGAACTGGGCCTCGCGGTCGATGCGCGCGACTATGCGGTCGGCGCCGGCATCCTGCAGGACCTGGGAATCACCAGCATGAGGCTGCTCACGAACAACCCGGCCAAGTACCGCTGCCTGGGCAGCTTCGGGCTGACCATCGCCGAACGCATGCCCTTGACGACGCCGCCGACGCAGGAGAACGTGGCCTACCTGCGCACCAAGCAGACGCGCATGGGCCACACGCTGGAGCTCGCCGACGAGACGCCGGCCGCCCCTTGACCTTCGACGCAGAGGAAACCGACATGAAGCTGTTGCTCAACACCACCTCGCCCTACGCCCGCATTGCGCGCATCGCGCTCGAGGAAAAGGGCTTCACCGACCTGGCGACCGAATTCGTCGACCCCTGGGCCGACGATCCGCGCCTGCTCGAAGCCAACACGGCGGCGCGCGTGCCCACGCTCGTCACCGACGACGGGCTGGTCCTCACCGAATCGCTGCTGATCGTGCTCTGGCTCGAAAGCGAGCGCCCGGCGCCGAGCCTGCTCGGCGTGCAGCGCCGGGCCGCGCTGGCGCGGGCCGGGGTGGCGATGGGCGTCATCGACGCGGCGGTCCACACCTTGATCGGGCGCAAGATCACCGACGCTTCCTTCGACGATTCCCCGGTCGGCCTGCGGCGCCGGCGCTCGATCGTGCAAGGCCTGCTGCGCCTCGAAGCCGATGCGCCGGCCTACGCGTCGGGCACCCCGGACCTGGGCGCGATCACGGCGGTCGTCGCCCTCGACTACGTGCGTTTCCGCTTCCCCCAGGCGGCCTGGATGCCGGCCCTGCCCCGGCTCGAGCGCCTGGCCGCGCTGCTCGCGCCGCGCGCCTCGTTCGAACGCAGCCGGCCGCGCGCCTGAGCCGGAACACCGCAGGCCAGGAGCCCCAGGATGAACGCCATCGCCGACGACCTCGTTCCCGTGACCACCGAGTTCAAGCGCGCGATGCGCCGGCTCGCGGCCACCGTCACCATCATCACCACCGCCGACGTCAACGGCAACCGCTACGGCATGACCGCCACCGCGGTCAACTCGCTCGCGATGGATCCGCCGTCGCTGCTGATCTGCGTCAACCACGGCGCGAGCATCCACGCCCCTCTCATCGGCCGCGGGCGCTTTTGCGTCAACGTCCTGACCACCGAGCACGAAGACCTGGTGGCCGACTTCGGCGGACGCCTCAAGGGCGAGGCCCGATTCCGATCCGGCGAATGGCGCAACGAGGCCGGCGGCATGCCCTACCTCGAAGGCGCGCAGTGCAACCTGTTCTGCGAGATCGAGAGCGTCGTGCCATACGCCACGCACTCGATCGTCATCGGCCGCGTCAGCGCGGTGCGCGTCGAGGAAGGCATCCGCCCGCTGATCTTCGCCGACGGCAAGCTCGGCGCCACCCAGTCGCTGAGCGGCCATGTGCGCATCGCCTCGAACCTGTCGACGCTGACCCAGTTCCTGCCGACCGAGCTCGATTCGTTCCTGAAGAAGCACCCGCTGATCGAGGTCCACGTCGAAGAGAAGGTCAGCACCGCCGTCGTCACCGCGGTGGCCGAGAACGCCTGCGACATCGGCCTCATCGTCGAGGGGCCGAAGACCGGCGCCCTGCAGGTCATCCCCTACCGGCGCGACCGGCTCGTCCTCACCGTGCCCGAAGGCCATGCCCTGGCGGGCCGGTCTTCGGTGAAGTTCGCCGACACGCTCGATTTCGACTACGTGGGCCTGCACACCGGCAGCCAGATCAACCTGCAGATCCAGCGCGCGGCCGCCGAGGTCGACAAGCCCTGGCGCTGCCGCATGCAGGTCCACACCTACGACGCCTTGGCGGCGATGGTGCAGGCCGGCCTGGGCATCGGCATGCTGCCTGAGAAGATGGCGCAGCTGTATGCGAAGGCGATGGGCCTGCGCCTGGTCGAGATCGACGAGGACTGGGCCGAGCGCCGCCACGCGATCGTGATCCGCTCCTACGATGCGCTGCAGGCCGCGGGCAAGCGCCTGGTCGACCGCCTGCAGCAAGCCGCACGCTGATCCAACGGAGGTCCCCGATGAAACTGTTCTACAGCACCACCTCGCCCTACGCCCGCATCGCCCGCATCGCGCTGGCCGAGAAGGAAATCGACGGCCTCGAGCGCCAGCTCACCGATCCCTGGCTCGATGCACCTGCGCTGCTCGACGCCAACCCCGTGGCGCGGGTGCCGGCGCTGGTTCTCGACGACGGCAAGCCGCTCACCGAGAGCCTGCTGATCGTGATGTGGCTCGAGGCGCGGCATCCCCGGCCCTCGCTGCTCGGCGCCGACCCCGACCAGGTGATCTCGCAGGCCGGCATCGCGATGGGCGCGATCGACGCCGCAGCGGCGGTGATCATCGGCCGCAAGATGACCGATGCCTCGTTCGACGAATCGCCCGTCGGGCTGCGCCGCCGGCGCTCCGTGATCAACGCGATGCGCCGCCTCGAATCCG
>JAGWTS010000078.1 GCA_028868875.1 Burkholderiales bacterium | reverse complement strand
GTACGCGCAGCGCCTGGACAGCCTGTGCGCGATGAACGTGCGCGAGGCGCGCGACGGCGACCGGCTCGAACGCGGCGTCGCCCTCATCGCCCCGGGCGGGCGCCACCTGTCGCTGCGCAAGGCCGGCGGCCAGTATTTCGCCGTGGTCGCCGACGGCCCGCCGGTGAACCGCCACAAGCCTTCCGTCGACGTGCTCTTCCGCTCCGCCGCCGAATGCGCCGGGCGCGACGCCCTGGCCATCATCCTCACCGGAATGGGCGACGACGGCGCGCGCGGCATGAAGGCGATGCACGAGCGCGGCGCGCGCACCATCGCCCAGGACGAGGAAAGCTGCGTCGTCTTCGGCATGCCCAAGGAGGCCATCCGCATGGGCGGGGTCGACGAGGTGATGGCGCTCGACCGCGTCGCCTCGGCCATCCTCGGTTTCGACGCCAGGGGCTGATCAGGCCAGCTTCGCCGCCTCGGCTTCCATGCGCGTGACGAGGGCGTCGAGCTGGCTGACCACGGCCTGCACCGTCGCGGCATCGGTGAGGTCGACGCCGGCCTTGCGCAACTGTTCCATCGGGTGGTCGTTGCCGCCGCTCGACAGCAGTTCGAGGTAGTGCGCGGTGGCCGCCGCGCGCGCGGCCGGGTCGCCTTCGGTCATCGCCGCGTAGATCTTCGCCGACGAGGCAAAGCAGGTGGCGTACTGGTAGACGTAGTAGGGCGAGTTGTAGAAGTGCGGAATGCGCGCCCAGGTGTACTGGTAGAACGCGTCGAATTCGACCGCGTCGCCCCAGTAGTCGCGCAGCAGGCCGGCATACAGGCGGCACAGCACCTCGGTCGTGACCGGCTCGCCACGCTCGACGAGGCGGTGCGCCTGGAGCTCGAAGTCGGCGAACAAGGCCTGGGTGTAGAAGGTGCCCACGATGGCGCTGGCCGCGTGTTCGAGCAGCAGGAAGCGCTCCTTCGGGTCTTCGGTTCGGCGCAGCAGCTCGTCGAGCAGCAGGCGCTCGTTCGTGATCGACGCAACCTCGGCGACGAAGATCGTGTAGTCGGCGGTGACGAAGGGCTGGCGCTCGTACGACAGCACGGTGTGCATCGCATGGCCGGCTTCGTGGGCGAAGGTGAAGACCGAATCCAGCGTGTCGTTGTAGTTGAGCAGCAGGTAGGGCCCGACGCCGTAGACCCCGGCGCTGTAGGCGCCGCTGCGCTTGCCCTCGTTCTCGTAGACGTCGATGCGCCCGCCCGAGACGAAGCGGCGATAGCGCTCGCAGTAGTCGGCGCCGAGCGGCGCCACCGAAGCCAGCGCGAGCTCGCGTGCCGTGGCATAGGGATAGGTCTTGTCGCTGCGCCAGACCGGCAGGAAGCCGTCGTAGAGGTGGTAGCCGGCCAGGCCGAGCAGGCGCCGGCGCAGCCGCGCATAGCGCTGCAGCGGCGCGGCTCCCGCGCGCGCCGTGCGCACGAGGGTCTCGACCACGGCCGGCGGCACCGCGTTCTCGTCGAGCGCCGCGTCCAGCGTGGTCTCGAAGCGGCGCGCCTGGGCCAGGTACCAGTCGCGCTGGAGCACGGCGTTGTAGAGCGCCGCGTAGGTGTGGGCGTTGGCGGCATAGGTGCCGACATGGGCCGCGGCCGCCGCGCCGCGCTCGGCCTGGTCGGGGTTGCTTTCGAGCAGGGCGGCGTAGTTGCCGGGCGTGAGCACGACCTCGCTGCCGTCGACCAGGCGCAGCGTGGGGAAGCGGATGTCCGAGGTGCTGAGTTCCTGGAACACCTCGCGCGGGGCGCCCGCCAGGCGCGAGCCCAGCGCCAGCAGGTGCTCGCCCGCCTCATCGAGCACATGGCGCTGGCGCCTGAAGTTGTCGACGATCGTGAAGCGGTACGGCGCGAGCGCCGGCGTCGCCGCGATCCAGGCCTCCACCTCGGCCTGCGGCAAGGCCAGCAGCTCGGGCTTGAACCAGGCGGTGGCAGCCTCGAACTTCGCGAACAGCGCGCCCACGCGCTGGAAGCGCCCGGCCACGTCCTGGTCGCGGGTGTCGACGTCGCGCTGCAGCTGCGGGTAGCGATAAAGGCGGTACTGCAGCCGGCCGATCTCGTCGAACGCCTCGTAGGCCGCGAGCAAGGCCGCCGCGCCTTGCGCGAGCGTGCCCTTGCGCGCGGCGAAGTCGTCCATCAGCCGCTGCATCTCGGCCATGCCGGCTTCCCAGGCGGGCCAGTCGGGGTAGATGGGCGCGAAGTCCCAGCGCAGATCGGCCGGGATTTCGGCCCGGTTGCGGGTGGCGGGGCGCGCGCCGGGGGCGAGGGAGGAAGCGGTCATCGGCAGCTCGAAACGAAGGCGATGCGGGCAGTTTATCGAGCGCCGGTTGCTGGGGTTGCCGCGACTGGTGCTTTTGCGTGGCTCGAGCCGCCGCCGTCCGTCTTCGCACAGAGTGCGGTCCCGGGCGGCGCCGGCCGCTCGCAAGTCCCTTCGCGCCGCCATGAGCTATCTCGATTCCGACCAACCCGCCCGCACCGCCGCCGAAAGCGCTGCCTTTCTCGGCCGCAAGGCGTTTCCCTACGTGAGCCTGCAGGGCATCGTCAGTCAACTTCCAGGTGCTGTGGCGGCGGCTGCGCGGCAAGGACCCGGGCGGCCATCCGCTGCAGGCCGCCGCCGGCTAGCGCGGCGATCCGTTCAGGCGCGCGCCAACTCGCGCACCCGGCCCATTGCCAGCGCCGCGGCCGCGGTGCGGGTCTCGACCCCGAGCTTGCCGAAGACGTGCTCCAGATGCTTGGTCACGGTGCGCGGGCTCGTGCCCAGGATGTCGCCGATGTCGCGATTGGTCTTGCCCTTGACGACCCAGTACAGCACCTCGGCCTCGCGCGCCGTGAGTTCCAGCGCGAGCGTGATGGCCTCGACGATGGCCGCGTCATCGCTCTCGCGCATCACGATCAGCCATTCGCCCGCGGCTTCGTCGAAGCTCTCCTCGGGCATCGCGTGCAGGGCGAAGCTGATGCGGCGCGCACCGCGCGCCACCGTCAGCGCCAGGGGCTCGGCGCCGGCGCGCCGGCGCAGCGCTTCGCGCGCCACCCAGGCGATGACCTCGGGCGGCGTGCTCGCCTCGTCGCCGCCGAAGAATTCCTGCAGCAGCCGGCGCGCGAGCGCGGTCTGCCAGACGCGGTGGCCGTTGCGCTCGCGCACCACCAGCGTGGCATGGCCGAAGGCGTCGAGCGCGTTGCGCGCCTGGCGCTGCGCCCGCGCCTGGCGCAGATGGGCGCCGATGCGCGCCAGCACCTCGCGCGGGCGGATCGGCTTGGTCACGTAGTCGCAGCCGCCGGCGCCGAATGCGGCGACGAGGTGCACGGTCTCGGTCAGGCCCGTCATGAAGACGATCGGGATCGGCGCGGTCTCGGGGTCGGCCTTCAACCTGCGCGCGACCTCGAAGCCGTCCAGCCCCGGCATCACGGCGTCGAGCAGAACGATGTCGGGCAAGGCGCGCGCTGCAAGCGCGAGCGCGGCTTCGCCCGAGGTCGCGACGAGCACGGTGTAGCCGGCCTCGTCGAGCGCGTCGTTGAGCAAGGCGATGTTGTCGGCCACGTCGTCGACGACGAGCACGACATCGGCGCCGCTCGGGACGCCGTCTTCAGGCAGTTCGGTGTTCATTCAGGGCTTGCTCGATGGCTAGGTTCATGGCGTCGAACTGGAACTGGCGCGCAAGCAGGCGCATGCGCGCTGTGAAGGCGGCAAACGCGGCGTCGGCGGCCTCGATCGCGTCGAGGCGCCGCGCCACCGCGCGCACGTGGCCCAGGCTGGCCGCCTCCTGCAGCGCACGCAGCAGCGCTGCGCCGGGCAGGGCCTCCGCGACGGCCGGCGGCGGAGGTGTCGGTATTCGCTCGGCGTGCACCCACTGCAGCTCGAGGCGGCGGCCGAGCCAGTCGAGCAGGTCACCCACCCGCACCGGCTTGACCAGGAAGTCGTCGTCCGGCAGGCCCACGTCGTTCTCCAGCGTCTTGTCGAAGGCGTTGGCCGAGACCACCGCCAGCGCCATCGCGTGGCCGGCGCGGCGCAGGCGGCGGATCGTCTCCCAGCCGTCGATGCCCGGCATCGCCAGGTCCATGAAGACCGCGTCCACGCCTTGGAGACGGCCCAGCGCCTCCAGCGCGGCCTCGCCCGAGGCGGCGCTGCTGACCTCGAAGCCCAGCGGCTGCAGCAGGTCGGCGACGAGGCGGCGGTCGGCCTCCTCGTTGTCCACCACGAGCACGTGGCGGCGCCGGCCTTCGTAGCCGATGCGCCTTGCCGGCGCCGCCTCGGCCAGGCCCGGCGCATCGGCGAGCTCGGGCAGGAAGAGGCGGATCGTGAACGTGGTGCCGCGGCCGGGGACGCTCGCCACCGTCATCTCGCCGCCCATCAGCTCGGTCAGCATGCGCGCGATCGTCAGGCCGAGCCCGGTGCTGCCGACCGAGACGCCGTCGGCCGCGCTGCCGCGCTCGAAGGGCTCGAACACCCGCGTCAGCTCCTCGGGCGTCATGCCCGGGCCGGTGTCCTCGATCTCGAAGCGCGCCATCTCGCGCTGGTGCTGCACCTTCAGGCTGACCTGGCCTTGGGCGGTGAACTTGATCGCGTTGCCGAGCAGGTTGATGAGGATCTGGCGCAGCCGCTTCTCGTCGCCGCGCACCCGCGCCGGCAGCCGGCCAACGACCGCGAAGCGGAACGCGAGGCCGCGCCCGGCGGCCTGCAATTCGAACAGGCGCGCGATCTCGGCCAGCCCGTCGGCAAAGCGCATCGGCCGCGGCTCGAGCGCGAGGCGACCGCTCTCGATGCGGGCGATGTCCAGCGTGCCTTCGATCAGGCTCAGAAGATGGTCGCCGCCGCGCCGGATCACGCTCACCGCCTGGCGCCGCTGCGGCGGCATGGCCTCGTCCTCTTCCAGCAGCTGGGCGTAGCCCAGGATGCTGTTGAGCGGCGTGCGCAGCTCGTGGCTGATGGTCGTGATGTAGCGGCTCTTGGCCTGGTTCGCGGCCTCGGCCTGGCGCCGCGCGGCCTGCAAGGCCTCGTCGGTGCGGGCGTGCGAGGCGATTTCGCGCTGCAGCGCCCGCGTCTGGCGCTTCGATTCCTCCTGCGCCGCGGCGCGGCTGCGCTGCGTCAGCACCAGCCACCAGGCGACGATGCCGGCGCCGATCGTGGCGAGCAGGAAGGCGCTGGTGAAGCCCTGGCCCAGGGTCGGCTCGAACTGCGCCGCGCGCTCGCCCAGGGCATGGACCGCCTGGCGGTAGGCGGCGCCGAACAGCAGCGCCAGCAGCGGCACGACCAGGCCCATCAGCAGCAGGTAGTCCGCCAGGCCGGCGTCGAGCTGCGGCGCCATCGCGCGCGGCAGCAGCCGCCGCAGCAAGGCCGCCCATTGCGCCGAGACCCGGGCCTCGGGCTTGCACAGGTCGTCGCAGCGCGCGTCCAGGGTGCAGCACAGCGAGCAGATCGGCGCCTGGTAGGCGGGGCAGAAGGCCATGTCCTCGCCTTCGTACTCGCGCGCGCAGACGGTGCAGGTCTGGCGCAGCGGCGCCAGGCGCGGGTAGGCGCCGGCATCGACGATCGGGATCGTGCGCCGCGCCAGGTAGTAGCGCCCCTGCGTCGCCCAGGCGATGAGGGGCGAGGCGACGAAGGCGGTGACGAGGGCAATGGCGGCCGAGAAGGCCTGCGCCATCGGCCCGAAGGCGCCCAGGTGCGCGGCCACCGAGAGCCCCGAGGCGATGCCCATGGCGCCCACGCCCACCGGGTTGATGTCGTAGAGATGGGCGCGCTTGAACTCGATGCCCGGCGGCGACCAGCCCATCGGCTTGTTGACGACGAGGTCGGCCACCACCGCCATCATCCAGGCGATGGCGATGTTCGCGTACAGCCCGAGCACGTGGCTGAGCACGCTGAAGACGTTCATCTCCATCAGCACGAGCGCGATGCCGGTGTTGAACACCATCCACACCACCCGCCCCGGGTGGGCATGGGTCAGGCGCGAGAAGAAGTTGCTCCAGGCCAGCGACCCGGCGTAGGCGTTGGTGACGTTGATCTTGAGCTGCGAGACGAAGACGAAGGCCGCGGTCGCGGCGACCGCGACGCCGAAGCGCGGGAACACGTACTCGTAGGCCGCGAGGTACATCTGGTTCGGATCCACGGCGCGGTCGGGCGGCACCATGTGCGTGATCGCGAGGTAGGCCAGCAGCATGCCGCCGAGCATCTTCGCGACCCCGGGAATGACCCAGCCCGGGCCGCCGACGAGCAGGGCCAGGTTCCAGCGCCAGCGCGTTTCGGGCCTGCGCTCGGGCATGAAGCGCAGGTAGTCCGCCTGCTCGCCCATCTGCGTGATGAGGGCGATGCCGACCGTGGTCGCGGCGCCGAAGGCGCGCAGGTCGAAGCCCGGGGCCGCGCCCTGCTCGCCGCGGTAGGCGACGAGGCCGCCGACCAGCCCCGGGTTGCGGTTGAGCACATAGACATAGGGCACGACCAGCATCGCCAGCCACAGCGGCTGGGTCCAGACCTGGAGCCGGCTGATCGCGGTGACGCCATGGGTCACGAGCGGAATCACGACCAGCGCGCACAGCAGGTAGCCCCAGGCCGGCGGGATGTCGAACGCGAGTTCGAGCGCATAGGCCATGACCGCCGCTTCGAGGGCGAAGAAGATGAAGGTGAAGCTGGCGTAGATGAGCGAGGTGACGGTCGAGCCGATGTAGCCGAAGCCGGCGCCGCGCGTGAGCAGGTCCATGTCGACGCCGTAGCGCGCCGCGTAGCGCGCGACCGGCAGGCCGGCGAGGAAGATCACGAGCCCGGTGGCGAGGATCGCGAGCGCGGCGTTGACGAAGCCGAACTGCAGCAGCAGCGTCGCCCCGACCGCTTCGAGGATGAGGAACGAGGCCGCCCCGCCGAGCGCGGTCTGCGCCACGCGCGCCGCGCTCCAGCGCCGGAACGCGCGCGGCGTGAAGCGCAAGGCGTGGTCTTCGATGGTCTCGCGCGCGACCCAGCTGTTGTAGTCGCGCCGCGTCTCGAGGACGCGCTGCGGAGCCGCGGGCGAGTCGGTCGTAGGAGCGGGGCTGGGGTTCACCCCGACCCTGCAATCAAGTTCCGCACCAACCCCGAGGCCGTAACATGGCACTCAATCTGCAAAGGCCCGAGAACCATGGATCTGACGCCGCGCGAAAAGGACAAGCTCCTCGTCTTCACCGCCGCCTTGCTCGCCGAGCGGCGCCGCGCGCGCGGCCTCAAGCTCAACGTGCCCGAGGCCATCGCCTTGATCACCTCGGCGATCCTGGAAGGCGCACGCGACGGCAAGACCGTGGCCCAGCTCATGAGCGAAGGCAAGCAGGTGCTGCGCCGTGCCGACGTGATGGACGGCGTGGCCGAGATCGTGAGCGAGATCCAGGTCGAGGCGACCTTCCCCGACGGCACCAAATTGGTGACCGTGCACCAACCCATCGCGTGAAACCCGTCCGAGGTGCACCATGATTCCAGGCGAAATCCTCTGCGACGACGGCGAGCTCGAGCTCAACCCGGGCCGCCCGACCGTGATCCTCGTGGTCGAGAACAGTGGCGATCGGCCGATCCAGGTCGGCTCGCACTACCACTTCGCCGAGACGAATGCGGCGCTGCGCTTCGACCGCAACGCCGCGCGCGGCATGCGCCTGGACATCGCCAGCGGCACCGCGGTGCGTTTCGAGCCCGGCCAGCAGCGCACGGTCACCCTCGTCGCCTACGCCGGCGCGCGCCGCGTCTACGGCTTTCGCGGCCTCGTCCAGGGAGCCCTCTGATGGCCCGCATCGGCCGCCGTGCCTACGCCGAGATGTTCGGCCCCACCGTCGGCGACCGCGTGCGCCTGGCCGACACCGCGCTCGTGATCGAGGTCGAGGCCGACTACACGCTCAACGCCGGGGGCTACGGCGAGGAAGTCAAGTTCGGCGGCGGCAAGACGATCCGCGACGGCATGGGCCAGAGCCAGGTCGTCAACGGCCCGGGCCACCACGAGGCCGCCGACTGCGTCATCACCAACGCCTTGATCGTCGACCACTGGGGCATCGTCAAGGCCGACATCGGCCTCAAGGGCTGCCGCATCGCCGCCATCGGCAAGGCCGGCAACCCCGACGTGCAGCCGGGGGTGGACATCGTCATCGGCCCGGGCACCGAGATCATCGCCGGCGAGGGGCTGATCGTCACCGCCGGCGGCATCGACAGCCACATCCATTTCATCTGCCCGCAGCAGATCGACGAGGCACTGGCCTCGGGCGTGACGACGATGCTCGGCGGCGGCACCGGCCCGGCCACCGGCACCTTCGCCACCACCTGCACCCCGGGGCCGGAGAACCTGCACCGCATGCTGCAGGCGGCCGAGGCCTTCCCGATGAACCTGGGCTTTCTCGGCAAGGGCAACGCGAGCCGGCCCGAGGCCCTGGCGCAGCAGATCGCCGCCGGCGCCATCGGCCTGAAGCTGCACGAAGACTGGGGCTCGACGCCTTCGGCGATCGACAACTGCCTGGACATCGCCGAGGCCACCGACACCCAGGTCTCGATCCACAGCGACACCTTGAACGAATCGGGCTTCGTCGAGGACACGATCGCCGCGACGAAAGGCCGCACCCTCTGCGCCTTCCACACCGAAGGCGCGGGCGGCGGCCATGCGCCGGACATCCTGCGCGTCGTCGGCGTCGCCAACTTCCTGCCCAGCAGCACGAACCCGACCATGCCCTACACCGCGAACACGGTGGACGAGCACCTGGACATGCTGATGGTCTGCCACCACCTCGACGCCGGGATCGCCGAGGACCTGGCCTTCGCCGAAAGCCGGATCCGGCGCGAGACCATCGCCGCCGAGGACGTGCTGCACGACCTCGGCGCGATCAGCATGATGAGCAGCGACAGCCAGGCCATGGGCCGGGTCGGCGAGGTCGTGATCCGCACCTGGCAGACGGCGCACAAGATGAAGGGCCAGCGCGGCGCCCTGCCCGGCGACGGCGCGCGCAACGACAACTTCCGCGTCAAGCGCTATCTCGCCAAGTACACGATCAACCCGGCCCTCGCCAACGGCATCGCCCACGAGGTGGGTTCGATCGAGATCGGCAAATGGGCCGATCTGGTGCTCTGGCGCCCCGCCTTCTTCGGCGTCAAGCCCAGTCTGGTGCTCAAGGGCGGCTTCATCGCCGCGGCGGCGATGGGCGACCCCAACGCCAGCATCCCGACGCCGCAGCCGGTGCACTGGCGGCCGATGTTCGGCAGCCACGGCCGCGCGCTGTCGGCGACCTCGCTCACCTTCGTGAGCCGGGCCGCGCTCGCGGCCGAGATCGGCGACGAGATCGGGCTGCACAAGCGCCTGGCCGCGGTGCAGAACTGCCGCACGGTGAAGAAGGCCGACATGATCCACAACGCCTGGTTGCCGCAGATGGAGATCGACGCCCAGACCTACAGCGTGCGCGCCGACGGCCAGCTGCTGACCTGTGAGCCGGCCACCGAGCTGCCGCTGGCGCAGCGCTATTTCCTGTTCTGACGCCGCGGCGCCCGGGGGTTATAAGAGCGGCTGCACCTCAGCCCGATGGAAACCCCCGACATGCTCACCGTCAACAAGCTCATCCCGCGCGGCCGCGGCCTCGCTGCCGCGCTCCTGAAGCGCGCGCCCGAGATCGCCCTCGACTGGGACACGCGCAGCAAGAGCCGCTTCGAAGCCACCGACTCCAGCGGCCGCCGCATCGGCGTCTTCCTCGCCCGCGGCAGCATCGTGCGCGGTGGCGACGTGCTGCTGGGCGAAGACGGCTCGATGCTGCGCGCCGTCGCCGCGCCGCAGCCGGTGCTCGTCGTCAGCGCCTGCAGCGAGCACGGCACGCCCGTGGACCTGGCGCGCGCGGCCTACCACCTCGGCAACCGCCACGTCGCGGTCGAGGTGGCACCCGGCCATTTGAAGATCGAACCCGACCCGGTGCTGGCGCAGATGCTGCGCCGCATGCACCTGACCGTGGCCGAGGCGAGCGAGGCCTTCGAGCCCGAGGGCGGTGCCTACCAGAGCGAGCCCGGGCATGCCCATCACGACCACGAGGGGCACGGGCACGGCAGCGGGCACGCGCAGGCGCAGGCGCAGGCGCATGGCGAGGATCAGGGACATGCCCATGACCACGACCACGATCACGGCCACGATCACGCGCACGACCACGGGCACAAGTCCCGCTGAATGATCCCTTCCACGCTGCTGCGCCTGATCTGGCTCGCGTCCCCGGCCCTGCCGGTCGGCGGCTTCAGCTATTCCGAAGGCCTCGAATCGGCGGTCGAAGCCGGCCTCGTCCACGACGAGCCGAGCGCAGCCGACTGGCTCGCGAACCAGCTCGAACTGGTCCTGGCGCGCGCCGAAGGGCCGCTGCTGGCCGAGGCCTGGCAGGCCTGGAACGAACACGACGGCGCCGCCGCCGCAGCGCTGAACGCCTGGGTCGGCGCGAGCCGCGAAAGCGCCGAGATGCGGCAGCAGGCCGAGCAGATGGGGCGCTCGATGGTCGAATGGCTGAAGAACGGCGAGCACACGCACGATGCCCGCATCGCCGCCCTCGCCGCGCTGCGGCCGGCGCCGACCTGGCCGCTCGCCTTCGCGCTCGCCGCCGCGCTCGGCGGCGCCGACGCGCGCCAGACGATTCTCGCCTTCGGCTTCGGCTGGTGCGAGAACATGGCGCAGGCGGCGATGAAGGCCGTGCCGCTGGGCCAGGCCGCGGCGCAGCGCATGCTGGCGCGGCTCGCGGCGGCCCTGCCCGGCGCCGTGGACGACGCGCTCGCACGCGCCGCGGCCGGCCGGCGCCAGGCCTTCGCACCGATGCTCGCGATTCTGTCCTGCCACCACGAAACCCAGTACTCGAGGCTGTTCCGCTCATGAATTCGAAGCTGCACCAGATTCCAGGCCGCACCAAGCGCCTGCCGCCCTTGCGCGTCGGCGTAGGCGGCCCGGTGGGATCGGGCAAGACGACGCTGGTGGAGATGCTGTGCAAGACCATGCGCGAGCGCTGGGAGCTCGTCGTCGTCACCAACGACATCTACACCAAGGAAGACCAGCGCCTGCTCACCGAGGCCGGCGCGCTCGAGGCCGAGCGCATCGTCGGCGTCGAGACCGGCGGCTGCCCGCACACCGCGATCCGAGAAGACGCCTCGATCAACCTCGAAGCCGTCGACCGCCTGCTCGAGCGCTTTCCCGAGGCCGACATCGTCTTCATCGAGTCGGGGGGCGACAACCTCGCCGCGACCTTCAGCCCCGAGCTGAGCGACCTCACGATCTACGTCATCGACGTCGCCGGCGGCGAGAAGATCCCGCGCAAGGGCGGCCCCGGGATCACGAAGAGCGACCTCTTCGTCATCAACAAGACCGACCTCGCGCCCTACGTCGGCGCCGATCTCGGCGTCATGGCCGCCGACACGCGCCGCATGCGGCCGAACCGGCCTTTCGTGATGACCAACCTCAAGACCCGCGAAGGCCTGGCCGAGGTCGTCGAATTCATCGAGACCAAGGGCCTGCTGGTCTGATCCCGGGCCAGCGGGCAGCCAGGCGGCGCCGCTTCGACGACCCGCGCCGGCGTCGGTCCGGCCATTGCAGGCCCGCTTTCGACAGGGAGTGACGCGGCTCCGCCCGCACCCGACAGGCCGGCCCGACTTTGCGCCGCGGCCGAGACAGCGCGGCTGCACTTGCGCGATCATCGATATCCCCGCCTCGAAAGGGACTGCCATGACTCCGCGAATTCGCCAGGCCTTGAATCGTGCCGCTGTCGCCGCGCTGCTGGCCGGCTGCGTCGGTGCCGCTTCGGCCCGCGGCTCGGTCTCCATCGGCATCGGCTTCGGCCTGCCGGTCTACGGGGGCTGGGGCCCGCTCGTCGCGCCTTCGGTCTCGCTCGGCTACGGCGGCGGCTGGGGCTGGCACCGCGGCTGGTACCCGGGCATGGGCGTCGTCATCGCGCCGCCGCCGGTGGTCGCCTACGGCAACCCGGTCTACGTCGCACCGCCCGCCACGGTGTACCCGGCCCCGCCCGCCGCCGCTGCGGCGCCGCCCGACCCCGTGGTCTACCCGCGCAACGGCCAGAGCCCGCAGCAGACCGAATCGGACCACCGCGCCTGCGACCGCTGGGCCACGACCCAGCCCGCGGCCATGGCCGATGCCGGCGTCTTCCAGCGCGCGGTCGAAGCCTGCATGGACGCGCGCGGCTACACGCTGCGCTGAATACGCCGAGCGCGGGCCGGGCCTCAGAGACGCACGGCCGTTCCGAGAGTCCTGAGCTCCCGCGCGGGGGGAAGCCAGCGTGGGGGCCCCGGTTCAGCCGGCGCCGAGCGCGAGCGCGATGCGGTAGGTCAGGAACGAGGCGCCGTAGGCGAGCGCGAACAGGTAGCCCGCCATCACCGCGGGCCAGGTCCAGCCGCCGGTTTCGCGCTTCACCGCCGCCAGAGTGCTCAGGCATTGCGGCGCGAAGACATACCAGGCGAGCAGCGACAACGCGGTCGCCAGCGACCAGCTTTTCGCGATCAGCGGCGTCAGCGCCTGCGCCGTGTCGCTGGCGGTGGCCGACAGGGCATAGACCGTGCCGAGCGCGCTCACCGCGACTTCGCGCGCCGCCAGCCCCGGCACCAGGGCGATGCTGATCTGCCAGTTGAAGCCGACCGGCGCGAACAGCACCGCCAGCGCGTGGCCGATGATCCCGGCGACGCTGTATTCGATCGGCGCCCCGCTCGCCCCCGGCGGCGGCGCAGGCCAGCTCGCGAGCACCCAGAGCGCGATCGTCAGCGTCAGGATGATGCCGCCGACACGGCGCATGAAGATCTCCACCCGCTGCCAGAGCCCGATCGCGACGTTGCGCAGCGCCGGCCAGTGGTAGCTGGGCAACTCCATCATCAGCGCCCGGACCTGGCCGCGCGAGGTGAAGCGCTTCAACAGCCAGGCCACCGCGAGCGCCCCGCCGACGCCGGCGAGATAAAGCCCGAAAAGCACCAGCCCCTGCAGTTCGAGCCCGCCGAGCACGCTGCGGCGAGGGATGAAGGCGCCGATCAGCAAGGCGTAGACCGGCAGGCGCGCCGAGCAGGTCATCATCGGCGCGATCATGATCGTCACCAGGCGGTCGCGCGGGTCCGAGATCGTGCGCGTGGCCATGATGCCCGGAATGGCGCAGGCAAAGCTGGACAGCAGCGGAATGAACGAGCGTCCGGACAGCCCGACCGAGCCCATCAGCCGGTCGAGCAGGAAGGCCGCGCGCGGCAGATAACCCGATTCTTCGAGCGTGATGATGAAGAAGAACAGGATGATGATCTGCGGCAGGAAAACGAGCACGCCGCCGGCCCCGGCGATCACGCCGTCGACGAGCAGGCTGCGCAGTGCGCCGGGGGGCAGCGCGGCCGAGACCGCATGGCCCAGGCCCTCGGTGCCGGCCTGGATCAGTGCCATCGGCGCCTTGGCCCAGGCGAACACGGCCTGGAAGACGAAGAACAGGATCAGCGCAAGCAGCAGCGGCCCGAGCACCGGGTGCAGCACGACCTGGTCGATACGGTCGCTCGCGGTGTGCGGCATCGCCCGGTCCAGCCCCAGCCGCTCCAGGATGCCCTGCACCTGCTGGTGGTCCCCTTCGTGATGCAGTTGCTCGGCCGCGGCCGAACCGGCGCGCCAGAGCGCGCGATCCTCGAGCAGGTCGCGCAAGGGACTGTCGCCCTCGGCCTTGACCGCAACCGTCGGCACCACCGGCATCCCGAGTTCGCGCGCGAGGGCCTGGGGGTCCACCTTCAGGCCGCGCCGCGCCGCGAGGTCGACCATGTTGAGCGCCACCACGCAGGGCAGGCCCAGGCGCTGCACCGCGAGCACGAGGCGCAGGTTGCGCCGCAGGTTGGTCGCGTCGACGACGCACACCACCAGTTCGGGCCGCTTCTCGCCCCGCGCCCGGCCGTGCAGCACGTCGCAGGTGACGCGCTCGTCCGGCGAGCGCGGGTGCAGGCTGTAGGCGCCGGGCAGGTCGAGCACGCGCAGGGTCTTGCCGCTGCGCGTCTTCATGCGGCCTTCCTTGCGCTCGACCGTGACCCCGGCGTAGTTGGCCACCTTCTGGCGGCTGCCGGTGAGCAGGTTGAAGAGCGCCGTCTTGCCGCAGTTGGGGTTGCCCACCAGCGCCACCAGCGGCCCGCCGCGGTGGACGTGGATGACTGCTTCGCTCACACCGGTTCGACCCGCACGCAGGCGGCCTCGGCGCGGCGCAAGGCGAAGGTCGACTGGCCGACGCGCACCACCATCGGGTCGCCGCCCCAGGCGCTGCGCGCCGTGATCGCCACACGCTCGCCCGGCATGAAGCCGATCTCGGCGAGCCAGCGCCCCCATTCCGGAAGTCCGGCCGGCGACTCCACCGCGACGACGCGGCAGGCCTGCCCGGTTGCCGCCCCATCGAGCGCCAGTGCACCGGTGCAGACGGAAGACCGTGCCAACGCACCACCGCCCCGGGGCATGAGCGACGGAAACAGGTTCTTCCAGGAAGACCAGACCATGATCAATGTCTTTTCAAATGCGAATTGTTCTTATTATTAAGCGAAAACCCTGCCTGCCGTCAAGCGCGAGATGAGGCTTGTTTGACCCGCATCAAGTAGCGCCGGAAGCTGCCGATAACCCGAGCAGAAGGCGGCCTTCGGGGTCGCGCCCATGAACTCGTGCCTGGGCTCGCGCGCAGGGAAATGCTACCGTGCGCGCCTGAGCTTTTCGGCCTACCCGCCATGCAGACCCGCACACTCCCATCGCCGGCCGCCCGGCCCACCGTCCCCGCGACCGCCGCGGAGCGGCGGTTGCGCGCCATGGCGATTGCGGCCGGCTTGCTGGTGCTGCTGGTCGCCTGGATCGCGGTCGCCGCGGAGTTGGTCCAGAAGCGCGCCGACGCGATCGACGCCGAGAAGCGCCAGAACACCAACCTCGCCCGTGCCTTCGAGGAACAGACGGTGCGCGTGCTCGCGAGCACCGACCAGGCAACGATCCGGGTACGCAATGCCGTCGCCGCCGGCGATGGCCGCCAGCCCGACCTGGTGCGCTTCGCCAACGAAACCGGCCTGGCCCCGCAGATCCTGGTCCAGCTCTCGCTCACCGACGCCAACGGCCGCTTCATCGGCAGCAACCTCGACCCGACGGCGGCCAAGACCGGCCACATCGACTTGTCGCAGCGCGAGCACTTGCGCGCCCATCTCGCGCCGCGAAGCCTGCCGCCGTCGCAGCGGCTGGCCCACCCCGACGACCTGTTCATCGGCAAGCCGGTACTGGGCAAGGTCTCCAACCGCTGGACGATTCAGCTCTCGCGCCGCATCGTCGGCGCCGACGGGCACCTTCTCGGCGTCGTCGTCGCCTCGCTCGACCCGGCCTACTTCGAGTCGGTGTATGAGCGCGCCGCTCTCGGCCGCCATGGCAGCATCGCCCTGGTGGGCACCGATCTCACGGTGCGGGCACGGGTCGTGGGCGGCAAGAGCGAGGGCATGGGCAGCTCGATCGGAAGCAATGGCCCGTTCGCCCACCGCGAGCCCGGGCCCGAAGGCCAGCTCAAGGGCAAGAGCACGGTCGACGGCATCGACCGCATGACCGCCTTCCGCCAGATCGCGAACTACCCCCTGTACCTGCTGGTGTCGACCTCGACCGAGGAGGCCCTCGCGAGCTGGCGCGCGACGCGCAACACCACCTTGCTGCTGACCCTGGTGCTGAGCATCGCGGTCGTGCTCGGGGTGGCGAGCTTCGTCGTCAACCTGAGGCGGCTCGAACGCAGCAATGCGGCACTGCGCGCCAGCGAAGCCCAGGCGAATTCGGCCAACCATGCCAAGAGCGAGTTCCTGGCCGCGGTCTCGCATGAGCTGCGCACTCCCCTCACGAGCATCCGCGGCTTCGCCGAGCTCATGGAGCACCGCCTCGAGAATCCGAAGTTCAGGGAGCAGGCTGGGCTCATCCGCAAGGGCGCAGAACACCTCAACGAACTGCTGACCCAGATCCTCGACCTCGCCAAGGTCGAGGCCGGCTCGATGACGCTGAATTCCGACCCGGTGGATTTGCGCGCGCTCGTCAACGGAACGGCCGACTTCTTCGCCCTCGCGGCGAGCGCCAAGGGGCTGGCGCTGCGCGTCACGATCGATCCGGCGCTGCCGTCCAGGTTCGTCTGCGACGACCTGCGCCTGAAGCAGATCCTGAACAACCTGCTCTCGAACGCGATCAAGTTCACCCCCTCGGGCAGCGTCGGCATCGCGGTCGAGCCGGTGCCCGGCGGCGTCGCGCTGCACGTCGAGGACACCGGCCCGGGCATCCCCGAGGAATTGCACGAGATCATCTTCGAGCGCTTCCGCCAGGGCAACGACCGGGTCAGCTTCGAGCATGGCGGCACCGGGCTCGGGCTCGCACTGTCGCGTGCGCTGGCCGAGCTGATGAAGGGTCGGCTGGAGGTGGCCTCGCAGGTCGGCAAGGGTTCTCGCTTCACGCTGACCCTTCCCCTGGACGCCCGCTCGCCGCTGCCGGGCTCGCCCGCGCCGGCCCGCTTCGCCGAAGTCGCCTGACGGCGCCGCCGCGGCTGCGCGGCATGCGCGGCGGCTGCGGCCGGCGCGGCGGGATCGGCTTGCCGCCCCTTTCCTGACACCCGCGTCGAGCGCCAGGCCACGCAGCGCGCCGAGCAAGCGGCCCGCCGCACGCCCGGACTTCGCCCCTACACTGGCCGCCATGGCACAAGCAATCGCATCCAGTCTGGGCGCGGCGCCGCGCGTCGAGTCCAGGCCCGCACTCCTGAACGGGCTCCCGGGTCGATCCGCCTTTGCCGGGCGGGCCGGATCCCCGCGCGGGACGGCCGGCCCGGCCGGCCTGGGGGCGATCTCGAGATGACCGGGCCGGCCGCCTCCCATGCCGACCGCTGCCCGCGCTGCGGCGCGGCCTTCCATTGCGGCTCGGTCGACCCCGGGCCTTGCGCTTGCGAGACCGTCCGCCTCGATGCCGCCCGCCTCGCCGAACTGCGCGGCCTCTATACCGGTTGCCTGTGCCTGCGTTGCCTGGCCGAGTTCGGCGCCGCCGCGCCGACCCC
>JAGWTS010000077.1 GCA_028868875.1 Burkholderiales bacterium | reverse complement strand
GTGATCTGGCTCGCCTGCTGCATCGCGCGCGAGGTCAGGCCGATCTTGCGGCCCTTGATCGTCCGGCCGTCGGCGATTTCGAGCCGGACCCATTCGCGCTGGATCGCGTAGCCGTCCTCGATCGTCATCGCCGGAAAACGGCGCGAGAAATGGCGCAGTTGGACGCGGTTCTTGCGTGCGTCGTAGAGCTCGCGCGCGAGTTCGATGGTGGTGGCGGCGTCGAGCATCTTCAAAGGCGGGGAAACGCGATGTAGCCCTCGGCGGCCGAGGCCTGGGGGGCGGGAACGGCCCGGCCGCTTTGCGGCGTGACCGGGAAGACGGCGTTGATCTGGCCCGTTCCGGAGGCGCCGAAATAAGGCGACACCACCTCGGCGCGGCCGTCGTAATCGGACCAGCCGAGGGCGCCGAGCAGCATCGCGGTGTCGTGCATGAAGCCTTCGCCATGGCCCTTGCTCGCGTACTCGGGGAGCATGTCGCAGAACGATTTCCAGTCGCCGCGCTGCCACATCTCGATGACCGCATGGTCCATCATCTCGAGCATCGGGCTCCAGATGCGGTGCGCGAACGGCTCGGCCATGCCGTTCTGGGCGAAGCGGTGCGAAAGCGAGCCGCTGGCGAGGAAGGCCACCGTGCCGTCGTAATGGTCCTCGACCGCGCGCCGCATGGCCCAGCCCAGGCGCGCGCTGTCGTTGAGGTAGTGCACGGTGCACAACGCCGAGACCGAGATCGCCTTGAAGCCGCGGTCGACGTTCATGTAGCGCATCGGCACCAGGGTGCCGTATTCGGGAGCGAGCGTGGTCTTGTCGTGGGCCAGCGTCTCGACGCCGTGCTCGCGGCACACGCGCCCGAGAAGCTTGCCGAGTTCCGGATTGCCCGGAAACTCGTATTCCATGTTCGAGATGAAATGCGGCAGCTCGTTGCTGGTGTACAGGCCCTTGAAATACGGCGCGCAATTGATGTGGTAATTGGCGTTGACGAGCCAATGGGTGTCGAAGACGACGATGGTGTCGACGCCGGCCTCGCGGCAGCGCCGCGCGATCTCGACATGGCCGTCGATCGCGGCCTGGCGCGAGCCCTGGCGCGGGCCGGGCAGCTCGCTCAGGTACATCGACGGAACGTGGGTGATCTTGGCGGCGAGTGCGAGTTGGCCCATCGTGCGTCTCCGGTTCAAAGGCCCCAGTGCGGGATGGGGTGGCTGCCCAGGCTCACGGCGATGTTCTTCGGCTCGAGAAAGACCTCGTAGCTCCAGGTGCCGCCTTCGCGCCCGGTGCCGCTGGCCTTGGTGCCGCCGAAAGGCTGGCGCAGGTCGCGCACGTTCTGGCTGTTGACGAAGCACATGCCGGCCTCGACCGCGGCGGCGACGCGGTGGGCGCGGCCGATGTTCTCGCTCCAGACGTAGCTGCTCAGGCCGTATTGAATGTCGTTGGCGAGGCGGATCGCGTCGGCTTCGTCGTCGAAGGGAATGAGGCAGGCAACGGGGCCGAAGATCTCGTCCTGGGCGATCTTCATGCGGTTGTCGACGTCGGCGAACACGGTCGGCCAGACGTAGTTGCCGCGGCGCAAAGGCTCAGCCAATTCGGCCGCATAAGACGGCCGGTCGAGGCCGCCGCAGAGCAGGGTCGCGCCTTCCTTGGGGCCGAGATCGATGTAGCCGCGCACCTTGGCCAGGTGGGCGGGGCTGATCATCGGGCCGATGATCGTCTTCTCGTCGAGCGGATCGCCCACCGCGATGCGGCGGGCGCGCTCGGCGAACTTCGCCGCGAAGTCGGCATAGATCGAGCGCTGGACGAGGATGCGCGAGCCCGCGGTGCAGCGCTCGCCGTTGTTGCTGAAGATCATGAACAGCGCGGCGTCGAGCGCGCGCGCGAGATCGGCGTCTTCGAAGACGACGAAGGGGCTCTTGCCGCCGAGCTCCATGCTGAACTTCTTCAGCCCCGCGGCCTGGACGATGCGGTTGCCGGTGGCGGTGGAGCCGGTGAACGAGATCGCGCGCACGTCGGGGTGGCTGCACAGAGCTTCGCCCGCGGTCTTGCCGTAGCCGTGGACGAGGTTCAGCACGCCCGCCGGAATGCCGGCTTCGAGCGCGAGCTCGCCCAGGCGCGCGGCGGAAAGCGGCGAGAGCTCGCTCATCTTCAGCACCGCGGTGTTGCCGAAGGCCAGGCAGGGCGCGACCTTCCAGGTGGCGGTCATGAAAGGCACGTTCCAGGGGCTCACCAGGGCGCAGACGCCGACCGGGTGGAACAGCGTGTAGTTCAGATGGGTCGGCGTCGGGTAGGTGTGGCCGTCGACCCGGGTGCACATCTCGGCGAAGTAATGGAAGTTGTCGGCCGCGCGCGGCACGAGCTGCTTGCCGGTCTGGGCGATGACCTGGCCCGTGTCCTGCGTTTCGGTGCGCGCGATCTCGGGAACGTGCTTCGCGATCAGGTCGCCGAGGCGGCGCATCAGGCGCGCGCGCTCCGCTGCGGCCAGCCCGGCCCAGGCCGGAAACGCCGCCTTGGCCGCGGCCACCGCGGCATTGACTTCGTCGGCGCCGCCGCTCGCGACTTCGGCCAGCACCTCCTGCGTCGCCGGGTTGACGGTCTCGAAATAGTCGCGTCCGGCGACCGGCTTGCCGGCGATCAGGTGGTCGATTCTCATGGGGGGATTTCCGAAGCAGCTCAGCGGCCGTTCAGCGGCCGAAACGGGCGTCGCCGACGATGCGGTTGACGAGGCGGCCGATGGCGTCGATCTCGGTCACGACCTCGTCGCCTTCGTCGACGTTGACGACGCCTTCGGGCGTGCCGGTGAGGAGGACGTCGCCGGCCTTCAAGGTCATGAAGGAACTGAGGTATTCGATCAGCGCCGGGATGTCGTTGACCATGTTGCTCGTGCGGCCCTGCTGCTTCACAACGCCGTTGACATAAGTGCGCAAGCCCAGGTCGTGCGGATCGGGCACGTCGGCCGCATCGACGAACCAGGGGCCGATCACGGTGCAGGTGTCGCGGTTCTTCACGCGCAGGTTCGGGCGGTACCAGTTCTCGAGGTAGTCGCGGATCGCGTAGTCGTTGGCGACGGTGTAGCCGGCCACATGCTCCATCGCGCGCTCGCGCGGCACGCGCTGCGCGGTCTTGCCGATGACGACCGCGAGCTCGCATTCGTAATGCATGAACTTCACGCCCGCGGGGCGGCGCGTTTCGCCGCGGTGGCCGATCAGGGCGCCCGGGCTCTTCAGGAACACGAGCGGCTCGTCCTTGACGCTGACCGTGAGTTCGCGGCTCAGCTCCTTCAGATGGTCGGCGTAGTTCAGGCCGAGTGCGAGCACGCTGCCGACCTCGAAGGGCGGCAGCCACACCACTTGGTCTTCGGCGAGGACGCGGCCGTCGGCAAGGCGCAGGCCGGCTTCGTGCGGGGTCGCGCTGTGCAGCGCCCCGCCGTAGGCGACGCGGGCGGTCTTCATGCGCGGCCCTCCCCGGCGACGAAGCGGTGGCGCAGGCGGCCCAGCCCGGGCGCACTGATCTCGAGCGCCTGCCCAGGCCGCAGCAAGGGCGCACCGGCGGCGGCACCGAGCAGCAGCAGATCCCCGGGTTGCAAGGTCATGTAGTCGGTGACGTCGGCGATCAGCCGCGCCAGACCGCGCACGCGGCCGCCGCCGCCCGCGCTGCGCACGAGTTCGCCGTCGACGCGCCACTGGATGACGAGCGCTTCGGGGTCGGGCAGGGCTTCGGCCGGCAGCGCCGTGGCGCCGATCGGGCAGAAACCGTCGCGCGCCTTGAAGCGCAGCGCCGGGCGGTAATGGCTTTCGTGCGGCACCTCGATGTCGGCGGCGAGCAGGTAGCCGGCGACGCAGGCGGCGGCATCGCGCTCATCGACGCGGCAGGCCGTGCGGCCGATGATGGCGGCGATCTGGGCCCCGGCGCGCAGCGCCGCGACGTCCGCGGGCACGACGATGTCGTCGCCGTCGGCGGCCCAGGTGTTGTGCGGCTTGATTTCGAGCACCGGGGCCTGCGGCGGCGCCTTGTACGGCGGCTGCGACAGGGCCGGCCCCAGGGCCTGGAGCTCGCTCGCGTCGTTGAGCAGCACGCCGCAGACCCGGCCCGAGAGGCGGTAGGGGGCGAAGGGCAGTTCGGGCAGGAGCATGAGCATGAGCGGGCGGCTCGTCAAATTGCTAACATATAAGTAATATAGTCACTAACATATGAGCATGTCAAGCCGCCCCGCGAACCCGGCCCTGGAGCTCCTGCCGCGCAACCTGCCCCTGCTGCTGCTGCAGGCGCGCGAGCGCGTGATCGCACGCTTCCGGCCGATCCTCAATGCCCATGGCGTAACGGAGCAGCAATGGCGCATCGTGCGCGCCCTGCTCGAGACCGGGCCGCTCGAGCCGCGCGAGATCGTCGTGCTCTGCGCGATCTCGAGCCCCAGCCTCGCGGGCGTGCTCGCGCGCATGGAAAAGACCGGCCTCGTCGCGCGCCAGCGCCTGGACCACGACCAGCGCCGGGTCAAGGTGTCGCTGACGCCGAAGAGCCGGGGGCTGGCGCGCCGCATCGCGCCCGAGATCGAGGCCGCCTATGTCGAGTTGGAAGCCACCCTCGGCGCGCAGGCCGTGCAAGGGCTTTACACGACCCTGGACGACTTGATCGGCAGTTTGGCCGCGGACGAGCAGGCGCAGGAACCGCCGCAAGACTGACTCGGCGCGCGAACGAGCGTGGGCGGCGCCCCGCACGCGGGTGTGTTGAAGTTTCATCCGGGTGTTATTGACGCAAGATTAAAAGCCGGGTAATATTCAACTATTCCATCAGCCTTGCCCGATCGCCATGAACAGCGCCCCCAGTTACACCGCCTTCAGCGGCCACCGACGCATCGCTTCCGGTCCGCTGCCCGCCGTCGCCCTCGCCGCCAAGCGTGAAACCGCGAGCGGCGCGGCCGACCCGCTGCTGGTCTTCAGCGACGAAAGCGGGCGCTGCATCGACCTCGATCTCCGCGGTTCGGACGCGGAGGTCGTCGCCAGGCTCGCGAGCCTCGCCTCGCAGGGCGAGGCCCCGGCTGGCGCAACGCCGGACGCGCCCCCGGAAGACGGCGAAACCCAACGCGACGAGCCGCGCGGCCGCGGCCGGCCCAGGCTCGGTGTCGTCGCGCGCGAAGTGACCTTGCTGCCGCGTCACTGGGAATGGCTGGCCACGCAGCCTGGCGGCGCATCGGTCGCCTTGCGCAAGCTCGTCGAGCAGGCGCGGCGCGCCAATGGCGACAAGGACCGGGACCGCCGCGCCCAGGAGCGCGCCTACCACTTCATGTCGACGCTGGCGGGCAACCTGGCGGGCTTCGAGGAAGCGTCGCGCGCGCTGTTCGGCGGCAAGCGCAGCGCACTGGACGCGCTCATCGCAGCCTGGCCGAAGGACCTGCGCGAGCACGTGGTCCGTCTGCTCGACGCAGGAGCGCCGGCGCCGTGACGCAGTTGCACAACGCCTAGTTCCGAAGCCGCAGCGCTGCAAACACGCCAGCGCAGCGGCACCGGTCGCCCCCTTCAGGGAAACACCCGCCCATCCGGCCGCTCTGCGCGCCGGAAAGGCCCCGCCTTGCCCGAAAGAAACGAGATGACCTCGATGACTGCTGCCGCCGGCTCGCGCCCGGCGCCCTTGTGGAAGACCTACCTCGGCCTCCTCGCGCCGATGATCCTCACCAACATCCTGCAGACCACCGCAGGCACGATCGACGGCATTTACCTCGGCCGGATGATCGGGGTCGAGGCCGTCGCCGCAGTCTCGGCCTTCTTCCCGGTCTTCTTCCTTCTGCTGGCCCTGGTCATCGGCCTCAGCGTCGGCGCCACGGTGCTGGTCGGCCAGGCCTGGGGCGCGCGCGACCCGGCCAAGGTCCGCACCATCGCCGGCGCCGCGCTCTGGCTGACGACGGGCCTGGCCCTCGTCGTCGCCCTCGGCGGCGGCCTGTTCGCGCCGGAGCTCATGCGCGCGCTGGGCACTCCGGCCGCGGTGCTCGCACCCGCCGTCACCTACGCGCGCCTGATGTTGATGGGCGCGCCACTCATATTCCTGCTCTTGCTCGTCACCAGCATGAGCCGGGCCGTGGGCGATGCGGTGACACCGCTGTGGGCGCTGGCGCTGGCCACCGCGGCGGCGATGGCGCTGACGCCGGCGTTCATCCGTGGCTGGTTCGGGCTGCCGAAACTGGGCGTGGCGAGCGCCGCGGTCTCGACCCTGCTGGCCTTTGCGCTGGCGCTCGCCTGGCTGCTGCTGCGATGGCGCCACAGCGGCCACCCGCTGGCGCCGAGAGCCGATCTGCTGCGGCAATCGCGGCCGCAGGCCGCCCTGGTTCGATCGATCCTGCGCATCGCCGTGCCGGCTTCGCTGCAGATGCTGAGCATGGCCGCGGCCGAGGTCGTGCTGCTCGGCCTCGTGAATCGCCACGGCGTCCAGGCCACCGCCGCCTATGGCGCCGTGACCCAGGTGATGAGCTGGCTTCAACTGCCCGCGATGTCGCTCGGCATCGCCACCTCGATCCTCGCTTCGCACGCCATCGGCGCCGGCCACCCCGGGCGGATCGGCGCCATCGTGCGAACCGGCCTGCGGCTCGAGTGGCTGATCACCGGCGGCTTCGTCGCGGCGGCCTACGCCGCGGCGCCGGCCCTGGTCGCCGTCTTCCTCACCGACCCGGGCGTGGCCGCGACGGCGCTGGAACTGCTTCGCATCGTCGCCTGGAGCGTCGTCGCGCTTGGAATGGCCAATGTCCTGCAAGGCGCCATGCGCGCCAGCGGCAGCGTGCTCGCCCCGGCCACCCTCGGCATGTTCGCGATCCTCGGCATCGAACTGCCCACTGCCTTCGCCCTGAACGCCTGGATCGGGCTGCGGGGCATCTGGTGCTCGTATGCGCTCGCCTTCATCGCCATGCTCGTGCTGAACACGGCCTGGTTCCGCTGGGTCTGGCGCCATCGCCGCATCGGGCGCATGGCCTGAAACGCCTTGAAACAGTGGGAAGCAAATAACTGTCCCGCCATTCGCACCGACCTGCGTTACGCTTTAAGAGTCGGGCCCGACGCGCCATCGCGGTGGCGGCGCCGGGTTCTTCGTGCAACCCAAGGAGAAAACATGACCATGAGCGCAAGAACCCTCCGCGCTTCCGCCCTGCCCGCTGCCCTCGCGGCCAGCCTCTTTCTCGGCGCCTGCGCCAACATGAGCGCCGAACAGAAAGGCACGGCCCAGGGGGCCGGTGTCGGCGCCGTCGCCGGCGCGGTGCTCGGCGGCCTCGTCGGCGGCCGCAACGGCGCCCAGACCGGTGCCTTGCTCGGCGGTGCCGCGGGGGCCGTGGGCGGCAACATCTGGTCGAAGAAGATGGAGGAAAAGCGCCAGGCGATGGAGCAGGCGACCCAGGGCACCGGCGTCCAGGTCGCGCGCACGGCCGACAACCAGCTCAAGCTGCAGGTGCCCAGCGACATCTCGTTCGACATCGGCCGTGCCGACCTGAAGCCCAACCTGCGCAGCGTGCTCGACCGCTTCGCCCAGGGCTTGTCGAGCGACCCGTCGCTGCACGTGAGCGTCGTCGGCCATACGGACAGCACCGGGTCGGACGCGCTCAACGACCGCCTTTCGCTCGAGCGCGCCAACAGCGTGCGCAACTACCTCGTCGATCGAGGCGTCGCCGCGGACCGGATCGAGACCGCGGGGCGCGGCTCGCATCAGCCGGTGGCCAGCAACGCGACCGAAGCCGGGCGGGCGCAGAACCGCCGGGTCGAGATCTTCCTGCGCGACACGGCGCCGCAGGGCTGAGCGCCGACGCGCCGGGCGCGGAATTCGCAGGATCGAAGTCCGCGTTTGGTGCGATCCGGGAGCCCGCTGGCGCACAGTGCCGCCCGCCGTCGAAGCCGCTCGCCGCGGCGAGGCGTGCGAGCGCGCAACGATGGCCCGGCCGCTCAGGCCGGCTCTCTCGACCGGCCGCCGCCGGCGCGGCCAGGTTGCCGATTCGATTGCAGCAAGACCCGCAGGTCTTCAGTCCAGCGCGCGCTGCGCGCTTCGAGCCCCGGCCTCATCGGCCGCGCCGGCAGCCGCATGCGCCCCTCAAGCCGCCACCGGCACCAGGAAGTCGCGCCCGATCCCCGCGCCGACATCGTTGACGCGGTCCAGGAACTGGGTCAGGTACGCATGCAGCCCCGTCGCCAGGATCTCGTCGATGCGCCCGTATTGCAGGTCCGCGCGCAGGCGGCCGGCGCGGCGCAGGGTTTCGTTGCTTTGCTCGTTGCTCACGAGTTGGAGGTTGGCCACGACCTCGTTCATGCAGGCAGCCAGTGACCTCGGCATGTCCGGGCGCAGGATCAGCAGTTCGGCCACGCGCTCGGGGCGGATCACGTTGCGGTAGACCTTGCGGTAGATCTCGAAACCCGAGACCGAGCGCAGGATCGCGCTCCAGTGGTAGAAGTCCACCTCCTGGCTTTCCTTGACGTTGCCGGCGCCGAAGTATTCGGCCGCCAGGGCGTGGAACTTCACGTCGAGCAGACGCGCGGTGTTGTCGGCGCGCTCGAGAAAGGTGCCGATGCGCAGGAAGTACAGCGCTTCGTCCATCAGCATCGTGCCCACGGTCACGCCGCGGCTCAGGTGCGAGCGGAACTTGACCCATTCGAAGAAGGTGCCGGGGTCGCGTTCGAATCCGCCTTCGGCGAGCAGGCGATTGAATTCGAGCCAGGTCTGGTTCTGCGTCTCCCAGACCTCGGTCGTCAGCGCCCCGCGCACCGCGCGCGCGTTCTCGCGCGCCGCGCGCAGGCAGGCCAGGATCGACGACGGGTTGGTCTCGTCGCGCACCATGAAGTCCATGACGCTGCGCGCGTCGACGCGGTCGTATTTCTGCGAGAAGCTCCAGGTCAGCTCGCTGATCGAGAGCAGGCCGCGCCAGCCCTGCTCGGCCATGTCGGCCGACTGCGGCAGCAGCGAGGTCTGGTAGTTGACGTCGAGCATGCGCGCGGTGTTTTCGGCTCGCTCCATGTAGCGCGCCATCCAGAAGAGGTGGTCGGCAGTCCTAGACAGCATGGCATTGCTCCTTGCGGGCGGCGGCCTGGGGCTTGCAAGCCCCAGGCCCTGCGTCAGGCGCAGCGGCGTGCGCAGGCACGCCGCTGCGTCCGGACGCAGTCCAGAAGAGGTGGTCGGCGGTTCTAGAAAGCATGTTCGTGTCTCCCTTCAGGCTTCCAGCACCCAGGTGTCCTTCGTGCCCCCGCCCTGCGACGAGTTGACGACGAGCGATCCTTCCTTCAACGCCACCCGCGTCAGCCCGCCCGGCACCATCTGCACGCTCTTGCCCGAGAGCACGAAGGGCCGCAGGTCGATGTGGCGCGGCGCGATGCCGGCTTCGACGAAGGTCGGGCAGGTCGAGAGCGCGAGCGTCGGCTGGGCGATGTAGTTGCTGGGCCGCGCTTCGAGCACGGCGCGGAATTCGGCGATCTCGGCCTTCGTCGCCGCCGGGCCGACGAGCATGCCGTAGCCGCCCGCGCCATGCACTTCCTTGACCACGAGTTCGCTCAGGTGCGCGAGCACGTACTTCAGGTCCTCGGGCTCGCGGCAGAGATACGTCGGCACGTTGTTCAGGATCGGCTTCTCGCCGAGGTAGAACTCGATCATCTTCGGCACATAGGGATAGATGCTCTTGTCGTCGGCGATTCCGGTGCCGATGGCGTTGGACAAGGTGATGTTGCCGGCGCGGTAGACATCGAGCAGCCCGGCGCAGCCGAGCGTTGAATCGGCGCGGAAGGCTGCCGGGTCGAGGAAGTCGTCGTCGACGCGGCGGTAGACCACGTCCACCCGCTTCGGCCCCTGCGTCGTGCGCATGTAGACGAAGCCCTCCTTGACGAACAGGTCCTGGCCTTCGACCAGCTCGACGCCCATCTGCTGCGCGAGGAAGGCGTGCTCGAAATAGGCACTGTTGTACATGCCGGGGGTGAGCACGACCACGGTCGGGTCACTCACGCCGGCCGGGGCCACGGCGCGCAGGGTTTCGAGCAGCAGGTCGGGGTAATGCGCGACCGGGGCGACACGGTGCATGGCGAAAAGCTCGGGGAAGAGCCGCATCATCATCTTGCGGTCTTCGAGCATGTAGCTCACGCCGCTGGGCACGCGCAGGTTGTCTTCGAGCACGTAGTAGCTGCCGCTGCCGTCGGCCTGGGCGGCGCGCACGATGTCGATGCCGGCGATGTGCGAGTAGACGTCGCCGGGCACCGCCACCCCCATCATCTCGGCGCGGAACTGGGCGTTCTCGAGCACCTGGTCGGCGGGCACGATGCCGGCCTTCAGGATCTCCTGGCCGTGGTAGACGTCGTGGATGAAGCGGTTGAGCGCCGTCACGCGCTGCGCCAGGCCCGCTTCCATCTCGACCCATTCGGCCTTCGGGATCACGCGCGGGATCAGGTCGAAGGGAATCAGGCGCTCGGTGCCGGCGCCGTCCTCGTCCTTGGCGCCGTAGACCGCGAAGGTGATGCCGACGCGGCGGAAGATCATCTCGGCTTCGTCGCGGCGCGCGCGCATGGTGTCGCGCGGCTGGGCTTCGAGCCACTGGCCGTAGGTGCGGTAGTGGTGGCGCACCGTCCGGGCGCTGGTGTTCATCTCGTCGAAGCTGGGCTTCATGTCTTGTCTCGGTTTCTCTTGATCACGCGCTAGCAACAACCGGACCCGCCAGGCGCGTCGTCACGCCCACGGCGAGGGTGTGGCGCCCGCCGCCGCGGATCACGCCGCGCAGCGGGGTCACGTCGCCATAGTCGCGGCCCACCGCCACGCGCACATGGCCGGTTCCGGGAATCAGGTCGTTCGTCGGGTCGAGGTCGAGCCAGCCGTCCTCCGGCATGCCCGGCGTGCCCGGACACCAGGCCTGGACCCAGGCGTGCGAGGCGTCTGCGCCGAGCATCGCGGCGCCGCCTTCGGGGGCGCGCGTCAGCAGGTAGCCGCTGACGTAGCGCGCCGGCAGCCCGAAGCGGCGCAGCACCCCGGCCATCAGGTGGGCGAAGTCCTGGCAGACGCCGCGCCGCTGCTCGAAGACCTGGGCCAGCGGCGTGTCGACCGCGGTGCTCGCGGCCTCGTACTTGAAGTCGGCGTGGATGCGGTGCATCAATTCGATCGCGGCCTCGGCCAGCGGCCGGCCGGGCTTGAAGCTGGGGCGGCCGTAGTCGCGCAACTCGGCCAGGCGCGGCACGTAGGGCGAGGGCTGCGCGAACTCCAGCGCCGGCTCGAACGGCGCGCGCGCGACGTAGCGCAGGCGCTGCGCCAGTTCGTCCCAGGGCGGCGCCGCGGCCGCGTCGAGCGCCGCGAAGCGCGGCGCGATGCGCAGGCGGCTCGCTGCGCGCACCAGCAGCCGCTCGTGCGGGCGCAGGATGCAGAAGGCGAGGCGCTCGTTGCCGTAGGCGTCGCGGCCCGGTTCGCTGAAGTCGGGCGCGGGCTCGATGTGCAGGTCGAAGTCCAGCCGGCGCTGCCAGCCATCGGCCAGCGGCTGCAGGCAGGCCAGGTGCTGGGCCAGCGAAACCGGGGCCGAATAGGCATAGCGCGTCTCATGCACGACCTCGAGCTCGGTCATGGGCGCGTCCTGCGCTGGGCCGCGGCTCGCCCGCGGCGGGCCGGGCGCGACATCAGGGCCTGCCCCCTCACCGGCCTCCTCTTGCGCGCGGTGCGCTCCGGGATGAGCGCCTGGGAGCGGCGCGCAGGGCTCATACCCGCTGCTCCGGCCCCTGGGCGAGGGCGAAGTAGCGGTTGCCGATCTCGTCGGCGAGCCCGCTGGCGGCGCCCGCGAGCCGGACCGAGAGCGCCTGCAGCCGTGCCGCGATGGCGGCGTCGTCCGCGCCGCGCAGCGATTCGAGGCTGAGGCCCGCGCCTTCGGCGGGCAGGCGTTCGAGCAGCGGCTGGAGCGAGGCCTCGGTGCCCGGCAGCTTCTTCAGCTCGGTGCGCAGCCGGCGCAGCACGCCGCCGTAGGCGCGCGGGTTCGTGGTGTCGAGCACCAGCATGTCGGTGAGGGCCAGCAGGTCCTGGTCGCGCTGGTAGCGGGCGCGGAAGGTGATGGCGCTGTCGAAGAGTTCGAGCAGCAGATCGATGCCCGCGGCGCTGGCCAGCGCGCCGGCTTCGATGAAGGCGCCGAGGATCGAGGCGAGGCCGATCAGCCGTTCGAGCAGGCGCCCGACCGTGAGCAGGCGCCAGCCGTGGTCGCGCGTCATGCGGTCGGTCTGGGCGCCGGTCACGGCGGCGAGCTGCAGCGCCAGCCGGTCCAGCGCCGGCAGCACCTGGGCCAGGCCTGGCAGTTCGTCGTCCGCGCTGTCCAGCGCCAGGGCGAAGGTCTCGCCCATGCTGCGGATCAGGCCCCATTGCTCGGAAGAAAGGCGCTCGCGCAAGGCCTGCGAGGCGCGCGAGAGCGCGTTCAGGTTGTAGGCCACGCTCACCGCATTGCGGCCATCGCCCAGCCCGGCGAGCAAGGCGCGCTCGAACAGATGCGAGGCCTGCGCCAGCGTCGGCACGCCGAACGGGGCGAGTCCGGTCTTCAGTGCGAGCGCCGAGACCGCGCGCTGCACCGGCTCGTCGGCGTCGCTGTCGGCGTCGATCAGCATCAGCGTGGCGCGCGCCAGCCGCACCAGCTGCTCGGTGCGCTCGGTGTAGCGGCCGAGCCAGAACAGGTTCTCGCCGGTGCGGCTGGACACCGGGCGCTGGCGCGCCGCGATGTCGTCGACCTCGAGCCGCTTGGGCAGCATCGAGAAGGTGTCGACCGCGCCGTCGGTCAGGACCCAGGTGTCCAGGCTCGAGCCGCCGCGCTGCATCGAGACGCTGGCGTCCTCGCGCCGGGCCACGCGCGTCATGCCCCCGGGCAGCACGTGCCAGCGCCCGCCGCCGTCGGCGATGGCGTAGACGCGCACCAGGGCCGGGCGCGGATCGAGTGCGCCGGCGCCCCAGATCGGGGCGCGCGAGAAGCGCAGCCGGCTTTGCAGGGTCCAGGCATCGGGGTCGTCCTCGATGCGCTCGCGCAGCGGCTCGGGCCCCGCCGGCGTGCGGCCGCCGCGCGGGAAAGTGCCGCGCAGGACCTTGTCGCCGAGCTGGTCCCGCACGTCCTGCCAGGCCGCGGCCTCGCCGCACCACCAGGTCGGCAGGGCCGGCATCACGAGTTCCTGGTCGAGCAGGCGGCGCGCGATGCCGGGCAGGAAGCCTTGCAGCGCGGGAGACTCCAGAAAGGCGGCGCCGAGCGCATTCGCCATCACGACGCTGCCGGCGCGCGCCGCCTGCAGCAGCCCGGGCACGCCCAGGGCCGAATCAGGGCGCAGCTCGAGCGGGTCGCACCATTCGTCGTCGAGGCGGCGCAGCAAGGCGTGCACCGGCTCCAGGCCCTGCACCGTCTTCAGGTAGAGCCGGTCGGCGCGCACCGTGAGGTCGCCGCCTTCGACCAGCGGCAGGCCGAGGTAGCGCGCGAGGTAGGCGTGCTCGAAATAGGTTTCGCTGTAAGGCCCGGGCGTGAGCAGCGCGATGCGCGGGCTGGCGCCGCCTGCGACTTCGCGCGCCATCGCGTCGACGGTGTCGAGCAGGCGCCGGTAGCTCGACGCGATGTGCTGCACGCGCAGCTCGCGAAAGGCGTCGGGGAACTGGCGCGAGATCACGAGGCGGTTGTGCAGCACGTAGCCCAGCCCCGAAGGGCCCTGGGTGCGCTGGGCCACGACCCACCAGCGGCCATCGGGGCCGCGCGCGAGGTCGAAGGCGACGATGTGCAGGTGCAGACCGCCCGGCGGCTCGACCCCGAGCATCGGCCGCAGGTAGCCGGGATGGCGCAGCAGCAGCGCCGGCGGCAGCAGGCCTTCGTCGAGCAGGCTGCGCGCGCCGTAGAGGTCGGTCACCAGGGCCTCGAGCAAGGCCGCGCGCTGGACCACGCCGGATTCGATCGCGGCCCAGTCGGCGGGCTCGATCAGCAGCGGCAGCAGCTCGAGCGACCAGGGGCGGCTGGCGACGCCGCGCTCGTCGAATACGTTATGCGTGACGCCGTCGGCGCGGATCTGCTGCGCGACCTGGCCGACGCGGTGGTCCAGGTCGGCCGCGCGTTCGAGCCCGGCCGCGGGTTCGGGCAGCAGATCGGCGAAGCGGCGCCAGGGGGCGCGCATCGCGCCCGAGGGGTTGCGCAACTCGTCCCAGACCGCGGGCTCGGCCGGCATCGCATGGCGCAGCAAGGCATCGGCGGCGCCCGCGGCGGCGTCGGGCTCGAACGGCAGCCGGCCTTGCGATTGCGATTGGGACGGCGACGGGGCCAAGCAGGCTTCTCCCGGGCCCTAGGCCAGGCGCAGATCGAGCGTGAACGGGAATTCGCGGCTCGGCTCGGCCGGCCTCACGTCCATCGTGCCCGGCGTGTGGCCGAAGCGGAAGAAGCGCGCCAGGCGCCGGCTCTCGGCCTCGTAGGCGTTGACCGGGAAGCTGTCGTAGCTGCGCCCGCCCGGGTGCGTCACGTGGTAGCGGCAGCCGCCGATCGAGCGCCGCATCCAGCTGTCGACGATGTCGAAGGTCAGCGGCGCATGCGAGGCAATGGTCGGGTGCAGCGCCGAAGGCGGGGCCCAGGCGCGGTAGCGCACGCCGCAGACGAATTCGCCGACGCGGCCGGTGGGCTGCAAGGGCACGGCGCGGCCGTTCACGGTGACGATGTGGCGGTTGTCGTTGAAGCCGCTCACCTTCAATTCCAGCCGTTCGAGCGAGGAGTCGACATAGCGCACGGTACCGCCGGCCGAACCTTCCTCGCCCATCACATGCCAGGGCTCGAGCGCGCTGCGCAAGGCGAGCTCGATGCCCATCGAGGCGACTTCGCCGACGAGCGGAAAGCGGAACTCGAAATGCGGCGCGAACCACTCGGAGTCGAAAGCGAAGCCGGCCTGGTTCAGCTCGGCGATGACGTCGTCGAAGTCCATGCGCACGAAGGTCGGCAGCAGGAAGCGGTCGTGCAGCGCCGTGCCCCAGCGCGTCAGCCGGGTCGCGCCGCGGCCGCGGTAGGGCTCGCGCCAGAACCAGGCGACGAGGGCGCGCAGCAGCAGCTGCTGCGCCAGGCTCATGCGCGCATGCGGCGGCATCTCGAAGGCGCGCAGCTCGAGCAGGCCCAGGCGCCCGGTGGGGCCGTCGGGCGAATAGAGCTTGTCGATGCAGAACTCGCTGCGGTGGGTGTTGCCGGTGACGTCGATGAGCAGGTTGCGCAAGGCGCGGTCGACGACCCAGGGCGCAACCTCGCCGTTTCGGGCGAGCTGGCGTTCGAGTTCGGCCAGCGCGATCTCGACCTCGTAGACTTGGTCGTTGCGCGCCTCGTCGATGCGCGGCGCCTGGCTCGTCGGGCCGATGAACAGGCCCGAGAACAGGTAGCTCAGGCTCGGGTGGTTGTGCCAGTAGCTGAGCAGGCTGGCGAGCAGGTCGGGCCGGCGCAGGAAGGGGCTGTCGGCCGGGGTCGCGCCGCCGAGCACGAAGTGGTTGCCGCCGCCGGTGCCGGTGTGGCGGCCGTCGAGCATGAACTTCTCGGTCGAGAGCCGCGTGCGGTGTGCCGCGTCGTAGAGGAACTCGGTGTGGTCGACGAGCTCGTCCCAGTCGTGCGCGGGGTGGATGTTGACCTCGATCACGCCCGGGTCCGGCGTCACCTGCAGCAGCGCGAGGCGCGGGTCGCGCGGCGGCGGATAGCCTTCGAGCACGATCTTGACGCCGCGTTCGCGCGCCGTGGCCTCGATCGCGGCGAGCAGCTCGAGGTAGTCCTCCAGGTGCTGCAGCGGCGGCATGAAGACGTAGATCATGCCGCTCGCGCCGCCGTGCTCGCGCTCGACCTTGGGGCCGTTGGCGCGCTGCGGGTCGCGCACCTCGACGCACAAGGCGGTTCGGGTGAGCCAGCCGGCGGATTCGAAACGCTCGGGGTAGGCGTCGGCGGCCCTGGCCGAGGGCGTGACCGGGCTGTGCGGGCCGGGGCCAGCGTCGCCGCCCTGCCCTGGCGCGCCTTCGAGACCGGGCTGGCCTTGCAGGGCCACGGCGCCGCCTTCGGCAAAGCCCTGGCCGGCACGGTGCGGGTCGTAGCCGCGCGCCGGTCCCGACGTCTGTCCGGGCGCCTGGGCGAGCAAGGGCGCGGCGCCAGGCAGGCCGGCGCGCGGCGCGAACGGGTCCTGCTCGATCAGCAACTGGCGCTCGTCCGCCTTCGCCCAGGGCAGCGAATCGAGCGGCAGGCGGTAGCCCATCGGCGAGTCGCCGGGGATGAGGTAGAGCCGGTCGTCGCGCACGAACCACGGCCCGCTGATCCAGGCCGGCCCCGCCGTGCCCTTCATCCACTCGCGGCGCAGCGGCAGCAGGTAGCCGACCACGGAATCCAGCCCCTGCTGGTAGACGCGGCGCAGGCGCTGGCGCTCCATCTCGTCGTCCAGGCGCGAATCGAAGGGGTCGACGTTGACCGGCAGCCTGCGTTCGCGCCAGAGGTAGTAGAAGGTGTCTTCGTAGGCCGGGTGGATCGTCTCGGTCGACAGCCCCAGGCGCTGCGTCAGGCTCTCGAGAAAGGCGGCGGCGTCGGCCGCGGTGTAGCGCTGCGTGTCGCGTTCGTCGGCGAAGAGCGAAGGGTCGCGCCAGCAGGGCTGGCCGTCCTTGCGCCAGCAAATCGACAAGGCCCAGCGCGGCAGCTGCTCGCCCGGGTACCACTTGCCCTGGCCGAAATGCAGGAAGCCGCCGCTGCCGTAGCGCTCGCGCAGGCGGTGCACGAGTTCGGTCGCGAAGCCGCGCTTGGTCGGCCCGAGGGCATCGGTGTTCCACTCCGCGCCGTCGCGGTCGTCGACGCCGACGAAGGTGGGCTCGCCGCCCATCGTCAGGCGCACGTCCTGGGCCCCGAGTTGGCGGTCGACCTCGTCGCCGAGATCGGCGATGGCCTGCCATTGGGCGTCGCTGTAGGGCCGGGTCACGCGCGGGCTTTCGTAGATGCGCGTGATCTGCATGTGGTGGCTGAACTCGACCTCGCTCTCGTCCACCGCGCCGCTCACCGGCGCCGCGGTCGAAGGCTCGGGCGTGCAGGCCACCGGAATATGGCCTTCGCCGGCGAGCAGCCCCGAAGTCGGGTCCATGCCGATCCAGCCGGCGCCGGGCAGGAAGACCTCGCACCAGGCGTG
>JAGWTS010000466.1 GCA_028868875.1 Burkholderiales bacterium | reverse complement strand
TTCGTCGACCTCGTGGCCGACCACAAGAACAGCCAGTCCTGGCTCTGACCGAGCCCCACCCCTTACGCAACGGAGACGCACATGGCCATCGAAGTCAACGGCAACACCTACGAAACCGACGAGGAGGGCTACCTCGTCAACCTCGCCGACTGGAACGAAGACATCGCCAAGGTCATCGCCGGCAGCGAGAACGTGGAGATGACGCCCAACCACTGGGAAGTCGTCAACTTCCTGCGCGACTACTACAACGAATACCAGATCGCCCCGGCGGTGCGCGTGCTCACCAAGGCCATCGGCAAGCAGCTCGGCCCCGAGAAGGGCAACAGCAAGTACCTCTACGAGCTGTTCCCCTACGGCCCGGCGAAGCAGGCCTGCAAGATCGCCGGCCTGCCCAAGCCGACCGGCTGCGTCTGAGCCCCGGCACCGCCGGTCCGCCACATCACATAAGCGGGGCATCCATGTCCGCGCTCACGATCGCCTACGCGCTGCTGTTCTACGCCGCCGCCGCGATGCTGGTGGTCGGCGTCGGGCTGAAGATCCGCAGCTATGCGCGCACGCCGGCGCCGTTGAAGATTCCGACCACGCCGGCGCCGACCACGGCTGACGGCGTCGTCCTGCGCCTGCTGCGCGAGGTGGCCTTGTTCGAGAGCCTGTTCAAGTCGAACAAGTGGACCTGGGTTTTCGGCTGGACCTTCCACGCCGCCCTGCTGCTCGTGCTGCTGCGCCATCTGCGCTATTTCCAGCAGCCGGTCTGGACCGCGGTGGTCCTGATCCAGCCTTTCGGAACCTATGCCGGCTTCGCCCTCGTGGCCGGCCTTGCCGGGCTCTGGGCGCGGCGCTTCCTGGTCGACCGCGTGCGCTACATCTCGACCCCCTCGGACCACCTGCACCTGGCGCTGCTGATCGCGATCGGCCTGTCGGGGCTGGCGATGCGATTCGTCGCCCACACCGACATCATCGCCCTGAAGGCCTTCATGCTCGGGCTGCTGCGATTCGACTGGCAGCCGCTGCCGTCCGACCCGGTGCTGCTGCTGCACCTGACGCTGGTGGCGCTGCTGATGGCGGTGTTCCCGATCAGCAAGCTGCTGCACGCGCCGGGGCTGTTCTTCAGCCCGACGCGCAACCAGGCCGACAACCCGCGCGAGCAGCGCCACATCACGGCCTGGGCCGCAGCGAGCGAGAAATAGCATGGCGACCGCGGCTTTCGTGACCCCCAAGCTCGAGCGCTACCCGGTCATTCCGCTGGTGCAGGCCGGCGCGATGGCCAAGAGCAAGCCTTATGTCGCGAACGCCGCGATCCAGGGCAACCTGGGATTCCCGGGCGAGCTGATCGAGAACTGGGAGCAGGCGGCGATCGCCCGCATGGGCGAGTTGCTGGGCAAGTACCGCTCGCTGCGCGTGTACATGGACGCCTGCGTGCATTGCGGCGCCTGCTCGGACAAATGCCACTACTTCCTCGGAACCGGCGACCCGAAGAACATGCCGGTGGCGCGCCAGGACCTGATGCGCGCGGTCTACCGCCGCTATTTCACGTTTGCCGGCAAGCATTTCCCGAAGCTCGTCGGCGCGGTCGACCTCACGCGCGAGGTGCTCGACCAATGGTGGAGCTATTACAACCAGTGCAGCGAATGCAGGCGCTGCTCGGTGTTCTGCCCTTACGGCATCGACACCGCCGAGATCACGATGGCCGCGCGCGAGATCATGGACTCGGTCGGCCTGGGCATGAAGTACACGAACGAGATCCTGGGCAAGGTGCACCGCATCGGCAACAACCTGGGCATCCCCGAGCCGGCCCTGGCCGACACCCTGGCCGGGCTCGAAGAAGACACGAAGGAAGAGACGGGTGTCGACGTGCGCTTCCCGCTCGACGTCGAAGGCGCCGAGGTGCTGCTGATCACGCCTTCGGCCGACTTCTTCTCCGAGCCCCACGTCGAAAGCCTGATCGGCTACGCCAAGGTCTTCCACGCCGCGGGCGTGAGCTGGACGCTCAGCTCCAAGGCCTCGGAGGCGGCGAACTTCGCGCTCTTCATCGGCAATTACGAGCAATTGAAGAAGGTCTCGCTGCGCGTCAAGGAAGCCTCGCAGGCGCTGGGCGTCAAGCGCATCGTCATCGGCGAATGCGGCCACGCCTGGCGCGTGGCCTACAACTTCTGGAACACGCTCATCGGGCCTTTCGACTGGCTCGACCCGCGCTACCCGGTGCCGCAGCACATCTGCGAATTCACCCACGACCTGATCCAGCGCGGCGTGCTGAAGTTCGACAAGGAAAAGAACGACGACCGCATCGTCACCTTCCACGATTCGTGCAACGTGGCGCGCGCCTCGCGCATGGGCGGCATGGCGGGCGGCCAGTTCACGATCCCGCGCGAAATCATCAAGGCCGTGGCCAACCACTTCCACGACATGGCGCCGGGGACGATCCACGAATCCACCTTCTGCTGCGGCGGCGGCGGCGGACTTCTCACCGACGACCTGATCGAGCTGCGCGTCAAGGGCGCGATGCCGCGCATGCAGGCGCTGAAGAACGTGGCCGACCAGCATGGCGTGAACTTCATGGCCACGATCTGCGCGATCTGCAAGGCCCAGTTCACCAAGGTGCTTCCCTTCTACGGCTTCGACATGGGCATGGTCGGCGGCGTGCACCAGCTCGTGAGCAAGGCGATCCGGCTCGGCGCCCCCGAATGACACAAAGTCAGGCACAGAGACAGAGACAGCGAACCCAGGAGACCCCTGCGATGTCCACCCCCACCGACAACCCGCGTGCGCTGACCTTCCGCCGCTTCAAGGACGGCGACGCCCAACCGCTCGCCTGGCAGCAGGAGATCTTCGACGCCGACCATTCGCACAAGTGCCCCACCTACATCCAGAGCACGCCGCCCTGCCAGGGCGCCTGCCCTTCGGGCGAGGACATCCGCGGCTGGCTCAACATCTCGCGCGGCATCGAGCGCCCGCCCGCGGGCATGGCCTGGCAGGAATACGCCTGGCGCCGCCTCACCGAAGCCAACCCCTTCCCGTCGGTGATGGGGCGGGTCTGCCCCGCGCCCTGTGAATCGGGCTGCAACCGCAACGAGGTGGAAGACTTCGTCGGCATCAATTCGGTCGAGCATTTCCTGGGCGAATACGCGATCGCCAAGCAGCTCGGCTTCACCAAGCCGGCGCAGGCCAGCGGCAAGACCGTGGCCGTGATCGGCGGCGGGCCCGCGGGCCTGGCCGCGGCCTACCAGCTCGCACGCAAGGGCCATGCGGTGACGATCTTCGACGAGCGCGCCGAACTCGGCGGCATGATGCGCTACGGCATCCCGGGCTTCCGCACCCCGCGCGCCGTGCTCGACGCCGAGATCCAGCGCATCCTCGACCTCGGCGTGCAGACGCGCATGAACTGCCGCATCGGCAGCGACGTGACGCTCGACGAGATCCGCGCCGGGTTCGACGCCGTCTTCCTCGGCCTCGGCGCGCAGGCCGGGCGGCCCCTGCCCTGCGAAGGCGCCGAGGCGCCGAACTGCGTCACCGCGACCGCGTTCCTGAAGGCCTTCAACGACGGCCGGCTGCGCCA
>JAGWTS010000076.1 GCA_028868875.1 Burkholderiales bacterium | reverse complement strand
AGTTTCCTGCGCTCTTCAGCGACTACGTCAACCTGGTGCTGTTGCGTGCCGACGGCGCCATCGTCTGCAGCGCGCTCGAGCGCGGGCCCGGCGCGTCGGCCCAGATCGACGCCGGGCAGCGCCGCGAGCTCGAGCGCGCGCTCGCGAACCGCGGCTTCACCCTCAGCAGGCCGATGCAACGCCCGCTCAACGGCCACTGGATCGTCTACGCCGCCCAGCGGCTGGCGGCCGAGCCGACGCTTCTGGCCGTGGTGTCGATCGACCTCGCGAGCCTGACCCTGGTCGAGCCTTCCGACACCTTGCCGCCCGGCCTCGTCGCGCAGGTCGTCGACGAAGACGGCGTGATCCTCGCCAGCAGCGCCGATGCGGCCGCGCGCATCGGCACGCACGTGCCGGCTTCGACCCCCTGGCTCGCTGCCGCGCGCAGCGCAACGCCGGCCGCCGGCACCGTGGACGGCGCCGAAGGCGAGCTCTATTTCGCGGCAACGCCGGTGCCCGGCACCTCCTGGCGCGCCGTGGTCTCGGTGCCCGCCGCCGCGATCCTGGCTCCGGCGCGCCAGCGCGCGCGCCTGAGCGCGGCCGCCATCGTCGCCGTGCTGCTCGCCAGCCTGGGCCTGGCGGGCTGGATCCTGCGCCGCACCGCGCAGCCGGTCGAGGCGCTGGCGGCGCTCGCGCGCGAGGCGGCGCGCACGCCGCTGGCACCGGCGGCCGAACTCGTGCTGCCCGCGATGAAAAGCGCCTCGCTCGAGGTGCGCCATCTCGGGGCGGACCTCCAGACCCTGCTCGAGGCGCGCGATGCCGCGCAGTTCGAGTTGCGCGCCGGCGAGGAGCGCTACCGCCGCATCGTCGAGACCGCGCACGAAGGCATCTGGCAGCTCGATGCCGAGGGCCGCACCGTCTACGCCAATGCGCGCATGGCCGAGATCCTGGGCGTGTCCGCGGACGAGCTGGGCGGCGCTGCGGTCGCCGATTTCGTCGCCGCGGACGAGGCCGCCCCGCTGCTCGCCGGCAGCCCCGAACCGGCCGACCTGCGTCTGCGCCGCCGCGACGGCCGCCCGCTCTGGGCCCGGGTCGGCAGCCGGCCGCTGCCCGACGCGCGCGAGCGCCCCGCAGGCCGGCTCTGGATGGTGAGCGACATCACCGAGCGCAAGCTCGCCGAGCAGGCCGCCGCCGAAGGCAACGAGCGCTTCGCCACCGTGTTCCGCACGAGCCCGGTGGGCATCGCGATCCTGCGCCTGGACGATGCCGTCTTCGTCGACCTGAACCCGGCCTTCGAGCAGTTGGTGGGTTACCGCCGCGAAGAGACCCTGGGCCGCTCCAGCGACGAACTCGGGCTGTGGATCGACGAGGACGCCCGCGCCGCCGTGATGCGCGACCTGAGCGACGGCCAGGTCGAACTGCGCGATCTCGAGGTGCGCCTGCGCCGGCGTTCGGGCGAGATCATCGAAACCCTGCTCTCGGCCTGCCGGGTCGAGATCGGCGGCCTGCCCTGCTATGTCGTGATGGGCGCCGACATCACGGCGCAGAAGCAGGCGCGGCGCGCCCTCGAGGTCCATCACGGCCAGCTCGCGGCCCTGGTCGAGCAGCGCACCGCCGATCTCGAGGCCGCGAATGCCACGCTGGCCGAGCGCGCCGCGGCCATCGCCGATCTCTACGACCGCGCGCCCTGCGGCTACCTCTCGCTCGATGCCGACGGACGCATCGCCGAAGCCAACCAGACCCTGCTCGCGATGCTGGGCTGGGCGCGCGCCGAGTTCATCGGCCGCCCGGTCACCGAGTTCATGAGCGAGGACGGCCAGGCGCAGTTTCCGCAGCGCTTCGCCGCCCTCGCCGAGACCGGCATCCTGCGCGACCTCGACTACGACTTCCGGCGCCGCGACGGCAGCCTGCTGCCCGTGCTCATCAGCGCCGAGGCGGTGCGCGACGAGAGCGGCGCCCTGGCGTCGACGCGGGCGACCATGGTCGACAACAGCGGGCGCCGTTCGCGCGAGACCCAGATCGCGGAAATGCAGCTCGAACTGGCACGCCGCGCCGAGCTCGCCGAAGCGGCGAATCGCGCCAAGAGCGCCTTCCTGGCCAACATGAGCCACGAGATCCGCACGCCGATGAACGCCATCATCGGCCTCACCCACCTGCTCGCGCGCGGCAGCCGCGACGCCGGCCAGCGCGACCAGCTCGCCCACATCGACAGCGCGGCGCGCCATCTGCTGCAGGTCATCAACGACGTGCTCGACCTCTCCAAGATCGAGGCCGGCAAGATGACGCTCGAGCAGGCCGAATTCGAGCTCGACGAGGTGGTCGGGCGGGCACTCGACCTGGTGCGGGCGCCGGCGGCGGCCAAGGGGCTGGAGCTGGTGCTCGACACCGACCACGTTCCGGCACGGCTGCGCGGCGACTCGACCCGGTTGTCGCAGGCGCTCATTAACCTGCTCTCCAACGCCGTCAAGTTCACCGACCGGGGCTGGGTCCGGCTGCACGGCGAGGTGCTCGGCGAGGGCAGCGGCAGCGAAGGCGAGCGCCTCGAACTGCGCTTCGAGGTCGAGGACACCGGCCCCGGGATCGAGCCCGGGCGCCAGGCCGAACTGTTCGCGCCTTTCGAGCAGGCCGACGGATCGATCGCGCGCCGCCACGGCGGCACCGGCCTCGGCCTGGCGCTGACGCGCCACATCGCGCGCCTGATGGGCGGCGAAGCCGGGGTGTCGAGCCGGCCCGGCGCGGGCAGCCGGTTCTGGTTCAGCGCCTGGCTCGAGCGCGGCGGCGCGGCGCCACCGCGCCCGGCTCCGGTGCGGCTGCAAGGCCTGCGCGTGCTCCTCGCCGACGACCTGCCCGAAGCGCGGGCGGCGCTCGCCGAGGGCCTGCGCCACCTCGGCCTCGAGGTCACGGCGCTGGACGGCGGGCGCGCCGTGCCGGAGCAGGTCGAGGCGGCGCTCGCCGCCGGGCACGGCTTCGACCTCGTGATGCTGGACTGGCGCATGCCGGCCCCGGACGGCCTCGAAACGCTGGGACTGCTGCGCGCGCGCCTGGGCCTGGCCACTCCGCCCAGCCTGCTCGTCACCGCCTTCGACGACCCGCTGCTCGAAACCCAGGCGCGCGCCCTCGGCTGCGCCGCGGTGCTCGTCAAGCCGGTGACGTTGTCGCACCTGCACGACGCCGTGAGCCAGACCCTGGCCACGGCGCTGGGCGTGGCGGCCAGTCCGGCGCCGGCGCGAGCCGCGGACCCGCTCGCCCCCGGCGCCGACGAGGCCTTGCTGCGCCGGCGCCACGCCGGCCGGCGCGTGCTGCTGGCCGAGGACAACCGCATCAACCGCGAAGTCGCCCAGGTGCTGCTGCGCGACACCGGCCTCGTCGTCGAGACCGCCGAGGACGGACGCGCGGCGATCGAGATGGCCCTGGCCCGGCCCTGCGACCTGGTGCTGATGGACATGCAGATGCCCGAGGTCGACGGCCTGGCCGCAACGCGGGCCTTGCGCGCCGCCCTCGGCCCCGCGCTGCCGATCGTCGCCATGACCGCGAATGCCTTTGCCGAAGACCGCCAGGCCTGTCTCGACGCCGGCATGAACGACCACCTGCCCAAGCCGGTCGACCCCGGCCAGCTCTATGCCAAGCTGCTGCGCTGGCTGCCGGGCGCCGAGGCGGCGCCGGCGGCGGCACCAGCGCCCGCCGCCGATCGGGCCCTGCCACCGCGGCTGGCCTCTATGGAAGGGCTGGACTGCGCGATCGGGCTGCGCAACGTCGGCGGCCAGTTCGCGTCGTTCGAGCGCGTGCTGCGCACCTTTGCCCAGGTCTACCGCGGCGGGGTGCCCGATTTCGCAGCAGCGGCCCAGGGCAGCCTCCAATCGCTGCGCCAGGCCTGCCACTCGCTGCGCGGCGCCTGCGCCACCATCGGCGCCGCGGCGATCCAGGCCGAACTGGCCGAATTCAGCAGCGCACTGGCCGCGCCCGGCGCCGAGGTCGTGGCCTTGGCAGCGCGGGCGCAGGCCCTGAACGAGCACCTCGTCGGGCTCGCCGTGCAGATCGAAACCGCCCTCGAAGCCTGAAGCGGATTCGCAGTCTGCGGCGCTCAGTGCGCCGCGCCGCCCAGGCGCTCGCGGAACATCAGCACGAGGTCGCTCTTGCTCACATAGCCGCGGAGCTTGCCCGCGGCATCGAGCACCGGCAGGCGTTCGCCGGCGTGGGTGGCAAAGGTTTCCAGCACGCGCCAGACCGGAGTCTGATCGCCCACGGTCGGGAAATCGCGGCGCACCAGCGCCTGCCAGTCGCCGCCGCGCCCGCGCTGCTGGCGTGCGAACGGCGCGAGGTCGTGGATCGAGACCGCACCGACGAAGCGGCCGTCCGCGCCCAGCACGTACACGTGGGGCCGGCGGAAGTGGACGAAGGCCTGCTCCAGCTGATCCAGGCTCGCTCCCTCGGCCACCACGGCCGGGTCCGAACGCAGGAAGTCGACCGCCATCGCGGTCGCCGGGGTCGGCGCGGCGCTGCCCGCGGCCTCCGAATAGATCGACTCGGGCTGCAGCACGCGCGAGAGCGAGTACGCCAGCACGCAGCTCAGCATCAGCGGCAGCATGAGCCCGAAGTTGCCGGTCATCTCGACGATCATCAGGATCGACATCAGCGGCGCATGCGTCGAGGCGGCGAGAAAGGCGCCCATGCCCACCGCGATGGCGAGGGCCTCGGGCATCAGCCCGGGGGCGTGCAGGCGCACCAGGGCGCCGAAAAGCCCGCCGACGGCGGCGCCGACGAACAGCGTCGGCGTGAAGACACCGCCGACGGCGCCGCTGCCTGCGGTCGAGGCGACCGCGAGGAGCTTGAGCACGAGCACCGCGAGCAGCGCCGGGGCGAGCCAGCCGCCTTGCAGCATCGAGTTGACGACGCTGTAGCCATTGCCCCAGACCTGGGGCTCGACGACCGAGATCGCGCCCACCGCCAGTCCGCCGGCGCCGAGCCGGGCCCAGAGCGGGGCCTTCCAGCGTGCGAAGGCGTGGCGCGCCAGATCGAGCAGCCGCAGGTAGACCGGTGCGCCGAAGCCGGCGATCAGCCCCAGCAGCGCCAGCACCACGGTCGCCAGGCCGCCGGGTTCGGCCAGCATCGGCATGTGGTAGACCGGGTGGTAGCCGAAGAGCTGGCTCGTCGTCAGGTTGGCCGCGACCGCGGCGACGATGAGCGGCCCCAGGCTCTCGATCGCGACCGAGTGCAGGACGATCTCGGCCACGAACAGGGCCCCGGCGATGGGCGCGTTGTAGGCCGCGGCGACGCCTGCCGAAGCGCCGCAGGCCACGAGCAGGCGCCGCCGCGGCAGCGCGGCCCGGCGCCAGCGCCCGAACAGCGATCCGACGAGCGCGGCGAGTTGCACCATGGAGCCTTCGCGCCCGATCGCGCCGCCGCTCGACACCGTGATCGCCGACGACAGCGCGCGCAGCAACGAGCCGCGCACGGCAAGCTGGCCGTCGCCGAGGGCGATCGCTTCCATGTAGTCGCTGCTCGAACCGGCGCTCACGCTCTTGCGCGCCCAGGCGAGCACGATGCCGGCGCAGATCCCGCCCAGCGCCGGCACGAACAGGCGCTCGAGCGCGGGCAGATGGGACGCCGCCTGGACCAGGCCGTCGCTGCGCCCGTACAAGGCGCGCTCGGCGAGCGTGACGACTTCGCGAAAGGCGATCGTGGCGAGTGCGCCCAGCACCCCGATCACGGCCGCCGCGGTGAGCAGCCCCAGGTGCCAGTCGTCGGCGCGGGTGCGGTCGACGAGGCCCAGCACCACGCGGCGCCAGCGCGGGGCCGGGCGGGAATCCTGATTCATTGCCGCCATGAAGGCCGTCCGTCCGGTTCAGGGGCCGGCAGCGGCAGCGCCGGCAAGCGGTGGCGAAGGCGCGCAGCAGGCGCGGGAGCGGGAAATTCCATCGGGGGGTCGGGGTCCAAGGGCGACACCGCCCCTCGAGCGGCGCCGAGGCTACCACGCCGCGTCGGGCCGGCGCCGCCGCGCAGGCTGCCGAACACGATCGTGCTGCGCGCGCCGGACGTCGCCGCCATCGGGGCAGTGCTTCATGCCGGATCGCGCCGCGGCGCGATACTCGTCGGCTCGACCCCCCTCAGCCGGCGTCCCCGGCCCCCGACGCGATGACGCAACGAACCGCATTCGACGATGCCGCCGCCACCTGGAACCAGCGCTTCCAGGGCGAAGACTACCTGTTCGGGCGCGAACCGAACGAATACCTGGCGGCCCAGGCACCGCTGCTGCCGTCGCGCGGGCGCGCGCTGTGCGTGGCCGACGGCGAAGGCCGCAACAGCGTCTGGCTCGCGCGCCGGGGGCTGGAGGTCGAGGCCTTCGACGTGAGCGAGGTCGGGGTCGGCAAGGCGCGCCGCCTCGCGGCCGAGGCCGGCGTTCGCGTCGACTACACGGTGGCCGACTGCGACGGCTGGCCCTGGCGTGCCGCAGCCTACGACCTCGTCGCCGCCATCTTCATCCAGTTCGCCGACCCGGTGCAGCGCGCCCGGCTCTTCGCGCAGATGCGCGAGGCGGTCGCGCCCGGCGGGCTCATCGTGCTGCAGGGCTACACGCCGCAGCAGCTGCAATACCGCACCGGCGGCCCGGGAGTGCTCTCGCACCTGTACACCGAAGAGGGGCTGCGCGCCGAATTCGAAGGCTGGGAACTGCTCGACCTGCGCTGCTACGACGCCGAGCTGAACGAAGGCGGGCGCCACCGCGGCCTCTCGGCACTGGCGGGCCTGGTGGCGCGAAAGTGAACGCGCGCCGGCCTGCGGCATGATCGGCGCATGACGTTTCGCGAGTTGTCCTTGCCATGAGCCCGCTGGCGGCGACCCAGGCCGTGTTGTGGGGCGGCCTGGCGATCGGGGCGCTGCTTGGCGCCGCGGTCCAGATCACCGGCTATTGCACGATGGGCGCGCTCGCCGACTACTTCAGCTTCGGCGGCCGCGCCCGGCTCATGATGTGGGTGCTGGCCGTGGCCGTGGCCGCACCGGCGACCGCGGCCGCGGCCGCTATCGGCTGGCTCGACCCGACCCATTGCCTCGCCTGGGCCAGCCGCTTCACCTGGTTGTCGTACGCGGTCGGCGGCGCCGTCTTCGGCTTCGGCATGGTGCTGGCCTCGGGCTGCCCGCAGCGCAACCTCGTGCGCGCCGGCGGCGGCAACCTGAAGGCGCTGGTCGTGCTCCTGGTCGCCGGCCTGGCGGCGCAGATGACGCTGCGCGGCGCCTTCGCCGGATGGCGCGTGGGCGCACTCGACGCCGCCGCGCTGGACCTGCAGACGCCGCAGGATCTGGGCTCGCTGCTCGGCCGTGCCGCGGGTTTCGAGCCCGCCCTGGTGCGCCTGATCCTGCTCGGCCTGGCACTGGCCGTCGCCGCCACGCTGCTCTGGCGCGAGCGCAAGACCCTGGAGCCCAGCCACTGGCTCGGCGGCCTCGCGGTCGGCTTGCTGGTGCCGCTGGCCTGGGTGCTCACGGGCCACATCGGCTTCCTCGCCGAGAACCCCGACACGCTCGAGCCGGCCTGGATGGGAACGGCCTCGCACCGGCCCGAAGCGCTGAGCTTCGTCGCCCCGCTGGCCCAGGGCCTGGACCTGCTCACGCTGTGGAGCGACCGCGCCACCGTCGCGAGCTTTGGCGTCATGCTCGCCCTCGGCGTGGTGCTGGGCAGCGCCGCCTCGGCGCTGCTGCGGCGCGAGTTCAGGCTCGAAGGGTTTCGCGACGCCGAAGACCTCGCCAACCACCTCGCGGGCGGGTTGCTGATGGGCTTCGGCGGCGTCACCGCGGCCGGCTGCTCGATCGGCCAGGGCGTGAGCGGGCTGTCGCTGCTCTCGGCCGGCTCCGTGATCGCCGTCGCCGGCATCGTCGGCGGCAGCCGTGCGGCGCTGGCCTGGCAGGGTTGGCGCCTGGAACGAGCGCCGGCCTGACCACGCGGCAGGGGCCGGCGCGGCCGGCTCTGCCTCAAGTTCGGACTCCGAATGGCCGATACCTGGGACGCGCCGAGGATGTCCCGCTTCGCGCCATTCCGGACGCGAGGCGGCCCGCCGGCGCTCAACCCGAGCCCACGATGTCTGCCGTTCTTCCCGCACATCCTCAACAGTCCCTTCACCCATCGAGCCACGCCGGCCAACGCAGCGGCTTCTTCGCCCACCACGGCATCTGGGCCCCAGGCGTGCGCCTGTTCCGCCGCCTGGGGTTTGCGTCCAAGGCCCTGATCATTTCGCTCGCCTTCGTGCTGCCATTGTTCGGGCTCGTCGGCTGGCAGTTCAAGTCTCAGGCCGACGAGGCGCTGCAGCACCGCAAGGACGCGACGCGCCAGCTCGTCGAGACCGCCTACGGCACGCTCGCCTGGGCCCAGGGCGAGGAGGCGGCGGGCCGGCTCACGCACGAGCAGGCGCAGGCGGCGGCGATCAAGGCGATCTCGCTCATGCGCTACGACGGCAACCAGTACTTCTGGATCAACGACATGCAGCCGCGCATGGTCATGCACCCGATCCTGCCCAAGCTCGACGGCCAGCCGCTGGGCGAGATGAAGGATCCGAACGGCTTCGCGATGTTCAAGGCCATGACCGACCTCGTGCGCGAAAAGGGCAAGGGCTTCGTCCAATACCAGTGGCCGATGCCGGGCGAGACCCAACCGCAGGACAAGATCGCCTACGTCCAGGGCTTCGCCCCCTGGGGCTGGCTCATCGGCTCGGGCATCTACGTGAGCGACCTCCAGCGCGCGGCCCTGCACCGCCTGGAATGGGTGGCCTCGATCGCCGCGGCCGCGCTGCTCATGGCCGGCTACCTCTTCCTGAGCTTTTACCGGGTCATGGACGGCGGCCTCGCCGAGACCCGGCGCCATCTGCGGGCGATGACCGCGGGCGACCTCACGACCGCCCCCTCGCCCTGGGGCAGGGACGAAGCGGCCCAGCTCATGCTCGAGCTGCGCGCGATGCAGGAATCGCTGCGCGAGATGGTTTCGCAGGTGCGCCAGTCGAGCGACGAGATCGTCCACACGAGCAGCGAGATCGCGAGCGGGGCGATGGACCTTTCGGCACGCACCGAACAGGCGGCGGCCAACCTGGAGCAGTCGGCGGCGTCGATGGAGGAGATCAGCTCGACCGCCAAGAACGCCTCCGACCACACCGCCGAGGCGGCGCGCGTCGCGCGCGGCAATGCCGACGCCGCGGCCGAGGGCGGCCGCATCATGGAAGAGGTGGTGCACACGATCGAGGCCATCCGCCAGTCGTCGGCGCGCATCGGCGAGATCATCGGCACGATCGACGGCATCGCCTTCCAGACCAACATCCTGGCGCTCAACGCCGCCGTCGAGGCGGCGCGCGCCGGCGAGCAGGGACGCGGCTTCGCGGTCGTCGCGAGCGAGGTGCGCACCCTGGCCCAGCGCAGCGCCGAGGCAGCGCGCGAGATCAAGACGCTGATCGGCGCGAGCGTCGAACAGGTGGAGTCGGGGACCGTCGTCGTGCGCAAGGCCGGCGACACGATCGCGCGCATCGTCGGCTCGTCGCAGCGCGTGGACGAACTGCTCGGAGAAGTCGCCGGCGGCGCGCGCGAACAAAGCCTGGGCGTGGCCCAGATCGGCCAGGCGGTGCAGGACCTGGACCGCATGACCCAGCAGAACGCGGCCCTGGTCGAGGAGACCGCCGCCGCGGCCTCGGCGATGAAGAGCCAGGCGACCGCGCTGGCCACCCAGGTGGCGCGTTTTCGCCTGCCCGAGGGCAGCCAGGTCGCGCGCGAGAGCGCGCCGGGCGTGGTCGTCGATTTCGATTTCGATCAGGCCATCGAAGCCCACCGTCAATGGAAGGTGAAGCTGCGCCAGGCCATCGCCGAGCACGAGAAGCTCGACGCCGACAAGATCTGCCGCGACGACCAATGTCCGCTCGGCCGCTGGATCCACGGCCCCGGCGGCGCGCATTGGGGCGGCCGGCCCGACTTCGTCGAACTCACGGCCAGGCACGCCCGCTTCCACGAGGCGGCCGGCGCGGTCGCACGCCGCATCAACCAGGGCGCATTCGCAGACGCCGAGCGGCTGATCGGCTCGGGCTCGGTGTTCGCGCAAATCTCGACCGAGGTCGCGACCCTGCTCACCCGCGCCAAGCGCGGGCTATGACGCCTCGTTGCCGAAGCGCCCGCCCCGGCCTCAACCGTGGCGGGCGCGCTCTCAGGCGCGCAGCGGATCCGGCTCCATCTCCACCCGGTTGCGACCGCGCTGCTTGGCGCGGTAGAGCATCTGGTCGGCCTCGACGCACAGGAGCTCGAAGGAACCGATGCTGCCGGCCGGCGCGGCCGCAATGCCGATGCTCGTGGTCTGGGCGATGAACCCGCCCTTCCAGGGCGTCGGCGTCGCCTCGAGGGCCTCGCGCAGGTTCTCGGCGATGCGGCGCGCCGCCGCGGCCGCGGTGGCCGGCAGCAGGATCACGAACTCCTCGCCGCCCAGGCGGCCGACGAGGTCGCTGCGGCGCAGGCGCGCGACGAACAGTTCGCAGACGTGGCGCAGCACGGCGTCGCCCGCCGCATGGCCGCGGCTGTCGTTGATGCGCTTGAAATGGTCCAGATCGACGATCAGCAGCGCCGTGTCATTGCCCTCGCGCCGGGCGCGAACCAGTTCGCGCCCCGCCGACTCCTCGAACGCGACGCGGTTGAGCAGGCCGGTGAGGCCGTCGGTGCGGGCCAGCCGCTCGAGTTCGGCCTGCTTGGCCATCAAGGCCTCGTTCGCGCGTTCGAGTTCGGCCTGCTGGCGCGTGATGATCGTGAAATGGCGCCACTGCAGCAGCGCGAGCGCGCAGCCCATGGCGCAGGCGCTGAGGCCGTTGACGCGGTTCGACAGCAGTTGCTCGGGACTGCCGTGGCCGTCTCCGAGCACCAGCAGAAACAGGACGAAGGCGACGCCGGCCAGGGCCAGCGCGGAGACCGGCGGCAGGTAGAAGACCAGACTCACGATCAGGCAGCCGACGAGAAAGGCCGAGATGCCGGTCGTCACCTGCTGGTCGATCGCGACGAGCACGACCGAGAAGACGAGCCCGAGCACGGCCACCGCCAGCGGCAGGCGGCTCGGCTCGGCCGCACCGGGGCGGCCGAGCTGGCGATGTGCGGCCAGCCCGCTGCCGATCATGACCAGCCCCATCACACCATGGGCCTCGACCAGATCGAGGGCCCAGGCCGCGACCACCCCCGAGGCGGCGTGCCAGCGCAGCGCAAACAACAGCACGTGCAAGGCGTTGATCGTCGCCACCAACGGGGCGAGCAGGCGCAGGCGCTGCAGGTTGATCTGCCCGGCCCGCGCCGCCGCCGGGCCCGCGGAGGCGCTCAGCCAGTCGGGCAAGCGAAAGCCTTGTTCGGATCGGATCGGAATCCCTGTGGCCCGCAAAGGGTGCTCGAAACGGGGCAGCGGCGGCGCGGGCAGATCCGGTCGTTGCACTCCACTCTCCATTTCGGCGCCTGCACGCCGGATTTGAACCATTCGCTGTCGAATTGTCGGGCATCGACCGCGGTGCCGTGACGGAGTCGACGCGGCACGCGGCGGCGTGCGCACGACTTCGGCGGGCCGCGGTCTTTGCCGAACCGACACAGGCGCGCCACGATGCGCAAACCCGCCCGGCGCTACCATCGATCGACGGTGCTGGAGCCCAGCGTTGCCGGGCACGCCGCCAACGGGAGCAGTCGATGAAGGCAGCAATCGGATGGGCCTGGGTCGGCGCCGCACTGCTGGCCCTGCCGCCGGCGGCACCGGCCCAGGTTCCGGCCTGGCCGGCGTACACCGCCCGCAGCGTCAACCTGCGCGCCGGTCCGGCGCGCGAGTACCCCGTCGTTGCCGTACTGCCGCCGCAGTATCCGGTGCAGGTATTGGGCTGCACCCCGGACTACCGCTGGTGCGACACCCTCGCGGGGACGCTGCGCGGCTGGCTTTACGGCGGCAACCTCGACTACGTCGACCAGGGCATGGCGGCGCCGATCCTGCAGGACGGCGCGCAACTGGGCATCGCCATCATCGGCTTCACGCTCGGCGACTATTGGGGCCGCTACTACCACGACCGGCCGTTCTACCGCGACCGCGACCGCGACCGCTGGGCGCGCCGGCCGCCGCCGGCCTGGCCCGGCCGCAACGATCGCCGCCACGATCCGGACGACGGGCCCCATGCCCCGCCGCCGGGAGCGCGGACGATGCCGCTGCCGGCCCCGGGGGCGCGTCAGGCCGTGCCGCCCCCCATGCCCCCTGCGCCGCCGCGGGTGCAAGCGCCCCGGCCTGCGCCCCATGGGCAGGCCGGCGCCCCGCCCCCGCGGCAGGAACCACGGCCGCGCGATGTCCCGCGCGCACAGGCGCCGCGGCCACCCGAAGCCCAGCGCGCGCCGGAGCCGCGGCCACGCGAGGTGCCGCGGGCGCAGCAGCGCGAGGGCGAGGGCCGCGAGCAGCAGCGCTGAGCGCGCTCGCGCGCCAGGCGCCGTATGCCGCCGATCGGCGCCTCTTCGTCATGGGCGGGATCGCGCCCGACAAGGCCGGCCGCGGCCCGCCCAGGCTCACGGTCGGGGGCCGAAGCGCTGCGCGGAGCGCGCCCGGGCACGCTCGGCCTCGACTTCGCGCCGGCGCGGCGCGGCCGTGGTCACGAGCGAGGCCACGAGGTCGCGCGCGGCGGCAGCGACCTCCTCGACCGCGCGCTCGAAAGCGGCCTCGTTCGCCTTGGACGGCACCGCAAAGCCGCTCAGCTTGCGCACGAACTGGAGCGAGGCGTCGCGGATCTCGATCTCGGTGGCCGGCGGCTCGAAGTTGAACAGGGTCCTGATGTTGCGGCACATGGCGCAGCTCCGAAACCCGGAAACGGGCGATGCGCCATGCTACTCAGCTGAAGAGGCGCCGCGCCGCGGCCGATCCGGCGGCCAGATCGAGCGCCTCGAGCCGGCGATAGAGGTCCTGCAGGTCACGCCCGATCGCGTCGAAGGCGTGCAGGGTCACGGGCCGGCCCTGGTCGTCGACGACGGTGGCGCCCATCTCGTCGGCGAGCAGGGTCGCGACGCGGTGCCAGGCCGGGAAGGGCTCGGCCCGCTCCTCGGTCTGGGCCACGTCCAGCGTCAGCGTGCAGGCATTCAGCGCCGCCTGCTGCGGGTCTTCGGCGAGCGCGGCCTGGGGGTCGAAGCCCAGCACCAGCACCGGCGGCGCGCCTTCCTCGGCCCCTGGCAGCACGAGCCGGCCCGGCACCGCGCCCGGCACGAAGCCGTGGCGCGAAGCGCATTGCTGCAGATAGCCCGGCGACCAGGCCACGCCGTTGCTGCGCAGGCCGACGCTCAACTGGGCGTCGAGCGGCCCGGTCAGGGCGTCGAGCTCGCGCGCCCGGGCGACGACGTCGAGCATGTCGGGAAAGTCGGCCATCGCCCCCACCGCCTCGGCGAAGGCCTGCACCTTCTGCACGAACTCGGAATATTCGATCTCGTTGAGCGCGCCGCTGCGCCCGCTCATCTGCACCCCGGCCTGGAGTTCGCTGTAGCGCCGGCCCGGAGCCGGCGCTTCCCAGGATTCGCTCGCCGCGTCCAGGCCCTCGACGTAAAACGGCTTGGTGCCGGCGCGGCGCGTCGGCGGCAGGTGGGCGATGACGAAGTCGCCCGCCACCGGCGCTTCGAGGGTGAGCGCAACGATGGCGTCGATGAGCGCGTCCAGGCGCGCGCTGCGCCGCGGCGGTGCCGGCCGCAACTCGGTGGCGTCGGCTTCGGGCGCGCCCGGCTCGGCGCCCAGTTCGGGATCGGTGCGTTCGCCGCGTTCGGCGAACTGCCGGCTGCTGTTCGAGGCATCGATCTCGGCGCGGCGCGGGCGCGCCTGGCGCGTCCAGATCAGCCCCTGCACGACCAGGGCCACGAGAAGCAATGCGCAGACGATGCCGAGCGCCACACCCAAAGTCATGTCCTGCCCTCCGCGTCGGTCCCATCCACCGTCAATCGTTTCATGCCGCCTCGGCCAGGCTCATCGCGGCGTCCATGTCCACGGCGACGATGCGCGAGACGCCCTGCTCCTGCATCGTCACGCCGATGAGTTGCTCGGCCATCTCCATCGCGATCTTGTTGTGGCTGATGAAAAGGAATTGCGTGCCCTTGCTCATTTCGGTAACAAGGTTGCGATAGCGCTCGGTGTTGGCGTCGTCCAGCGGCGCATCGACCTCGTCGAGCAGGCAAAACGGCGCCGGGTTGAGCTGGAAGATCGCGAACACGAGCGCGATCGCCGTGAGCGCCTTCTCGCCGCCCGAGAGCAGGTGGATGGTGCTGTTCTTCTTGCCCGGCGGCTGCGCCAGCACCTGGACGCCGGCGTCCAGGATCTCGTCGCCTGTCATCACGAGGCGCGCGTTGCCGCCGCCGAACAAGGTGGGAAACATGCGGCCGAAATGCTCGTTCACCTGGTTGAAGGTGCTGCCCAGCAGGTCGCGCGTCTCGAGGTCGATCTTGTGGATCGCGTCCTCGAGGGTCTTGATCGCTTCGGCCAGGTCGGCGAGCTGGGCGTCGAGAAAGGTCTTGCGCTCGCGCGACTGACCGAGCTCGTCCAGCGCCGCGAGGTTGACCGCGCCGAGCCCGGCGATGTCCTTCTGGATGCGGTCGATCTCGGTCTGCAGGCCCCAGAGCTTGACCCCGCCTTCCTCGATCGAGCGCGCCAGTGCCTCGTGGTCGACCTCGGCCGCCTTCAGCTGTTCGAGGTACTGCGCGCCGCCGAGCTGCGCCGCCTGGAGTTCGAGCTGCAAGGCGGTCTGGGTCTCGCGCAGCGGCGCCAGGCTGTGCTCGAAGCCCAGGCGCTGCTCCTCGGCGCGCTTCAACTGGGCCGCGAGGTCGTCGTAGAGGCTGCGCGCGGCGCCGAGCGACTGCTCGCGCTCGACGCGCACGGCGAGCGCGGCCTGGAGACCGGTCTGGGCTGCGGCGTCGTCGAAGCTTTCGAGCTCGAGTTCGAGCTGCAGGCCGGCCTGGACGTTGGCCTCGATCTGGGCTTCGGCGGTGGCGATGCTGCGACCCAGCTCATCGCGCCGCGCCGCCAGCTGGCGCGCCTGGAACTGCGCTTCCTGGGCCCGGCGTTCGAGCGCGCGCTGCTGCTCGCGCGCGTCGGCGAGGCGGCGCTCGGCGGCGATCACCGCGTCTTCGAGTTCGGCATGGCGCTCCTGCGCCGTGCCGAGAGCGATGTCGAGTTCCTCGAAGCGCGCTTCGCCGCCGGCGCGGCGTTCTTCCAGCGCTTCGAGCTGGGCGCCGAGCTCGGCCAGCTCTTCGTCGAGCTGGCTGCTGCGCTGGCTCGCCGCCTCGGCCTGCTGTGACAGGCGCAGCAGCTCGACGTGCAAGGCGTGGGCGCGGGTCTGGGCCTCGCCGGCTTCGCGCCGCGCCGCCTGCAGCCGCAGCGTGGCTTCGGTGTAGGCGGCTTCGAGCCGCACCGAAGCGCTCTTGGCCTCGTCGGCGATCAAGGCCTGGGCGCGCTGCTGGCGGTCCAGGTTCTCGATCTCCTGGGCCCGCGCCAGCATCCCGGCCTGCTCGGAATCGGGGGCGTAGAAAGCCACGGCGTGCTGGCTCACGGCATGGCCTTCGCGCGTCATGATGACTTCGCCATGGGTGAGCCGGCTGCGCGCGGCGAGCGCGGCGTCGATCGAATCGGCGGTGTAGACGCCTTCGAGCCAGTCGCCGAGCAGGGCCGCGAGGCCGGCGTCGCCCAGGCGCAGCAGGTCGGCCAGGCGCGGCAGGGTCTGGTGGCCGTTGGCCGGGGCGCCATGGGGCAGCGCATAGAACGCGAGCCGCGCTGGCGGCGCGTCGGCGGCAAAGGCGCGCACGTTGTCGAGCCGGCCCACGGCGAGCGCGCTCAGGCGCTCGCGCAAGGCCGCTTCGAGCGCGGTTTCCCAGCCCGGCTCGATGTGGACCAAGGTCCACAGGCCGGCCATGCCGGCCAGGCCGTGTCGCTCGAGCCAGGGCTTCAACTTGCCTTCGGTCTGGACCTTTTCCTGCAAGGCGCGCAAGGCTTCGAGGCGCGCGCCGATGTCGGCCAGCCGCCCCGATTCGCGGTTCACGCCGTCCTGCGCCGCGCGCCGCTGCTCGTCCAGCGCCGGCACCTGCTCGCCGAGTTCGTGCAGGCGCGCCGCGGCAAGCTCGTTGCCTTCGCTGGCGGCGGCTTCCTGCTCGCGCAAGGCCTGCAGCTTGGCGGCGTCGGGCGCCTGCAGGCCGCGGCGCTCGCCGGCCAGGCGCTCGTGGCGGCTGCGCAGGGCGCGCGACTGTTCTTCGACGTGGCGGCTGTCGGCGGCAAGCAGCTGGATCTGCTGCTGCACCTGGGCCACGGCATGGCGCTGTTCGTTGGCCTTGGCCTGGGCCGCGCGCAGGCCGTCTTCCAGCGCCGGCAGCTCGAAACCCTGCTCTTCGGACTGGGCTGCGAGCACGCCGGCCTGCTCCTCGGCGCCGACGATCTGGTCGGCGAGGTCGGCCTGCTCGGCGCGCGCGAGCTGCTGGCGCTCGGCCCAGCTCGCGTTCTGGCCTTGCAGCTCGGACAGCCGCGCCTGGGCGCGCTGGCGGCCGTCGACGACGTAGCGGATGCGCTCTTCGATGCGGCTCACTTCGAGCGCGGCTTCGGCGAGCAGCCCCTGCTTGTCGTGCAAGGCGTCGCTGGCCGCGTAATGGGCCTGGCGCAGCTGTTCGAGCTGGGCTTCGACATGGCGCAACTCGGCCACGCGCTCCTCGACCGCGAGCAGGGCCGCGGCCATCGCCGCCTTCACCCGCGCTTCTTCGCCGGCGGCGTCGCGCGCCTTCAGGAACCAGAGCTGGTGCAGCTTGAGCGTGCCTTCGTCCTGGAGCCGGCGGTAGCGCGTCGCGACCTCCGCCTGGCGCTCGAGCTTGTCGAGGTTGCCATTGAGTTCACGCAGGATGTCGTCGACCCGCGTGAGGTTCTCGCGCGTGTCCTTGAGCCGGTTCTCGGTCTCGCGCCGGCGCTCCTTGTACTTCGAGACCCCGGCGGCTTCTTCGAGGAACAGGCGCAGCTCTTCGGGGCGCGACTCGATGATGCGGCTGATCGTGCCCTGGCCGATGATGGCGTAGGCGCGCGGCCCGAGGCCGGTGCCGAGGAACACGTCCTGGACGTCGCGCCGGCGCACCGGCTGGTTGTTGATGAAATAGCT
>JAGWTS010000465.1 GCA_028868875.1 Burkholderiales bacterium | reverse complement strand
CCGCTGCCCGGCTTTGCCGAGCGCGACGGCGAACTCGTCGTCGGCGGCATGAAGATCACGACCCTGGCCGCGCGCGTCGGCCAGACCCCGTTCTACGCCTACGACCGCGCCCTGCTGCGCGCGCGCGTGGCCGAGCTGCGCGCCGCCCTGCCGCGCGCGGTGAAGCTGCATTACGCGATGAAGGCGAACCCGATGCCGGCGCTGGTGGGCTTCATGGCGGGCCTCGTCGACGGCATCGACGTGGCTTCGACGGGCGAGATGAAGGTGGCGCTGGACGCCGGCGCCGACCCCGCCGAGCTCAGCTTCGCCGGCCCCGGCAAGCGCGACGGCGAGCTGCGCCAGGCGGTGGCCGCGGGGGTGCTGGTCAACGTCGAGTCGATGCGCGAGCTGCCGCTGCTGGCGGCGGCACAGCAGGAGCTCGGCCTGCGCGCGCGCGTGGCCTTGCGCGTCAACCCCGACTTCGAGCTCAAGGGCTCGGGCATGAAGATGGGCGGGGGCGCCAAGCAGTTCGGGCTCGACGTCGAATTCATTCCCGGCGCGCTGGCCGAGATCGGCCGCCTCGGGCTCGGGTTCGAGGGCTTTCACCTCTACGCCGGCTCGCAGAACCTGCGCGCCGAATCGATCTGCGAGGCGCAGCGCAAGTCCTACGAGCTGGCGCTGCGGCTGGCCGACCACGCGCCGGCGCCGCTGCGTTTCCTGAACCTGGGCGGCGGCTTCGGCATCCCCTATTTCCCGGGCGAAAAGCGGCTCGAGCTGGCGCCGATCGGCGCCAACCTCGAAGCGCTGGTGGAACGCGCGCGCAGCGAACTGCCGCAGGCGGCGCTCGTCGTCGAACTCGGGCGCTACCTCGTCGGCGAGGCCGGGGTCTACGTCACACGCATCGTCGACCGCAAGGTCTCGCGCGGCCAGGTCTTCCTGGTCGCCGACGGCGGGCTGCATCACCACCTCTCGGCTTCGGGCAACTTCGGCCAGGTGCTGCGCAAGAACTACCCGGTCGCCATCGCCAACCGCGCCGGCGCGGCCCCTCGCGAGACGGCCTCGGTGGTGGGCCCGCTGTGCACGCCGCTGGACCTGCTGGCCGACCGGATGGAACTGGCCGTGGCCGAGGCCGGCGACCTCGTCGCGGTGTTCCAGTCGGGCGCCTACGGCGCGACGGCGAGCCCGCGCGACTTCCTGAGCCAGCCGGGCTACCTCGAAGTGCTGGTCTGACGCGGCAGGCCGGATGGAAGAGGGCCGCACCCCGCTTCGCCCAGGCTCCGCAGCAGGCCGGCGCGCCACCGCGTTGAACTGGCTCGCCGAACGCCTGGAGCTGTCGCGCGGCGGTTCGCACAACCTGCTCCCCATGGAGGGGCTGCGCGGCGTCGCGGTCTTCATGGTCTTCCTGGTCCACTACGCCACCTTGTCGGCGCCGTGGTTCGCCGGCGTCGGCTGGCTGGCCGCGGGCGCCGACGCCCTGCACGAGATCGGCAATTCCGGCGTCGACCTGTTCTTCGTTCTCAGCGGCTACCTCATCTACGGCACGCTGATGCGGCGGCCCCAGCCTTTTGGCCGCTTCATGCTGCGCCGGGCACGGCGGATCTACCCGGCCTTTCTCGTCGTCTTCGCGCTGTACCTCGCGCTGGCGCTGGCCAGCCCTTCGCTGGGCAAGCTGCCGCCGCAGGGCCGCGGTGTCTATATCGCCGAGAACCTGCTGCTGTTGCCAGGGCTGTTTCCGATCGAGCCGCTGATCACCGTCGCCTGGTCGCTCAGCTACGAGATGTTCTATTACCTGGCCGTTCCGCTGCTGATCGCGGGCCTGCGGCTGCGCTCGTGGACGCCGGGGCAGCGCATCGCCTTCCTGCTCGCGCTGGCCGCGGCCCTCGCAGGCTACGGCCTCGTCACTGCGGGGCCCTTGCGGCTGATGATGTTCATCGCCGGCATGCTGCTGCACGAATTGCCTGCGTTCACGCGCGCCCGGCCCCTTCCCGCGCTCGCGCTCGCGGCGGCCAGCGCAGCCTTCCTGGCCCGTGCGCTGCCTACCGTCGGCTCCGCCGGGTTCTCGCTCAAGATCGTCGCCTTGTTCATCGGTTTCGGCCTGCTGTGCTGGTCCACCCTCGCCGAGCCGCGCAGCTGGCTCGGCCGCGGCCTCGCCTGGACACCGCTGCGCTGGCTCGGCAACATGAGCTATTCCTACTATCTCGCGCACAGCCTGGGGCTGAAGCTGGCGTTTGGCGTGGGCGCTGCGCTGCTGCCCCCCGCACGCTGGGGAACGGCCGGAGGAATGCTGATGCTGCCGCTGAGCTTCGCCGTCAGCCTCGTGCCCAGCCTGCTTCTGTACCTCGCGGTCGAGCGGCCCCTGTCGCTCGTGCCGGGTCTGCGCAAGGCGCCAGCCACCGCCGAGCCCGCTTGAATCCGCTTGCGCGGCGCGGCGCCAGGCCGGCCGTTGCGCCGCTTATAGTGCGGCGGCACCGCTTGGCCCGCAGCGGCCACCCGACGTGAAGCCTCCCGACCATGACCGGCTCCCCCGCTGAACCCGATCACCGGACCGCGTCAGGGCGGAGCGGCCACCATTCGCACTCGGGGCACCGCGGCCACTTTTCTGCCGGCTACGCGCTGCTGGCCCTGGTCAGCGCCGGCGCGGCCCTGTTCCTGGCCGTCCACCACCCCTTGTCGCCCGCGCTCGCGAGCGCCTTCGCCCTGGCCCTGGCCGGCGTCACGGCCTGGCGGCCGCTGCTCGGCCTGGCGCTGTTGCCGGCGCTGCTGCCGGCCATCGACCTGATGCCCTGGACCGGCTGGCTGACCTTCGAGGAGTTCGACATCGCGGTGCTCGCCGTCGCCGCCGGCGGCTATGCGCGGCTGTGCGTGCACCGGCCGCAGGCCTCGGCGGCGAGCGGCACGCGCGCCGCCAAGGGCCTGCTGCTGCTGCTCTACGGCGCGGCCGTCGGCCTGGCCATGCTGCGCGGCTTCGCCGACGCTGGCGGCTTCGCCTGGGGCTGGTGGCAGGGCTACCAGGAGCCGATGAACAGCCTGCGCGTGGCCAAGCCCTTCTACCTGGCCTTGCTGCTGCTGCCGCTGTGGCGCGCCCGCTTCCGTGCCAACCCGGGGCGGGCCGCGCGCTGGTTCTCGGGGTCGCTGGCCGCCGGCTTCGGCGTCGTGAGCCTGCTCGCGCTCTGGGAGCGCTGGGCCAACACGGGGCTGGCGAACTTCTCGAGCGACTACCGCACGACGGCGCTGTTCTGGGAGATGCACGTCGGCGGCGCCGCGCTCGACGCCTTTCTCGCGCTCACCGCGCCCTTTGCCGTGCGCGAGTTGGGGCGCGCGAACTCGCCGCGCCGCTGGGCGCTCGCGGCGGGGGTGGTCGTGATCGGCGCCTACGCCTGCGTGACCACGTTCTCGCGCGACGTCTACCTCGCCGTGCCGGCGGGGCTGGCGCTGATGGCGCTGCTCGCCGCGCGCCAGGGCGGACGCCCGGATGCGCCGGCGCCAGGGCGGCCCGGCAGGTGGCCTGGCGCGGTCGCAGCCGCCGGCTGCCTGGCCTTCGCCCTCGCGGCCGCGGCGGTCTTTCCCGGTAGCGGCTACCGC
>JAGWTS010000464.1 GCA_028868875.1 Burkholderiales bacterium | reverse complement strand
CCCGCCTGGCAATGCAGGTGGATGACCGGGCTGAAGCCGCCGGAGACGGCGAGCAGATCGCATTTCAGGGTGCGGGCCGAGCCGCTCAGCGCGCCCTGGTCGTCGAGGCCGCGCACGATGGCGCCCGTCACCCGTTTGCTGCCGAGCGCCTCGGTCACGACCTGCCCCGAGAGGATCTCGATGCCTGCCTTCCTGGCCAGCTCGGACAGCGCGCCTTCGGGCCGGGCCCGGGCGTCGACGACCCGCACCGCGGCGCCGCTGTGCTTCAAGGCCAGCGCGGCGTCGTAGCCGGCGTCGTTGTTGGTGAAGACCAGGGCGTCGCGCCCGGGCTGCACCGCGTAGCGTCGCAGATAGGTCGAGACCGCGCCGGCCAGCATCACGCCCGGGCGGTCGTTGTTGGCGAAGACCAGGGGCCGCTCGTGGGCGCCGGTGGCCAGAACGACCTGCTTCGCGCGCAGCTTCCAGAGCCGTTCGCGAAAGGCCGGCGCCTGCTCGCGCGGCAGATGGTCGGCGCGGCGTTCGATCAAGGTCACGAGGTCGTGGTCCTGGTAGCCGAAGGCGGTGGTGCGGGCCAACAGCGTCACCTCGGGCAGGCGGCGCAGTTCGGCCACCGCCTGGGCCACCCATTCGGGGGCGGGGCGGCCGTTCACGGCTTCGTCGCTGGAGAGCAGCCAGCCTCCGAACTCCGACTGTTCGTCGCAGATCACGACGCGGGCGCCCGAGCGCCCGGCCGCCAACGCCGCCATCAGCCCGGCGATGCCGGCGCCGACGACGAGCACGTCGCAGAAGGCGTGGCGCTTTTCGTAGCGGTCGGGGTCGGCTTCGGCGGGCGATTCGCCCAGGCCGCTGGCCGCGCGGATGTGGCGCTCGAAGAAGTGCCAGGCCGCTTGCGAGGCCATGAAGGTCTTGTAGTAGAAGCCGGCCGGGATCAGGCGCGAGAACCAGCCATTGACGGCGTGGCGGTCGAACTCGATGCTGGGGCTGGCGTGGATCGAGCGCGCCGCAAGGCCTTCGACGAGGCTCACTTCGGTCATGCGGGCGTTGGGCACGGTGCGCTCGCCGTCGAAGAGCTGCACCAGCGCGTTCGGCTCCTCGACCCCGGCCGAGAGAATGCCGCGCGGGCGGTGGTATTTCCAGCTCCGGGCGACGAGCGAGACGCCGTTGGCCAGCAGCGCCGAGGCCAGGGTGTCGCCCGCCAGGCCTTGATAGGGCCGGCCGTTGAAGCTGAAGTTCAGCACGCGGCTGCGGTCGATGCGGCCACCCGCATTCAGGCGCGCGTTCATGCCATCTCTCCTTGCGCGCGCGCCGGCGCCTGCTCGCCGATCTTCCAGGTCGCCTCGAAGCGATAGCTCACGGTGTCGCGCAAGGCGTTGAACCAGCGCCCGCAGCCGCTGGCGTGGCGCCATTGTTCGTGGTGCAGGCCCTTGGGGTTCTTGCGCATGAAGACGTAGTCGCCCCATTGCTCGTCGCTCAGGGTCTCGGTCGCGGTCGGGCGGGCGATTCCGCCTTCGCCGCCGCAGTTGAATTCGGTTTCGGCGCGGGGGCCGCACCAGGGGCAGTGGATCTGCAGCATGGCTTGTCTCCGGTCTGGGGTTCAGTGCGCAACGGCGGCGGCGCCGTGCTCGTCGATCAGGTGGCCGCTGTAGAAGCGGTCGAGCGCGAAGGCTTCGTTCAAGGCGTGGGGCCGGTCCTGCGCCACCGTGTGCGCCATGACCCAGCCCGAGCCCGGCGTCGCCTTGAAGCCGCCCGTGCCCCAGCCGCAGTCGACGTACAGGCCCTTGACCGGTGTCAGGCTGATGATCGGGCAGGCGTCGGGCGAGACGTCGACGATGCCGCCCCATTGGCGGTTCATGCGCACGCGCGAGAACAGCGGGAACATCTCGACGATGGCCTGCAGCGTGTGCTCGATGGTGTGGTAGCTGCCGCGCTGGCCGTAGCCGGCGTACTGGTCGATGCCGGCGCCAATGACGAGGTCGCCCTTGTCCGACTGGCTGATGTAGGCGTGAATGGCGTTGCTCATCACGACGTTCGGGAAGATGGGCTTCAGCGGCTCCGAGACCAGGGCTTGCAGCGGGTGGCTTTCGATGGGCAGGCGGATGCCGGCCATCGAGGCGACGACGCTGGAGTGGCCGGCGGCGATCAAGGCCACCTTCTTGGCGCGGATGAAGCCTTTGGCGGTGTCGACGCCGGCGACGGCGCCGTTCTCGCGCCGGATGCCCGTCACCTCGCAGTTCTGGATGATGTCCACGCCCAGCGCATCGGCGGCGCGCGCGAAGCCCCAGGCCACGGCGTCGTGGCGTGCCACGCCGGCGCGGCGCTGCAGCGAGGCGCCGAGCACCGGGTAGCGCGTGTTCAGGTTGATGAAGGGAATCATCTCCTTGATCTGCGCGGGGGTCACGACTTCGGCGTCGACGCCGTTCAGGCGGTTCGCGGTGACGCGGCGCTCGATGTCGCGCATGTCCTGCAGCGTGTGGCCCAGGTTCATGACGCCGCGCTGGCTGAACATCACGTTGTAGTTGAGGTCCTGCGACAGGCCTTCCCACAACTGCATGGCCTTCTCGTAGAGCGCGGTGGCCTCGTCCCAGAGGTAGTTCGAGCGCACGATGGTGGTGTTGCGCGCGGTGTTGCCCCCGCCCAGGTAGCCGCGCTCGACCACGGCCACGTTCTTGATGCCGTGCTCCTTGGCAAGGTAATAGGCCGTGGCCAGGCCGTGGCCGCCGGCGCCGACGATCACCACGTCGTATTCGCGCCGCGGCTCGGGCGAGCGCCATTGCCGGCCCCAGCCTTCGTGGTAGGACATCGAATTGCGCAGCAGCGACCAGATCGAAAATTTCTGCATGTCGGTCTCCTTTCGTTGTTCAGTGTCAGCACTCGACGATGTTCACGGCGAGCCCCCCACGGGACGTTTCCTTGTATTTGGTCATCATGTCGGCCCCGGTCTCGCGCATCGTCTTGATGACCTTGTCCAGGCTGACGTGGTGCATGCCGTCTCCGCGCAGCGCCATGCGCGCGGCGTTGATGGCCTTGACCGAGGCGATCGCGTTGCGTTCGATGCACGGGATCTGCACCAGGCCGCCGACCGGGTCGCAGGTCAGGCCGAGGTGATGCTCCATGCCGATCTCGGCCGCGTTCTCGACCTGCTCCGGCGTGCCGCCCATCACCTGGGCGAGCGCCGCAGCGGCCATCGAGCACGCGACGCCGACTTCGCCCTGGCAGCCGACTTCCGCGCCGCTGATCGAGGCGTTCTCCTTGTAGAGAATGGCGATGGCCGCGGCGGTCAGCAGGAAGTCGATCACGCCCTGCTCGTTGGCGCCGGGCACGAAGCGCGTGTAGTAGTGCAACACCGCCGGCACGATGCCCGCGGCGCCGTTGGTCGGTGCCGTGACGACGCGGCCGCCGGCGGCGTTCTCTTCGTTGACCGCGAGGGCGTACAGGTTGACCCAGTCCATCACCTGCAGCGGGTCCCTCGAGGCGGCTTCCGGATGGGCGGTGAGGCCCCGGTACAGCTCCGCCGCGCGGCGCCTGACCTTCAAGCCGCCGGGCAGCGACCCCTCGGCGGCAATGCC
>JAGWTS010000075.1 GCA_028868875.1 Burkholderiales bacterium | reverse complement strand
GCGTGCGCCGCCTGGACGGAATCGACCTCGGCGTCTACGGTGGCGTGATGCGCCGCGCCGCACTCGTCGTCGCCAACGACACCGGACCCGGCCACCTGGCGGCGGCGGTGGGTGCGCCGACGTTCAGCGTGCTCGGGCCCACCGTGCCCGAACAATGGGCGCCCTGGGGCCCGACGGTGCGGGTGCTGCGCGAATGGCCGCGCTGGCCGACGGTCGACGAAGCGCTGGCGGCCACCGGGCTCGCAGCGCCCATGGCCGCCGCCCCGCTGCCGACGGCCGGCCTCGTGCGGCCGGCGAAGGCGGCCGGCGAAGGCGGGGCGCCATTGCCCGTCGAGGTCAGCGCGGCCGAGGCCTGATCCTCCGGCTGGCGCTTCAGGCGAAGCTCACGAGCACCACGCCGTCCTTGGCGAAGCTGCCCCAGGCCTCCTGACCCGGCTCGAGCACCCGGGCCCGCGCCGCGCCGATGCTGGCCTCGAGGCGCAGGCCGCTGGCCAGGGTCAGGCCGACGCCCCAATGCGAGCGGCCGGGCCGCAGTTCGGCGACGCGGCCGGCCAGCAGGTTGCGCCCGAGCGCTGCGCGCGGCGGCCGCGCATGGACGTCGACCCAGGGCGCCTTGACCAAGGCGTAGAGCGCGCTGCCCGGCGCCAGTGCCATGGCCTGCGCCGACTCGGGGGTGACGGTCGCGACGATGCGCCCAGCCGCCGTACCCTGGCCGTCGAGCAGGTCCAGGCCGACGTCGACGCGGCCGCCATGGTCGTCCAGCGCCGCGACTTCGCAGGCGAACTGGTTGCGCGCGCTCGAGCGCATGGTCATGCGCCGGATCAGGCTGCGCAGCGCCGGAGCGTCCGGCTCGGCGCCCAGTTCGGGCCAGGCCGGCAGGCGGTCGAGCACGTCCTGCTGCGAGCTCTCCATCGCCCGGTACAGGGCGACGAGCTGGCGCGCGTAGTCGGTGAGCCGGCTGCCGCCGCCGCCTGCGCCGCCGGTGGCGCGCAGCACCAGCGGTTCGGGGCTGTGGCGGGTCATCGCGTCCAGCGCATCCCAGGCCGCCTTGTACGACAGCGGCACCTCGCGCGCCGCGCGGGTGAGCGAGCCGCGGCGGTCGATCGCCTCGAGCAGCCGCACCCGGCTTTCGCTGAGCACCGCGCCGAGCGGGGTCTCGAACGCGATGCGACCGGTGAGCAGGGCGCTGCGCGTCGGCAGGCGGGGGTCGGTCGCCATCGCGGAAGGGGGCCGGCCGCTGTCGGAGCGCCCTCAGGCCCAGCGCGAGACGAAGTAGATCAGCACCGCGCCGAAGGCGGTCAGGCCGATGAGGCGGATCGCCGTCGACGGGCCCGCCTTGGAGTGCGCTTCGGGCAGGATGTCCGAAACCCCGATGTAGAGCAGGAAGCCCGCGAAGAATCCGAGATAGACCATCACCGCCACCGGCGGCAGCTGGAAGAGCAGGGTCGAGGCCGCGCCGATCACCGGGGCCAGCGCGTCGAGCACCAGCATCGCGACCGCGCGCGGCGTCGGGTTGCGATGGGTCAGCATCAGGCCCACCGTGTTCAGTCCGTCGCAGCAGTCGTGGGTGATGACGGCGATGGCGACGACGAGGCCCACCGCGGTCGAGGCCTGGAAGGCGAGTCCGATGCCGACGCCGTCGAGCAGGCTGTGGCCGACCAGCGCAAGGGCCGAGAGCATGCCCACGTGCGGATGGCGGTGCGCCGCGTAGTCCGATTCGTGGGCGTGGTGGATGAGGATGAACTTCTCGCCGCTGTGGAAGAACAGGAAGCCGGCCACGAGCGCGGCCATGGCCCAGCTCGGATCGAGCGCATGCTCGTGGGCGAGTTCGAAGATCTCGGGCAGCAGCTCGAAGCTCACGACGGCGAGCAGCACGCCGGCGGTGAAGCTCAGCAGGTAATGCAGGTGGTCGCGGTAGCGCAGGGCGAACAGGCCGCCGCCCAGGGTCGAGACGAAGGCGGCCAGCGAAAAGAAGATGGCGGTCATAGACGGCAGAGTATCGAGCCTTTCGAATTCACCCCCGCGCACGGCGGCGCGCACCGACCCGGCTGCGGCGCCGCGCGGTCCCGGCTCGAGATCGTCGGGCCGGCGCCCCTGTCCTGCCGCTTCAGCCGCGCACGCCTTGCGCCATCAGGTCGTATTCGCGCAGCCCGGGCAGCTGCACGCTCTGGTGGCTGGTCAGCAGCACCGCGCCGCCGCGAGCGGCCTGTTCGACGATGAGCGACGACAGCAGCCGCGTGCTGTCGGTGTCGAGCGAGTCGTAGGGTTCGTCGAGGATCCAGCTGCGCGCGCGCTCGTCCAGCGCCAGCCGCGCCAGCGCGCCGCGCCGGCGCTGGCCCTGCGACAAGGTGCGCACCGCGGCGTTGCGGCGGTTCGCCAGCCCCACCCGGTCGAGCGCGGCGGCGGCGCGTTCGCTTATCTGGTCCAGCCCGGCCAGGCGCGCCAGGAAACCCAAGGCTTCGCCCAGGGTCAGGTCGTCCTTCAAGGCGTTGGCGTGGCCGATGTAGACGATGGCGGCATGGGCCTCGCGCCGCGCCTCGGCCAGCGGCGTGCCATTGCAGACCACCGTGCCGGCGGCCGGCGCCGAGAGGCCGGCGAGGATGCGCATGAGGCTCGTCTTGCCGCTGCCGTTGGTGCCGCGCAGCCAGGTGAGCGAGCCGGCTTCGAGGCGGATGTCCAGGCCTTCGAACAGCAGGCGCCGGCCGCGCCGGCAGGCGATGGCGCGGCCTTCGAGAAGGGCTTGCGGCGCGGAAGTCGGGGCGGATACGTCGGTCACGGCGCGGGCGATGCTACCCGAGCGCCTATGCGTTCAGACGCGGGCCAGGAAGGCGCGCGCCGCTTCGATCAAGCGCTCGGGCTGGTCGCGATGCGGCGAATGGCCGCAACGGGCAAGCTCCAGCAACTCGGTCTGCGGCAGGCGGCGCGCGATGCCGCGGACCTGCTCCAGCGTGCCGTACTCGTCGTCCAGCCCCTGCACCGCGAGCAGCGGGCAGCGAATGGCCGCAATCTCGTCCTCGATCGACCAGCTGCGAAAGGCCGGATCGAGCCAGATGCGGTTCCAGCCCCAGAACGCCGAATCGGGGTCGTCGTGGTACTTCGCCAGTCGCTCGCGCAGGTCGGTCTGTTCGTAGGCGAGGCGCGCCTGCTCGATGCTCGCGACCGACACGCCCTCGACCAGGATGTGCGGCGCGCAGACGACGAGGCCGCCGACGCGGCCGGCGAAATGCGCGGCGTGGAGCAAGGCGATCGAGCCGCCGTCGCTGTGGCCGAAGAGCCAGGGCGGGCTCGCCGCCGTATCGACGCCGAGCGCCGCCAAAAAGGCAGGCAGCACCTGCAGCGCCTGGCGGTGCATGAAGTCCGGGCCCCAGACTTCGTCGGCACGGCGCGACGTCGAGCGGCCATAGCCCGGGCGCGAATAGACCAGGCCGCGCCAGCCGGCTGCGGCGCACAGGCGATCGGGGAAATCCTTCCACATGGCCACCGAGCCCAGGCCTTCGTGGAGAAAGACGAGCAGCCTGCCGTCGCGGCGCGGCGCGCCGATCCAGCGGTATTCGATGCGCTGGGCGCGGCCGTCCCAGTCGATCTCGGCGAACGCCACCGGCGCCGTCATCGTGCCGTGGCCTCGCGCTGCTGCTCGAGCTCGCGCAGCTTGAAGCGCTGGATCTTGCCGGTGGCGGTCTTGGGCAGCTCGGTGACGAACTCGATCGCGCGCGGGTACTTGTAGGGCGCGAGGCGCTCCTTGACGAAGGCCTTGAGCTCGGCGTCGCTGGCCTGCGCGCCATCCTTCAGCACGACGAAGGCCTTGGTCTTGGTCAGGCCGTCGGCATCGACGATGCCGATGACCGCGGCTTCGAGCACCGCCGCATGCTGCACCAGCGTCGCCTCGACCTCGAAGGGCGAGACGTAGATGCCGCTGACCTTGAGCATGTCGTCGCTGCGCCCGCCGTAGGTGTAGCTGCCGTCGTCGTTGCGGATGTACTTGTCGCCGCTCTTGGTCCAGCCGCCCTGGAAGGTCTCGAGCGTCTTGGCGCGGTTGCCCCAGTACATCATCGCGGCCGAGGGGCCGTGGATGTAGAGGTCGCCGGGTTCGCCGTCGGGTACCGGGCGGCCGTCCTCGCCGCGCAGTTCGACCTCGTAGCCCTCGACCGGCCAGCCGGTGCTGCCGTAGCGCACGCGCTCGGGGCGGTTCGACAGGAAGATGTGCAGCATCTCGGTCGAGCCGATGCCGTCGACGATGTCGAGGCCGAAATGGCGCTTGAAGCGCTCGCCGATCTCGGCCGGCAAGGCCTCGCCGGCGGACGAGACCAGGCGCAGCGCGACCTCGCTGCGCGCCGGCAGCGCCGGGTGCGCGAGCATGCCGGCAAAGCCGGTCGGCGCGCCGTAGAACACCGTCGGCTTCAGGCCGCCGACTGCCCCCAACCAGCGCTTGAAGGTGGCCTCGGGCGTCGGCCGCTCGGCCATCAGCAAGGTGGTCGCGCCCACGCTCATCGGGAAGCTCACGGCATTGCCCAGGCCGTAGGCGAAGAAGAGCTTGGCGGCCGAGAAGCACACATCGTCTTCGGTCAGCTTCAGCACGGCCTTGCCATAGAGCTCGGCCGTCCAGTACGGGTTGGCGTGCGAATGCACCGTGCCCTTGGGGCGGCCCGTGGAGCCCGACGAATACAGCCAGAAGCCGGGGTCGTCGGGGCCCGTGGGCGCCGGCCTGGCGAGCGGGGTGTGGGCCGCGAGAAAAGCCTCGAATTCGGCTTCCGCCGGGTGGCCGGGGGCTTGCGGGCGCGAGACCACGACCTTCTGCACCTCGTGGTCGGACTTGATCATCGCGGCGTTGAGCACCGGCAGCAGCGCCCCCGAGACGATCACGGCCTGGGCGCGCGAATGTTCGAGCATGTAGGCGTAGTCGTCGGCGCTCAGCAAGGTGTTGACCGCCACCGGAACGAGGCCGGCGTACAGCGCGCCGAGAAAGGCCACCGGCCAGTCGTTGCAGTCGTGCATCAGCAGCAGCACCCGCTCTTCGCGCTTGAGCCCTTGCTGGCGCAGGCCAGCGCCGAGCCGCCGCAGCCGCTCTTCGAGCGCGCCGTAGCTGAGCGCGCCCAGGTCGTCGACGAAGGCCGCCTTCGCCGGCCGGCCGGCGTTGCGCTCGACCAGATGCTGGGCGAAATTGAAGCGGGCGCCGGGTGCGGGAATGGGAGTGGTCATCTTCGGTCTCCTGGGATGAGCTTGTTTTCGAGCGACCGCCGCGGAACCGGCTCTGCCGGGCCGCTGGCGGTGCCCGCTTGGGCCACGAAGGGGCCCCGGGTGGCCCAAGGGGGAGCGCCGAAGGCGCTTCGGGGGGGAGCCACTTCAGCGGGTGAAGTCGATGCGGCCTTCGGGCAGCAGGTAAAGGACCAGCGCCCTGCCGTTGGACACCGTCGGCCGGTGCGCGCTGCCCGGCGCGCAGACGAGCCAGCCCGCGGGCCGGCCATCGAACAAGGCCTCGCCTTCGATCGGCATGATGAGGTCGATCTCGCCGTTCGGGTGGGCGTGATGCGGGCCTGCGATGCTCTCCATGTCGACGACGTCGACCGAGAAGCCTTGCAGGTCGGGCGCGGCCTTGAAGATGCGGCCGTAGCGGATGCCGCCGCCTTCGCGATCGCAGAGCCAGCCCGCGGCGACTCCGGCCACGCAGGCCGCCTTCAGCGCCGCATAGGTCGCGCTGGCGGGGCCATGTTCCCGGTTGAGCCAGGCATCGAGTTCGGCATCGAGCGCTCGGCCCGCGAGCGGGGCCGTGAATGCGGCGATCTGTTCGCGAAATTCGGCAGGGGTCATGGCAGCCACCTCGTTCGGCTTGTTCGGGTTGAAAATATGCAGTATTGTGCTTACTTGCACTTTAGGTTTGCGAACCGACGATGTCAAGCACTATATTGCACCACCCCGAGACCGGCGACATCGTTGCCGAGGCGACCGAAGGCGACGACAAGAACCCCTTCCTCGTCGCCCTGGGCGAGCGCGTGCGCCATCTGCGCGCGCGCCGCGGCATGACGCGCAAGGCGGTCTCGGCGGCGGCCGAGGTGTCGGAACGCCATCTCGCGAACCTCGAATACGGCATCGGCAACGTCTCGATGCTGGTGCTGCTCGCCGTGGCCGGCGCCTTGCAATGCTCGCTTGCCGAGTTGCTGGGCGACGTCACCACCTCGTCGCCGGAATGGCTGCTGATCCGCGAACTGCTCGAACACCGCGACGACGCGACGCTGCGCCGGGTGCGCGTGGCCATCGGCGAGATGCTGGGCACGGGCGGCGCCAACACCCAGCGCAGCTCGCGCGTGGCGCTGATCGGCCTGCGCGGCGCCGGCAAGTCCACCCTCGGGCGCATGCTCGCCGACGACCTGGGTTTCCCCTTCGTCGAACTGAGCCGCGAGATCGAGAAGTTCGCCGGCTGCAGCATCTCCGAGATCCAGGGGCTTTACGGCAGCAACGCCTACCGCCGCTACGAGCGCCGCGCCATCGAGGAGGCGATCCAGATCTACCCCGAGGCCGTGATCGCGACGCCGGGCGGGCTCGTCTCGGACGCCGCCACCTTCAACCAGCTGCTCTCGCATTGCACGACGGTGTGGCTGCAGGCCGACCCCGAAGACCACATGAAACGCGTTGCGGCCCAGGGCGACACGCGGCCGATGGCAGCGAGCAAGGAGGCGATGGAAGACCTGAAAGGCATCCTGGCCGGGCGCGCCGCGTTCTACTCCAAGGCCGAGTTCCGCCTCGATACCAGCGCGCAACCCCTGGAGCAGAGCTTCGTGGCCTTGCGCGCGCTGGTGCGCGGCGCGCTCGACCTGCCCGTCTGACTCGAAACATGCATTAAAGTGCTTTACGACCCTCAAAACATGCACTATGATTCGTGTACTTTGATGCACCCAGCCAGGAGCAAGCCTTGACCACCCCCCCCCGCGTCGACTACCAGACCCACCCCTCCCAATACAGGCACTGGAAGCTGAAGTTCGAAGGCCCGGTCGCGACCCTGGCCGCCGACTTCGACGAGAACGCCGGGCTGCGCCCGGGCTACAAGCTCAAGCTCAACAGCTACGACCTGGGCGTGGACATCGAGCTCAACGACGCCGTCAACCGCATCCGCTTCGAGCACCCCGAGGTGCGCACCGTCGTCGTCACGAGCGCGAAGGAAAAGGTCTTCTGCTCGGGCGCCAACATCTTCATGCTCGGCGTCTCGAGCCATGCCTGGAAGGTGAACTTCTGCAAGTTCACGAACGAGACGCGCAACGGCTTCGAGGACTCCTCCCAGCACAGCGGGCTTAAGTTCCTGGCCGCCGTCAACGGCGCCTGCGCCGGCGGCGGCTACGAGCTGGCCCTGGCCTGCGACGAGATCATCCTCGTCGACGACCGCTCGTCGGCGGTGAGCCTGCCCGAGGTGCCGCTGCTCGGCGTGCTGCCCGGCACCGGCGGCCTGACCCGCGTCACCGACAAGCGCCATGTGCGCCACGACCTCGCCGACATCTTCTGCACCACGAGCGAAGGCGTGCGCGGCCAGAAGGCCAAGGATTGGCGCCTCGTCGACGCCATTGCCAAGCCGGCGGTGTTCGCACAGAAGGTACAGGAGCGCGCGCTCGAACTCGCGCAGCAGAGCGACCGGCCGGCGAACGGCCGCGGTGTCGCGCTCACGCCGCTGCAGCGCGAGATCGAAGCCGATGCCTTGCGCTATGCGCACGTCGCGGTCGAGATCGACCGCACGCGCCGCGTCGCGACCTGGACCTTCAAGGCGCCCGCCGGCCCCCAGCCGCAGGACATCGCCGCGATCGAAGCGGCAGGCGCCGCCTGGTACCCGCTGGCGCTGGCGCGCGAACTCGAAGACGCGATCCTGTCGATGCGCACGAACGAGCTCGAGATCGGCACCTGGCTGCTGAAGACCGAAGGCGATGCCGCCGCGGTGCTGGCCAGCGACGCCGTGCTGCTCGCCAACAGGAACCATTGGCTGGTGCGCGAGACCATCGGCCTGCTGCGCCGCACCTTCAGCCGCCTGGACGTTTCATCGCGCAGCCTGTTCGCCTTGATCGAGCCCGGCTCCTGCTTCGCCGGCAGCCTGCTCGAACTCGCCCTGGCCTGCGACCGCAGCTGGCAGCTCGCCCTGCCCGACGACGAAGCGCGCGCGCCGAAGATCACGGTAGCCGAAGCCAACTTCGGCCTCTTGCCCATGGTCACCGGCCAGAGCCGGCTCGGCCGCCGCTTCTACGACGAGCAACCCGCCCTCGATGCCGTGCGCGCCAAGGCCGGCCAGGCGCTCGACGCCGACGCTGCGTTTGCGCTGGGCCTCGTCACCAGCAACCCCGACGACATCGACTGGGACGACGAAGTGCGCATCGCGATCGAGGAGCGCGTCGCGATGTCGCCCGACGCCCTCACCGGCATGGAAGCGAACCTGCGCTTCAACGGCCCCGAGAACATGTTCACCCGCGTTTTCGGCCGCCTCACCGCCTGGCAGAACTGGATCTTCCAGCGCCCCAACGCGGTCGGCGAAAAGGGCGCCTTGAAAGTCTATGGAAAAGGCGACAAAGCCGCCTTCGACTGGAACAGAGTTTGATCACGGAGCAAATGCACATGAGCACGATCGACTACAGCGAACTGATCCCCAACAACGTCAACCTCGCCGAGGACCGCACCCTGAAGCGCGCGCTCGAGCAATGGCAGCCCAACTACCTGAGCTGGTGGGCCGACATGGGCCCGGACGACAGCAGCGGCTTCGACGTCTACCTGCGCACCGCCATCAGCGTCGACCCGCAGGGCTGGGCCCAGTTCGGCCACGTGAAGATGCCGGACTACCGCTGGGGCATCTTCCTGAACCCGGCCGAGAAAGACCGCAAGATCCATTTCGGCGACCACAAGGGCGAAGCCGCCTGGCAAGACGTGCCCGGGGAATACCGGGCCAACCTGCGCCGCATCATCGTCACGCAAGGCGACACCGAGCCGGCTTCGGTCGAGCAGCAGCGCCACCTCGGCCTGACCGCGCCCAGCCAATACGACCTGCGCAACCTGTTCCAGGTGAACGTCGAGGAAGGCCGGCACCTCTGGGCCATGGTCTACCTGCTGCACAAGTACTTCGGCCGCGACGGCCGCGAAGAAGGCGAAGCCCTGCTCGAGCGCCGCAGCGGCCAGCAGGACAACCCGCGCATCCTGCAAGCCTTCAACGAAGAAACGCCCGACTGGCTGAGCTTCTTCATGTTCACCTACTTCACCGACCGCGACGGCAAGTTCCAGCTCTGCGCCCTGGCCGAGAGCAGCTTCGACCCGCTGGCGCGCACGACCAAGTTCATGCTCACCGAAGAAGCGCACCACATGTTCGTCGGCGAGTCGGGCGTGAGCCGCGTCATCCAGCGCACCTGCGCCGCGATGAACGAGCTGAAGACCGACGACCCGGCCCGCTTGCGCGCCGCCGGCGTGATCGACCTGCCGACGATCCAGCGCTACCTGAACTTCCACTTCAGCGTCACGATCGACCTCTTCGGCGCCGACGAGAGCAGCAATGCCGCCACCTTCTACAGCACGGGCCTGAAGGGCCGTTTCGAGGAAGGCAAGCGAGTCGACGACCATGTGCTCAAGGGCCAGTCCTACCGGGTGCTGGGCGTGCAAGGCGGCCAGCTCGTCGAGCGCGAAGTGCCGATGCTCAATGCGCTCAACGAAGTGCTGCGCGACGACTACATCAAGGACAGCATGGCTGGCGTCGAGCGCTGGAACAAGGTGATCGAGAAGGCCGGCGTCCCGTTCCGCCTGAAGGCGCCGCACAAGGCCTTCCACCGCAAGATCGGAAGCCTCTCGGGCGTGAACGTGGCGCCCGATGGCCGCGTCGTGTCCGAAGCCGAATGGAAGGCGAACGTCGATCAATGGCTGCCTTCGGCCGGCGACCGCGCCTTCGTGCAAGGGTTGATGGGCCGCGTCGTCGAGCCGGGCAAGTTCGCGAACTGGATTGCGCCGCCGGTGATGGGCATCAACCGCCAGCCGGTCGATTTCGAATACGTCCGCTTCAACTGAGGTCCGCATGGACGCCGTCGTCGACGCCGAGGTCATCGAGCAGCACCTGATCGACCCCGAGATCTGCATCCGCTGCAACACCTGCGAAGCCACCTGCCCGGTGGGCGCGATCACGCACGATTCGCGCAACTACGTCGTCGACCCGGCCAAGTGCCAGCATTGCCTGGCCTGCGTTCCGCCCTGCCCGACGGGCTCGATCGACAACTGGCGCCGCATGCCGCTGGTGCGCGCCTACACGCTCGCCGAGCAACTGAGCTGGGACGAGTTGCCGGCGCCGCTCAGCGACCAGCAACTCGCCGAGGCCGGCGTCGCCGCGGCGCCGGCCGAAGCCGCGGCGCAGGCGGCGCAAGCCGCGGTGGCGGCGGCCGACACGCCTTTCGTCGCCGCCTCCTACGGCGCCACGCTGCCGCCCTGGTCGGCGGCCCACGCCTACACCAACCTCTACGGACCGAAGGCGGCGGAGAAGTTCGTCGTCGCCACGGTGGTCGGCAACGTGCGCGTCACCGAGGTCGGGCGCGAGTACGACACGCACCACCTGATGCTCGATTTCGGCACGATGCCGTTTCCGGTGCTCGAAGGCCAGTCGATCGGCGTGCTGCCGCCGGGCACGGATGAAAGCGGGCGGCCGCACCATGCACGCCAGTACTCGATCGCGAGCCCGCGCAACGGCGAGCGAGCGGGCTACAACAACCTCTCGCTGACGATCAAGCGCGTGCTCGAAGACCACCAGGGCCGGCCGGTACGCGGCGTCGCCAGCAACTACCTCTGCGACCTGCAGGTGGGCGACAAGGTGCAGGTGATCGGGCCTTTCGGCACGAGCTTCCTGATGCCGAACCACCCGCGCTCGAACATCGTGATGATCTGCACCGGCACCGGTTCGGCGCCGATGCGGGCGATGACCGAATGGCGCCGCCGCCTGCGCCAATCCGGCAAGTTCGACGGCGGCCGGCTGATGCTGTTCTTCGGCGCCCGCACGCGGCAGGAGCTGCCCTACTTCGGGCCGCTGCAAAACCTGCCCAAGGACTTCATCGACATCAACTTCGCCTTCTCGCGCGAGCAGGGCAAGCCCCGGCGCTACGTGCAGGACGCGATGCGCGAGCGCGCCGCCGATCTCGGCGCGGTGCTCGCCGATGCGAACACCTTCCTCTACGTCTGCGGGCTGAAGGCAATGGAAGACGGGGTCGTGCTCGCCTTGCGCGATGTCGCCGAGCAGGCCGGGCTCGTCTGGGAGAATCTGGCCGCGGCCCTCAAGACCGAAGGCCGGCTGCATCTCGAAACCTATTAGCAGTGACTCTCCCCCGAAGCGCCTTCGGCGCTGCCCCCCAGGAGGGCACCGCCAGCGGCCCGGCAAAGCCGGTTCCGCGGCGGTCGCTTAGGGGTCCGATTCGTGCGCCGTGGGTTGCGGCGCGAGCCAGCAACGACTGATACCCCTATGAACTCTCCGAAACTGCAAGGCGCGCCGGTCCTCGTCGTCGGCGCCGGCATCATGGGCGCGGGCATCGCGCAGGTCGCGGCGCTGGCCGGCCATCCGGTCTGGCTGCACGATGCGCGCGAAGGCGCGGCGCCAGCCGCCCTCGCCAAGCTCGGCAGCAGCCTGCAGGCGCTGGTCGCCAAGGGCCGCATGGACGCCGCGACGGCGGAGACGGGGCTGGCGCGCATCAGCGCGCTCGATGCGCTCGAAGGCGCTGCCGCGGCAGCGCTCGTCGTCGAAGCCATCGTCGAACAGCGCGAAGCCAAGCAGGGCCTGTTCAAGCGGCTGGAAGACATCGTCGGCGAGAGCTGCATCCTCGCGACCAACACCTCGTCGATCTCGGTCACGGCCATCGCCAACGGGCTGAAGCACCCGGGCCGCCTCGTCGGCATGCACTTCTTCAACCCCGTTCCCCTGATGAAGCTCGTCGAGGTGGTCTCGGGGCTGCAGACCGATCCGGCCCTCGCCGCTGCGATCTTCGACCTCTCCAAGACCTGGGGCAAGGTGCCGGTGCATGCGCGCTCGACCCCGGGCTTCATCGTCAACCGCATCGCCCGCCCCTATTACGCCGAGGCGCTGGCGCTGCTGCTCGAACAGGCGGCAACGCCGCAGCTCATCGACGCCTGCCTGCGCGGTGCGGGCTTCCGCATGGGGCCTTGCGAGCTGATGGACCTGATCGGCCACGACACCAATTTCGCAGTCACGAATTCGGTCTTCGAAGCCAACTTCTACGACAAGCGCTACCAGCCTTCACTCGTCCAGCGCGAGATGGTCGACGGCGGCCTCTTCGGGCGCAAGAGCGGGCGCGGCTTCTATGCCTACCCCGACGGCGTTCCGGCCCTGCCGGTGGCGCTGCACGAAGCGCCGGCGACGGCGCGCGAAGTCGTCGTCCACGGCAGCGGCCCCATCGCCGACTGGCTCGAACTGGCGGCGACGAAAGCGCTCGAGCCGCAAGGCTGGGGCCCGGCACGCGAACCGGCCGGCGCCTGGACCGGCCTCACGATCGACGGCGCCCACCTCGTGCTGACCGATGGCCGCACGGCGCAGCAGGTGGCGCAGGCCCTGGGCCAGGTCGATGTCGCGGTCTTCGACCGCCCGCTCGCCCTGCCCGTGCCGCCCGGCACCGCGCTCGCCTTCAGCTTCGCCCCGGGCGCGAGCACGGCCTGGCGCGAACAGGCCCAGGCCTGGCTCGCCGCGCTCGGCTTCGCGCCGCAGCTGCTGGCCGACGCGCCCGGCCTCGTCGTCGCGCGCACGGTGGCGATGCTCGTCAACGAAGGCGCTGATGCCGTCCTGCAAGGCGTGTGCAGCACCGAAGGCGCCGACGCGGCGATGAAGCTCGGCGTCAACTATCCGGCCGGGCCTTTCGAATGGCTGGCCGGTTGGAGCGCCGAAGGCGTGATCGGCGTGATCGAGGCGCTCGACCACCAGTACCGCGGCGAGCGCTACCGCGTCAGCCCCTGGCTGCGGCGGCGCGCGGGCTGACCCGCCGAACGACGGGCGCACCGTCCGGGTGCTAAGCTTCTTCGCTTCGGATTTCATCCGACGCACAAGGAAACAAAGCCATGCCCGGACTGCTGCCCCAGGTCGACCCCGACGGCCTGCTCGAATACTCGGTGGTCTTCACCGACCGCGCCTTGAACCACATGTCGCAGAAGTTCCAGGGCGTCATGCGCGACATCTCGGGGTTGTTGAAAGAGGTCTACCACGCGCGCTCGGCCATCGTCGTGCCGGGCAGCGGCACCTTCGGCATGGAAGCGGTGGCGCGCCAGTTCGCCAGCGGGCGCAAGACCCTGGTCATCCGCAACGGCTGGTTCAGCTACCGCTGGACCCAGATCCTCGAAATGGGCGCGATTCCCGCATCGCAGACGGTGCTGAAGGCGCGCCCTGTGGCCGCCGGGCGCCAGGCCGCATTCGCGCCGGCACCGATCGCCGAAGTCGTCGCCACGATCCGCGCCGAGCGCCCGGATGTCGTCTTCGCGCCCCATGTCGAGACCGCCGCCGGGATGATCCTGCCCGACGACTACCTGCGCGCCGTCGCCGACGCCGTGCACGAGGGGGGCGGGCTCTTCGTGCTCGACTGCATCGCCTCGGGCGCGATCTGGGTCGACATGCAGGCCACCGGCGTCGACGTGCTCGTGAGCGCACCGCAAAAGGGCTGGAGCGGATCGCCCTGCTGCGCTTTCGTGATGCTCTCCGAACGCGCCCGCGCCGCGATCGACGCGACGACGAGCACGAGCTTCGCCGCCGACCTGAAGAAGTGGCTGCAGATCATGGAAACCTACGAAGGCGGCGGCCATGCCTACCACGCGACCATGCCCACCGACGCCCTCACCGCCACGCGCGACGTGATGCTCGAGACCCGCGCCCACGGCTTCGAGCGCGCGCGCGCCGAGCAGTGGGAGCTCGGCCGCAAGGTGCGCGCCCTGCTCGCGGCCAAGGGCCTGCCCAGCGTCGCCGCGCCCGGCTTCGAAGCCCCCGGCGTGGTCGTGAGCTACACCGACGACGCCGGCCTGCACAGCAGCAAGGCCTTCGCCGGCGCCGGCTTGCAGACCGCCGCCGGCGTGCCGCTGCAATGCGGCGAGCCGGCCGACTTCAAGACCTTCCGCATCGGCTTGTTCGGCCTGGACAAGCTCGCCCATGTCGACCGCAGCGTGGCGACGCTGGCCACGGCGCTCGAACGCGTGCTGGTTTCCGAAGCGCAAACCGCCTGAAGCGCGGAACTCCGCTGCGCCCGAGCGGGTCGCAGCGGTTGCGCGGCAAACGCCGCGCCCCTCCCAGGAGTCCTCCCATCGTGAACCTGTGTTCCAAGGGGCTGCTTGCAGCCCTTGCCCTTTGCTGCGCCGGCTTCGCCAGCGCCGCCGCGCCCGCCGCCCCTGAGGTGCTGCGGGCCACGCTCGACAACGGCTTGCGTGTCGTCATCGTGCGCAACACCCTGGCGCCGGTGGTCACCACCGAGGTGAACTACCTCGTCGGCTCGGACGAGGCGCCGGCCGGATTCCCCGGCACCGCCCATGCGCTCGAACACATGATGTTCCGCGGCAGCCCGGGCCTGAGCAAGGACCAGCTCGCGGCGATCGCGGCCAACATGGGCGGCAGCTTCAACGCCATGACGACCCAGAGCGTCACCCAGTACTTCTTCGAGACCCCGGCGCAGGACCTGCCGCTGGCGCTGCGCATCGAGGCCACGCGCATGCGCGGCATCACGCTGGCCGACGCCGAATGGGCAAAGGAGCGCGGCGCGATCGAGCAGGAGGTCTCGCGCGACCTCTCCAGCCCCGACTACAAGTTCTACAGCGAGCTCCAGGCGCGGCTGTTCGCGGGCTCGCCCTACGAGCACACGCCGCTGGGCACCAAGCCCTCGTTCGACAGGACCACGGGCGCGCTGCTGCGCGACTTCCACCGCCGCTGGTACGCGCCCAACAACGCCATCCTCGTCGTCGCCGGCGATGTCGACCCGCAGCAGGCGCTGGCCGAGGTCAAGGCCCAGTTCGCGGCGATTCCGCGCAAGCCGCTGCCGGCGCGCCCGCGCTTCGACTTCGAGCCGGTGCAGGCCCGGACCGTCGAGCTCGCCACCGACAGCCCCTACGGCTCGGTCTACATGGGCTACCGCATGCCGGGGCTGCGCAGCGCCGACTACGCCGCGGCCCTGGTCCTCTCGCGCGCGCTCGGCTCGCAGCGCGCGCCGCTGTTCGGCATGGGCATGGACGGCAGCGCGCTCTACGGCGGCTTCTCGTACAACCCGATGCCGCAGGCCGGCATCGGCATGGCGGTGGGTATCTTCGCCCGCGGCAGCGACCCCACACCGGTGCTCGACCGCATGCGCGCCATCGTGTCCGACGCCGCGGTCCACGGTGTCGACCCCGAGCTCGTCGAAGCGGCCAAGCGCAACGCCGTGGCCGGGCTCGAATTCGAGAAGAACTCGGTCAGCGGCCTCGCCTCGAGCTGGTCGCATGCCCTCGCCTTCCAGGGCCTGGACTCGCCCGCGGCGATGAAGCAGGCGCTCGAGGCCGTGACCCCGGCGGCGGTGAACGCGCTCGCCAGGCAGGTGCTCGACCCCGACCGCGTCATCACCGCCATCCTCACGCCCGAGAGTTCGGGCAAGGCGGTTTCGGGCAAGGGCTTCGGCGGCGCCGAAAGCTTTGCCGCAGCCCCCGAAAAGCCCGTGCAACTGCCCGCCTGGGCGGCCAAGGCCTTCGCCGACCTGAAGCTGCCGCCCACGACGCTGGCCCCGGTCTCGACCGTGCTCGCCAACGGCCTGCGCCTCGTCGTGCAGCCGGCATCGATCAGCGACACGGTGGAGGTCTTCGGCCGCGTGCGCACGAACCAGGACATGCAGGCCGCCAAGGGCGAGGAAGGCGTGGCCGACGTGCTCGACGGGCTGTTCGCCTTCGGCTCGAAGAGCCTGGACCGGCTGCAGATGCGGCGCGCCCTCGACGCCCTCAGCGCGCGCGCCCAGGCCGGCGCCGGCTTCTCGCTCGCCGTGCCGGCCGACTCGTTCGAGCGCGGCATGGCGCTGCTGGCCGACAACGAACTGCACCCCGCGCTGCCGGACGCGGCCTTCCGCATCGTCCAGCGCCAGCAATCGGGGCTGGTCGCGGGCCAGCTGCAGTCGCCCGACTTCCAGTTCCAGAACGGCATTGCCCGGGCCTTGCTGCCGCCCAAGGACCCGGCGCAGCGCTATGCCACGCCCGCGCAGATCGACGCCCTCACCGCGGCCAAGGTGCGCGACTACTACGCCCAGGTCTTCCGCCCCGACATGACGACGATCGTGATCGTCGGCAAGGTCGACCCCGAGCAGGCGCGCAAGGTCGTGGAACAGACCTTCGGCGCCTGGCAGGCCAGCGGCGCCAAGCCCGAGATCGACTACCCCGCGGTGCCGCCGAATGCGCCGGCGCATCTGGAGGTGCCCGATTCGAGCGCGGTCCAGGCCTCGGTGCAGATGGTGCAGACCCTGGACGTGACGCGCGAAGACCCGGTTCGCTACGCCCTGTTCCTGGGCAACGAGGTGCTGGGCGGCGGCTTCTACGCCTCGCGCCTGTACCGCGATTTGCGCGACCGCAGCGGCCTCGTCTACAGCGTCGACACCGGTTTCGACCTCGACCGCCTGCGCGGCAGCTACAGCGTGAACTACGGCTGCGACCCGAAGAACACCGAGGCCGCCGCGGCGCTGGTCGTGAAGAACCTGAAGCGCATGCAGTCCGAGCCGATCTCCGAGACCGACCTGAACCGCGCCAAGAGCATTCTGCTGCGCCAGATCCAGCTCGGCGAATCGAGCTTCGGCGCGATCGGCGGGCGGCTGCTGATGCTCGCGAGCCAGGGCCGGCCGCTCGATGCCTACGCCGTGGCCGCGCGCCGCTATCTGGCGCTGACGGCGGCCGAGGTCCAGCAGGCCTATGCCGAGAAGATCCGGCCCGAGGGCTTCGTGATCGCGGTGAAGGGGCCCGCGGCCAAGCCCTGAAGCGGCCTTGCGCGGGTCACCACTCGCGCAGCCGGGCGCGCAGGCGCGCGATCGACTGGCTGTGAAGCTGGCAGACCCGGCTTTCGGTCACCTTGAGCACGGCCGCGATCTCCTTCAGGTTCATGTCGTGCTCGTAGTACATGCTCATCACGTACTGCTCGCGCTCGGGCAGGTTCTTGATCGCGTC
>JAGWTS010000463.1 GCA_028868875.1 Burkholderiales bacterium | reverse complement strand
GCGCGCTGGCCGCCGCGCTCGCGCCGCCGCTCCAGGCGACGGCGCGTGCGGTGCTGCAGCGGCTTTATCCCGAGGGGGATGTGCCGCCGGCCTGAGCCGGGCGGTCGAGCCGACCCGTGCACGCTACGGCCTGCGGTCTCGAGCGCGTCGCCTGGCCTTCAGGCCCTCAGGGCCGGAGGGCCGGGTCAGCCCTTCGGCCCGGGGGGATGGAACGTCGCCATGCGCGGCGGATTCAGCGCGGCATCGGCGCGCGGTCGCGGCCTTCGATGCCGGCGCCGCAGGCGTCGCTGCGCGGGTTCGCGTCGGCGGGTGCTATATTTCCATAAACTTGGAAACATGAACGAAAAAACCGCTGTCGCCGCACTCGCCGCCCTGGCCCAGGAAGCGCGTCTTCGCGTCTTCCGCGCCCTGGTCGGCGCCGGACCCGAGGGCATGACGCCCGGCGCGCTGTCCGCGATGCTCGACATCCCCGCCTCGACGCTCTCGTTTCACCTGAAGGAGCTGGTCCATGCCGGCCTCGTGAGCGCCGAGCGCGAGGGGCGCAACCTGCACTACCGGCCGGCCCTGGGCCGGATGGACGACCTGCTGGCCTACCTGACGGCGCATTGCTGCATGGGCCGACCCTGTGCCCCGAGCGGCCGTTCCAGGCGCCGCACCCCTTGCTGATCCGGAGAGCCCCATGAAGCGATTCCACGTTCACGTCCATGTCGATGATCTCGCCCAGAGCATCGGTTTTTATTCCAGGCTCTTCGCGGCCGAGCCCGCCCGTGTCGAGGCCGACTACGCGAAGTGGATGCTCGACGACCCGCGCCTCAACTTCGCGATCTCGACGCGCGGCAGCCAGGCCGGCATCGACCACCTCGGCTTCCAGACCGACGATGCCGAGGAACTCGCGGCACTGAAGGCGCGGGCCGAATCCGCGGACATGGCGCTGCGCGACGAAGGCGAGACCACCTGCTGCTACGCGCGCAGCGAAAAGCACTGGGTCACCGACCCGCAGGGCATTGCCTGGGAGCACTTCCACACGCTGGGCCACATTCCCGTCTTCAGCGAAGGCCGGAAGGCCGATGCCGCGTCCGCCTGCTGCACGCCTGCGGCCACCGAAGCGGCTGAATCGCGCGCCTGCTGCGCGCCGACCGCACGCGGCAAGCCGGTCGGCGTTGGCGTCAAGTCGTCGAACTCCTGCTGCTGAATCGGCGTGCGCGAGTCATGACGACCCACGTCCTGATCCTCTGCACCCACAACTCGGCACGCAGCGTGCTGGGCGAGGGCATGCTCAACCACCTGGCGGGCAAGCTCGGCAAGGAGGTCCGGGCGCACAGCGCCGGCAGCGCGCCGAGCGGGCGCATCAACCCCTTCGCGATCGAAGCCCTGGACAACGCCGGCATCGACACGCGGGGCTGCCGCAGCAAGAGCTGGGACGAGTTCAGCCGCGACGGCGCGCCGCCGCTGGCCGTCGTCATCACCGTCTGCGACAGCGCTGCCGCCGAGCCCTGCCCGGTGTTCTTCGGCGGCAGCGGCGGCCCACCGGCCAAGGTGCACTGGGGCTACACCGATCCGTCGAATGCCGAAGGGAGCGAAGAGGACAAGCGGCGCGCCTTCGAACTCACGCGCCAGGCGATCGGCTATCGCATGCTGCAGTTGCTCGCGCTGCCGCTCGAGACCCTGGACCGCAAGGCCCTCGAGGCCGCGCTGGCCGAGATCGGCAAGAGCTGAACGCAAGCCTTCGGACGAGAACATGAACACCACCGCTCTGCCCGCGCGCGCCGAAGCCCCGGCTCCGATGAGCCGCTTCGAGCGCTGGCTGACGCTCTGGGTCTTCCTGTGCATCGTCGTCGGTATCGGCCTCGGCCGGTGGCTGCCCGGCCCGTTCCAGGCCATCGGCCGGATGGAAGTCGCCCAGGTCAACATCCCTGTCGGGCTGTTGATCTGGGTGATGATCATTCCGATGCTGCTGAAGGTCGATTTCGGCGCCTTGCACCAGGTGAAGCAGCATTGGCGCGGCATCGGCGTCACGCTGTTCGTCAACTGGGCCGTGAAGCCGTTTTCGATGGCGCTGCTGGGCTGGATCTTCATCCGCCATGTCTTCGCGCCCTACCTGCCGGCGGGCCAGATCGACAGCTACGTCGCCGGGCTGATCCTGCTCGCTGCCGCGCCCTGCACCGCGATGGTCTTCGTCTGGAGCCGGCTGACCCATGGCCACCCGCTCTTCACGCTGAGCCAGGTGGCGCTCAACGACACGATCATGGTGTTCGCCTTCGCGCCGATCGTCGCGCTGCTGCTCGGCCTGTCCTCGATCACGGTGCCCTGGGACACGCTGCTGACCTCGGTGGGGCTCTACATCGTCATCCCGGTGCTGATTGCGCAGGCCTGGCGCAAGGCCTTGCTGTCCAGGGGCCCCGCCGCCCTCGACTCGGCGCTCGCGACGATCGGGCCCTGGTCCGTCGCCGCGCTGCTGGCCACGCTGGTGCTGCTGTTCGCGTTCCAGGGCGAGGCCATCCTGAAGCAGCCGCTGGTCATCGCGATGCTCGCGCTGCCGATCCTGATCCAGGTCTTCTTCAACTCGGCCCTGGCCTACGGGCTCAACCGCCGGCTCGGCGAGTCGCACAACGTGGCCTGCCCGTCGGCGCTGATCGGCGCGAGCAACTTCTTCGAGCTCGCCGTGGCCGCGGCGATCAGCCTGTTCGGCTTCAACTCCGGCGCGGCGCTGGCCACGGTGGTCGGCGTGCTGATCGAAGTGCCGGTGATGCTGCTGGTGGTGCGCGTGGTCAACCGGAGCAAGGGCTGGTACGAGGCGGGCAGGCGGCAGGCGTAGTGGCGACGTCGTCTTGGCCTTCTCATTTCCGTTCTCCTTGCTTGCATCGAACCCCTCGGCAGCGGATACGTTTTTCGGGGGCAAGGTCAGTCATGGGGCCAGGTCCTTTACCTTCTGCTCGTATTCCTCACGGTCCAATTCGCCTCGTGCGTATCGCTCCTGCACGATCTGCAGCGGCGTGCGGCCACGCGTCGCGTCGCGGCCGGACAGGGCGCCTCGTGAGAGCCAGCGCACCAAGGCCGCGACGGCCAGGACGATCAGGGCCCAGAACAGGATCATCGCCACGAGGCCAAGGCCCATGCACCAGGCGCCGACGCCACCGAAGTTCCACATCATGACGGTCTCCTTGGGGAAGATGTTTCACCCATGCACAGGGCGGCGAGCCGCCACCCGACAAGAATTTCAGCCCGGCCCCGCCCACGAACAAAGTGTCGCCGCCGACGAAGCAGCGGGGCGAACGCGGACGTCACAGCCTCACACAGCGCTTCGATCCCTGCAGCATGAGATCGTTCGCGCGGTGTCGCCCATCGACACTCGAGATCGGTCCCGACCGCGCTCGGACTCATGCGTCCGACGGTTGAATTGTCCGGTGATCAAGCGGAGACCGAGATTCGCCGGGCATGGTCATTCGCATATACTTTCCTCGATGAAGGTTTGGCGGCTTGTCCTCACACTTCTGCTGTGCGCTGCGCTTCCAATAACAGGGCTGGCAGCCGGTGCCTTGACTGGGCAATGTCCGATGCAGATGTCGGCTGCCGACGGCGGAGGCAACGCAATGCA
>JAGWTS010000074.1 GCA_028868875.1 Burkholderiales bacterium | reverse complement strand
TCCGTCCAAGGGGTTCGTTCCGCCCTTGCCGATGTATTGCAACCCGTCATAGGTGCTGCTGTAGCCACCGCCCTTGGTCAGGTTCTTGCACCCCCAAATCCCCGTGCTCGACAGGTAGCCCCGGCCCCTGACCTCATCGATGCCCTTCTGGGTGAACAGGACCACGACCTTTCGCTTCAGGTCGAAAAGCGTCTTCTCGTTCAGGCTGCCCGTGCCGGAATACAGGGCGGCTCCGAGCTCGGTCACACAGATCTCCGCGATCACGGTCCAATTGGTGCACTTGTCGAATTTGAGAATCAGGAACTCGGTGGTGTTGTATTTGACGAAATCACGGGCCTGCCTGAGCATCTCCACGAGGCCCATGCCGAATCCGCCGTCGACGGGAAGCTTGGTGGTCGTGACGTCGGCCTTCTTGCCGCCCAAGTCGAAGATCGGCTTGCCCGTCTTCTGCTTGTTGTAGGTCAATTTCGGGTCGGCATGAAAGGCCTTCAGCGTCACCGGCGCAGCCGACAGGCTCGAGTTCTTGGTGGCGGCGATTCTCAGGTCGAACAGGCGCACGCCCGCCTGGGCCTGCTTGAAGATATCGAGACTCTGGGTCTGGACGTTGGAGTCGCCGCTGGTGATCCCGGCATCGTGGCTTCCGGCGAAGACAATTTCGCAGAGCCTTTTGTGGGCCCCCAACCGGTAATAATTAATCATCGAGTGGGGCCCCTTGTAAGCCAGCGGCCTGCCGGCTCGCCGTTCCGATTCCGCTGCACTGGATTTACATCTTCAATGGCATGGCTCTCAATTCATTCTACAGCGCGTCGTCCAATTCCTCGTCGGCCACCTGGAGGCTGCCATTGACGGAAGGCTCGTCCGCGCCGGCAGCATGCGCCCCATCTTGAGCCAGGCCGAGCTTGCCGAGGTCCGCCCGCCGCTGTCGTGAATTCGAGGCCGCCGCGGGCGCGGGCCCGAAGAGCCAGGCACCATCGGAATCCGCAACGGCGCGGCCGTCGACCCGGCCGCGTTCGAGGCGCCCGCGGCGTTGCCCTACGCCGGCCGCTTCAGAACCAGCGTCAGGATGTCGTAGCTCGCAACGAGCTCGCCGTCCTGGTTCGTCACCTGCACGTCCCAGGCGACGACGCCTTGCGGCGGCTGGCCTTTGCGCGCCGGGCGGTCGATCTTGCGCTTGCAGGTCAGGCGCGCCTGGATCGTGTCGCCGATGCCCACCGGCTTGACGAAGCGCAGCGTGTCCAGCCCGTAATTCGCCAGCACCGGGCCCTTGGCCGGCGAGACGAAGAGCCCGGCCGCAGCCGAGAGCACGAAATAGCCGTGGGCGATGCGCTTGCCGAAGGCCGATTCGCGCGCCGCGATCTCGTCGAAATGCATGTAGAAGAAATCGCCCGAGATACCGCCGAAGGCGACGATGTCGGCCTCGGTGACGGTGCGGCGGTGCGTCAGCAGCGAGTCGCCGACGGCGAGCTCGTCGAACCACTTGCGGAAGGGGTGCAGTGCCTCTTCGCGCAGCGCGGCGCCGCGAACGTATTCGCCGCTGACCGCGGCGAGCAGGGTCGGCGAGCCCTGGACCGCGGCGCGCTGCAGGTAATGCTCGACGGCACGGCGCCCGCCCAGCTCTTCGCCGCCGCCGGCGCGCCCCGGGCCGCCGTGCTTGAGCAGCGGCAGCGGCGAGCCATGGCCGGTGGATTCGACCGCGGCAACGCGCTCCAGGATGTGGACCCGGCCATGCCAGGCCGCGAGCGCCGGCACGACGCGCGCGGCGACGGCGGGGTCGCGCGTCACGAGGGTGCTGACGAGGCTGCCCTTGCCGCGCGCGGCCAGGGCCACGGCTTCGTCGATCTCGTCGTAGGGCAGCAGCGTGCTCACCGGGCCGAAAGCCTCGATGTCGTGCGCCGCGGCGTCGGCCGCCGCCTGGCGGCACAGCAGCAGCGTCGGCCCGAAGAAGGCGCCGCCGGCCACGTCGTCGCCGACCGGGGCGAAATCCTTGGCGCCACCGAAGACGATCTCGTTGCCGGCAGCGAGTTGCGCCACGCGCTCGGCGACGTCGGCGAGTTGCTCGCGGCTGGCGAGCGCGCCCATGCGCACGCCTTCGACCGTTGGGTCGCCGACGACGGTCTTGGCCAGCCGCGCCGCGAGGCGCTCGGCGACCGCGCCGAGGTGGCGGCGGGGGACGATGGCGCGCCGGATTGCGGTGCATTTCTGGCCCGCCTTGACCGTCATCTCGCGCGCCACCTCCTTGACGAAGAGATCGAACTCCTCGTCGTCGGGGCTCACGTCGGGGGCCAGGATCGCGGCGTTGAGCGAATCAGCCTCGGCGTTGAAGGGCACCGAGCGCGCGATCAGGTTCTTGTTCGCGCGCAGCCGCGCCGCGGTGTCGGCCGATCCGGTGAAGGTGACGAGGTCGCTGCCTTCGAGCCGGTCGAGCAGGTCGCCCGTGCCGCCGATGACGAGTTGCAGGCAGCCCTCGGGCAGCAGCCCCGATTCGTGCATCAGCCGCACCGCGGCTTCGGTCAGGTAGCTCGTCGCGCTGGCGGGCTTGAAGATGCAGGGCATGCCGGCGAGGAAGGCCGGGGCGAACTTCTCCAGCATGCCCCAGACCGGGAAGTTGAAGGCGTTGATGTGGACCGCGACGCCGCCGCGCGGCACCAGGATGTGGGTGCCGGCGAAGCCGCCTTTCTTGCCCAGCGGGATGACCGGGCCTTCGTGCACGACGTTGCCAGAAGGCAGCTCAGCGGCGCCGACCCCGGCGTAGGCAAACAAGGTGCCGCTGCCGCCTTCGATGTCGATCCAGCCGTCGCTGCGCGTCGCCCCGGTGTGGGCCGAGACGGTGTAGAGGTGTTCCTTGTGCTCGATCAGGTGTGCCGCCAGCGCCTTGAGAATCGCGGCGCGCTGCTGGAAGTCGAGCGCCATCAGCGAGGCGAGGCCGACCTTGCGCCCGTAATCCAGGGCTTCGGCGAAGTCGATGGACTCGGCGTGGGTGTGGAAGACCGGGCGGCCGTTGACGGCGCTCCTGAGGGCGGCGGCGGCTTCGCTGCCGATCCAGCGGCCGGCGATCAGGCTTTGCAGGGTGGGGGCTTGGGTCATGGCGTGTTCCTCGCTGTGCTGAGCATGTCCGATTCTGGCGGGTAGCGCAGGGGACTGGTTGACGGCCACCCGGCCGGGACCCGGCCGGGTGGCACTACAGCAAAGGCCACGAACACGCGGACTTTCAGTGTGTCAGTGTGAGGACACCACCGCAATCCCCTTCAACTGCCCCGCCTTCGCAGCAGACGCAGGCCGCGGATATTTCGCCGGATCGAAGCGATGCAACAGTTCGCCCTCCCGCACCCGTGCCAATGCGACCTGGGCGAGTTTCACATGCCCATAGCCCCGCATCGAAAGCGGCAGCAACGCGATCTGCACCGCCAATGCGAGCCGCTTCGCATCGACGCTGCCGAGCAGTTCCTCGACCCGCGCCTCGTATTCGCCGATCAGCCGCCGCTCGAGCCGGCGTTCGTCGGTCCGCCCGAACACGTCCCAAGCCGTTCCGCGCAGCCGCTTGCCATGCGCCAGCAGCTTCAGCGCCGGCATCAACCAGGGTCCGAGCCGGATCTTGCGCGGCGCCTGGCCGTCGCGCGCGCGCGAAACCAGCGGCGGCGCCATGTGGAATTCGAGCTTCAGGTCGCCCTCGAACTGGTCTTCGAGCTGGCGCCTGAAGCCGCCGTCTGTGTAGAGCCGGGCGACTTCGTATTCGTCCTTGTACGACATCAGCTTCAGCAGGCTCGATGCGACCGCGCGCGTCAGCGGCAGGGCCGGGTCGGCGGCCAGCGCCGATTCCCGCGTGCGCACCTTCTCGACGAAGCGGCGGTAGCGCTCGGCCCAGTCCGCGTTCTGGTAGGCGCCGAGATGCTCGATGCCGCGCGCCACCAGGGCCTCGAGGCTTTCCGGGCCCGCGGCTTCGTCAACGCCTGCTTCGCGCAGGCTGGCGCAGCCTTGCGGGTCGGCCGCGGCGAGCCGCCCCAGCGCCAGCGACAGCAGGTTGGCCGCGACCGCGACCCCGTTCAACTCGACGGCGCGCTGCAGCGCGGGCAGGCTCACCGGAACCAGGCCACGCTGCCAGGCATAGCCCAGGGCGACGATGTTCGAGGTCAGCGTGTCGCCGAGGAAGTCCTGCGCCAGGGCCTGGGCGTCGAAGGTCTCGACTCGCTGCGCGCCGGCGGCGAAGCGCAGCTTGTCGAGCAAGGCTTCGCGCTTCAGGTCGGCGTCTGGGTTGTGCACCGATTCGGCGACCGGAATGCCGTGTTCGTTGGCCAGCACCCGGGTGCGGCCATGGCGCACCGTCTGCAAGGCCTCGGCCGAAGCGCCGACGACGAGGTCGCAGGCGAGCAGCGCATCCGCCTGCTGGGCGTCGATGCGCACCTGGTTCAGCCGCTCCGGGGTGTCGGCCAGGCGCACGAAAGACAGCACCGCGCCGCCTTTCTGCGCGAAGCCCATGAAGTCGAGCACGCTTGCGCGCTTGCCTTCCAGATGCGCCGCCATCGCGATCAGCGCCCCCACGGTGACGACCCCGGTGCCGCCGACGCCGGTGACGAGCAGGTCGTAAGGCCCCGTCCATTCGTGTTCGGGCGGTGAGGGCAGGGCGGCGACGCGCTGCTCGAAAGCCGCGTGGGCGCTGCCCAGGATGCCCGAATGGCGGCGCGGCTTGCCGCCGGAGACGCTGACGAAGCTCGGGCAGAAACCCTTGGCGCAGGAGTAATCCTTGTTGCAGCTGCTCTGGTCGATGCGGCGCTTGCGCCCGAACGCGGTTTCATGCGGCAGCACCGCGACGCAGTTGCTTTGCACCCCGCAGTCGCCGCAGCCTTCGCAGACGCGCTCGTTGATGAACAGGCGCCGCGGCGGCTCGGCGAGTTCGCCCTTCTTGCGCCGGCGCCGCTTCTCGGCGGCGCAGGTCTGTTCGTAGATCAGCACGGTCACGCCGGCGGTTTCGCGCAGGCGGCGCTGCACCGCGTCGAGCTCGTCGCGCGCATGGAATTCGGTGTCGGCAGGAAAGCGCGCGCGCTGGCCGTCGTACTTGGCGATGTCGTCGCTCAGCACCACGACCTTCTTCACGCCTTCGCTCTCGACCTGGCGCGCGATCGCGTCGACGCTGATGGCGCCGTCCACCGGTTGGCCGCCCGTCATCGCCACCGCGTCGTTGAACAGGATCTTGTAGGTCAGCGTCGCCCGCGCCGCTACCGCCTGGCGGATTGCGAGATAGCCCGAGTGGTAGTAGGTGCCGTCGCCCAGGTTCTGGAAGACATGCGGCGCCTTCGTGAACATCGAATGCGAGACCCAGTCGACGCCTTCGCCGCCCATCTGGATCAGGCCCTGGGTGCTGCGGTCCATCCAGTTGGCCATGAAGTGGCAGCCGATGCCGGCGCGCGCGCTGGAGCCTTCGGGCACCTTGGTCGAGGTGTTGTGCGGGCAGCCGGCGCAGAAGTAGGGCAGGCGCTTGACGCTGTCGCCGGCATTGCTCAGCAGCTCCGGCGGGGTGAAGTCGCGCACGTGCTCGTGGCGGTCCAGCAGCGGGTCGTGGCGCGCGAGCCAGGCGGCGACGATCTCGATCAGCCGCGAAGGCCGCAGCTCGCCCAGGGCCGAAACCAGGGGCCGCCCTTGCGCATCGCTCTTGCCGACGATCGTCGGCCGGCGCGGGGCGTTGTAGAACTGGCTGCGCAACTGGGTCTCGACGACCGCGCCCTTTTCTTCGATGACGAGGATCTCGGCCAGGCCTTCGGCAAAGGCCGCCATGCGCGTGGCTTCGAGCGGCCAGGTCAGGCCGAGCTTGTAGACGCGCACGCCGGCGGCCTCGAGCAGGGCGGGCTCGAGCTGCAGCCGGCGCAGCGCCTCCATGAAGTCGCCATGGGCCTTGCCCGCGGTGACGATGCCGACGCGCGCCCGCGGCGCGGCGATCACGAGGCGGTCGATGCTGTTGACGGCGGCAAAGGCGGCGACCGCGTCCAGCTTGTCGGCCATCCGGGTCTCGATGCGCAGCGAAGGCAGGTCGGGCCAGCGGTAGTGCAGGCCGTCGGCGGGTGGTTGATGACCCGTGCGCGCGCGCACCTCGTCGGCGCCGAGCCAGGCCGCGGCACGGCGGTTGATGGCGTCGAGGTCGACCGTCGAGCCGCTTTCCACGACCTCGGACAAGGCGGTGAGCCCGGCCCAGGCGCCGCTGTAGCGCGAGAGCGCATAGCCGTAGAGGCCGAATTCGATGAGGTCGGAGAGGTCCGCCGGCGCGAGCACCGGCATGCCGAAATGCTGCAGGGCCTGGTCGCTTTGGTGCGGCATCGACGACGAGACGCAGCCGTGGTCGTCGCCGGCCACGACGAGCACGCCGCCGTGCGGCGACGATCCGTAGGCGTTGCCGTGCTTGAGGGCGTCGCCGGCGCGGTCCACCCCGGGGCCCTTGCCGTACCAGAGCGCGAAGACGCCTTCGACCACGCGCTCGGGGTCGGACTCGACGCGCTGGGTGCCGAGCACCGCGGTCGCGGCCAGCTCTTCGTTGATCGCCGGCAGGAAGCGGATGCCGGCATCGGCAAAGCGCTTGCCGGCCTTCCAGACCGCGAGGTCGACGGCGCCCAGCGGCGAGCCGCGATAGCCGCTCAGGAAGCCCTGGGTCGAGAGGCCGGCGGCGGCGTCGCGTGCGCGCTGCATCAGGAGCACGCGCAGCAAGGCCTGGGTGCCGGTGAGGAAGACGGTGCCGCCCTCGGCCCAGAGGCTGTCGGCGAGCTGGTAGCCGGGGCGGACGATCGTGTTGCTGGGTTCGGCCATGGCGCTTCTCGCGACGCGGTGGAAGCGGCAAGCATAGAACTTTGGGGCCGGAATTTCCTGTTTAAAACCCGCTCCGCACCGTATATTTGGAGCATGGCATTCTCCAAATCCAATCCGGTGCAGCAAATCGTTCTCGACAAGTTCAGCCTCGGCATTCTCGACGCGCTCATGCGCGATTCGCGCCAGACCGTGCAGCAGCTGGCGCAGGCCGTGGGCCTGTCGAGCAGCCCCTGCTGGAAGCGCGTCAAGGAGATGGAAGCCGCGGGCGTGATCCGCGGCTACACCGCGGTGGTCGAGCCCGAGGCGGTTGGCCTGGGGCTGCGCGTCATCGTCGAGGCCAACCTCGCGGCGCACAGCGAAGACAGCGTGCGCAAGTTCGAGCGTGCGGTCACGGCCTGCCCGCAGATCGTGCAATGCGTGAGCACCACGGGCGAGGCCGACTACCTGATGACGGTGATGGCCGCCGACATCAAGGCCTACGAGCAGTTCCAGCACGACACCTTGTTCAAGCTGCCGGGCATCACCCACGTGCGCTCGCGCATCGTCCTGAAGGAGCTGAAGGCGGCTTCGCGCCTGCCGCTGCCGGCCGCCGCCGACGCGGCAGCGCCGGCCAGGCGCGTGCGGGGCCGCTGAGGACTGGCGGCTCTGCTAACCTCGTTGCAGGAACCCCACTTCCCGAAAAGCGAAGGACCACGATGAAGATCCTGATCACCGGCGGCGCCGGATTCGTCGGCTCGCGCCTCGCGCGATCCCTGCTCGAGCGCGGCCAACTGGGTGGCCGGACCCTCGAGCGCCTCGTCCTCGCCGACCTCGCACCGGCCGCGGACGATTTGCGCGACGACCGCCGCGTCGAATGCCGGGTCGGCCCCTTGCTCGCGGCCTGCGAGTCCTTGCGCCACGAAGACTTCGACGGCGTGTTCCACCTCGCCTCGGCGGTCTCGGGCGAATGCGAGGCCGACTTCGATCTCGGCCTGCGCAGCAACCTCGACAGCACGCGCGCCTTGCTCGACGCCCTGCGCGCGCGCCGCACGTCCGGCGCGCCGGCGGCGCGGCTCGTGTTCTCGAGCTCGGTCGCGGTCTTCGGCCCGGACCCGGCGCTGCCGTTGCCGAATCCGGTGGCCGACGACACCTTGCCGGCGCCGCAAACTTCGTATGGAACGCAGAAGCTGGTCTGCGAGCAGCTCGTCGCCGACTACACGCGCAAGGGCTTCGTCGATGGCCGCGCGGCGCGGCTGATGACGGTGACGGTGCGCCCCGGGCGCCCGAACGGCGCCGCGAGCTCGTTCTTCAGCGGCATCATCCGCGAGCCGCTCGCCGGGCTGGAGGCGGTGCTGCCGGTCGACCCCACGGTGGCGCATCCGGTCTCGTCGCCGCGGCGCACGGTCGAAGGGCTGGTCGCCGTCTATGAAGCCAGCCGCGAAGCCTTCGGCGGACGCCTGGCGTTGAACCTGCCCGCGCTCAACGTCACGGTGCAGCAGATGCTCGATGCGCTCGAAGCCGTCGCCGGGCCCCGGGTGCGCGCGCGCGTGCGGCCCGAGCGCGACGAGCGCATTGCGGCCATCGTCGCCGGCTGGCCGCGCGGCGCGAGCGCGGGGCGCGCGGCGGGCATCGGCCTGCTGCCGGAGACGAGCTTCGAGGACATCGTGCGCCAGTACATCGAGGACAGCGCGGCGACGCCGGCGGCGCTCGCCGGGCTGGCTTGAGACGCAATCGACGAGGAGACAAGCCCCATGCCCCAGACCGCCTGGCTTCATCGCGCCATCGCCCTCATCGAGGCCGACTACCAGCGCAGCGCCGACACCCATTTGATCGCCTTGCCCGCCCCCGGGCTCGCGACGCGCGGCATCGACCTGTACCTGAAGGACGAATCCACGCACCCCACCGGCAGCCTCAAGCACCGCCTGGCGCGCTCGCTGTTCCTCTACGCCCTGGCCAACGGCCGGCTCGCCGAAGGCATGACGGTGGTCGAGGCCTCGAGCGGCTCGACGGCAGTGAGCGAAGCCTATTTTGCGCGCCTGCTCGGCCTGCCCTTCACGGCCGTGATGGCGCGCAGCACCTCGGCCGAGAAGAAGGCGCAGATCGAGTTCTACGGCGGGCGCTGCCAGCTCGTCGATTCCGCCGCCGAGGTCTACGAGGCCGCGCGCCTGCTCGCCGAAGAGCAGGGCGGGATCTACATGGACCAGTTCACCCATGCCGAGCGCGCCACCGACTGGCGCGGCAACAACAACATCGCCGAAAGCATGATCGAGCAGATGCGGCTCGAGCGCCATCCGGTGCCGCGCTGGATCGTCGTCGGCGCCGGCACCGGCGGCACGAGCGCGACGATCGGCCGCTACCTGCGCTACCGGCGCCTGGACAGCCGGCTCTGCGTGGCCGACCCCGAGGGCTCGGTCTTCGCCGAATACCACCGCAGCGGCGACGCCGCGCTGCGCGGCCGCGGCTCGATCATCGAAGGCATCGGCCGCCCGCGCGTCGAGCCCAGCTTCGTGCGCAGCGTCGTCGACCGCATGATGGAGGTGCGCGACGCCGCCTCGGTGGCGGCGATGAACTGGCTCTCGGAGCAGCTCGGGCGCAAGGTCGGTCCCTCGACCGGAACCAACCTCGTCGCGATGCTCGCGCTGGCGCAGGAGATGCGCGCGGCAGGCGAAACGGGGTCGATCCTGTCGCTCCTGTGCGACTCGGGCGAGCGCTACCTCGGCAGCTTTCATGCGCCGGACTGGGTCGCGTCCGCGGTCGGGGACTGCAGCGCCGAGCGCGCCGCGCTGGCGCGGCAATGGCAGGGCGAGGACTGAGCCGCTCACCCGGTTGACTGGACAAGGCCACTCACGTGGCCTAGCATGCGCTGGGTGAACCCTTCCTGGACCGACGATCCGGCGCGACCGCTGTATCTTCAGATTGCGCACCGCCTGCGTGCCCTCGCGGCCGGGCTCGAGGTCGGCGAGCGCCTGCCCAGCGAAAACGAGCTCGCCCAGGAGCTGGCGGTGAGCCGATTCACGGTCGCGCGTGCGCTCGAGGAACTCGCGCGCGATGGCCTCGTCGTGCGGCGCCAGGGCGCGGGCACCTTCGTCGCACCGCCCGCGCTCAAGCGCAGCGCCGGGGCGATGCAGAGCTTCACGCGCGCGGTGCGCGCCAGCGGCCACGAGAGCGCGAGCCGGCTGCTCGGCTTCGGCCCCGTGCCCTGGCGCCACGGCCTGCCTTTCGACCGCAGCGAGAGCCTGGTCGCGGTGCAGCGCCTGCGCCTGGTCGACGGCGCGCCCGGGGCCTGGCACGCGGCCACGCTGCCGGCCTCGGTGGCCGCGGCGATCGGGCTCGACGCCGAACTCGCGGCCGCGGCCGAACTTTCGCTGTACGAGCGGCTCGAGGCCGCCGGCCTGGCGGTCGACCACGGGCTCGAGCGCGTCACGGCGCGCCGCGCCAGCGCCGCCGAAGCCAAGCTGCTGGCGCTCGACCGCGACGCCGTGCTCGCCGTCGTCGAGCGCGTCTCGCGCGCCGCCGACGGCCGCGTCCTCGATTTCACCGAAGCCTTGTACGACGCCCGCCGCTTTGCCTACGAATCGCGCGTGGTCCACCGCCAACGCGAAACCGCGGTTCCGTTCCGCGACCCACCAGGAGAGATCCATCGTGAAGAAATCAGTCCGGAAATACTGGGCCCTGGCGCTCGTCTCGGCCCTTGGGCTGGCGAGCGCGCCGGCGGTTGACGCCGCCGACAAGCGCCCGGTCGCGCTCATCATCGCCCAGGGCGGATTGGGCGACCAGTCGTACAACGACCTCGCCAACGCCGGCTTCAAGAAGGCGCTGGCGGAAACCGGGCTCAAGGGCCGGGCGATCGAATCGAAGGACGTCGTGGCCCAGGCCAACGACATGCTGCGCAGCGCCTCCGACGCCGGCTTCGGCCTCGTGATCGACCTCGAATACAGCCACGGCGAGGCCCTGGCCGAGGTCGCGCGGGATTACCCCGGCACACAGTACGCGATCTTCAACCAGGTGCGCCCCGGCGCCAACGTGGCCTCGGTGGTGTTCCAGGAGCAGGACGGCTCGTTCCTGGCAGGGGCGCTGGCGGCGATGATGGCGAGCGACCCCAAGGTCAAGGGCAGCGTCGCCGAGCCGCGGCTGGGCTTCATCGGCGGCGCCAAGAGCGTGGGCATCGACAAGTTCCTGGTCGGCTACATCCAGGGCGCGCACCAGATCGACCCCAGGATCAAGGTCGAGGTGGCCTATGCCAATACCTTCGGCGACCCGGCCAAGGGCCTGCAGACGGCCAAGGCGATGTTCGAGCGCGGCGTCGTCATCGTCTACCAGGTCGCGGGCGGGACCGGCCTGGGCGCGATCAAGGCCGCGGCCGAGAACGGCCGCTATGCGATCGGCGTCGATTCCGACCAGGACGGCCTGGCCAAGGGCCATGTGCTGACGAGCGTGATCAAGAGCGGCGACGTCGCGGTCGAGCGCCTGGTGCGCGCCTATGCCTCGGGCCAGGCGCTGGGCGGCAAGGTGGTCAACATCGGGCTCGAAGGTGGCGGGGTGAAGCTCTCGCCGATGAAGTACACGGCCGACCTGATCGGCAAGGCGCGGCTGGACAAGCTGGCGAAACTGCAGGCCGACATCGAGGCCGGACGCATCAAGGTCTGGAACGTGGTCGACCAGGGCTACCCGGACTTCTACAAGCCTTGATGCTCTTGACCGCTCGAGCGCTGGTGCCGGCCGCGCCGCCGGCCGTCCTGCGGCCGCTGCCATGAAGGCGCCGCAAGCGGTGCGCATCGGTGCGCACGAGATCAAGCGCCGCTTCGGAGCGGTCGTCGCCAACGACCGCGTCAGTTTTGCGGCGCGTGCCGGCAGCGTGCATGCGCTGGTCGGCGCCAACGGCGCCGGCAAGAGCACGCTGATGCGCATGCTGCAAGGCCTGGACCGGCCCGACGAAGGCCATGTCATCAGCCGCGGCGCGGCGGTGCGGCTGCGCAGCCCGGCCGACGCCTTTGCCCAGGGCATCGGCATGGTGCACCAGGAATTCATGCTCGCGCCCGAGCTCACGCTGCTCGAGAACCTCGTGCTCGCACGCGAGCCGGTGCGCGCCTTCGGCCGGCTCGACCGGCGCGCCGCGCTGGCGCGGGCGCAGGAACTGGCCGGGCGCGCCGGGGTCGAGCTCGACTGGGGGCTGGCGGCGCAGGACGCCCCGGTGCACCAGCGCCAGGCGCTCGAGATCCTGCGCCTGCTGCACCGCGAGGCCGACGTGCTCATCCTCGACGAGCCCACCGCGGTGCTCGCGCCGGCCCAGGTGCGCCAGCTTCTCGAACTGATGCGGCGGCTGCGCGACGAAGGCCGCACGCTGCTCTTCATCAGCCACAAGCTGCACGAGGTGATGGCGGTGGCCGACGACATCACGGTGCTGCGCGCCGGCCGCGCCGTGGTCACGCTGCGCCGCGAAGACGCCGACGAAGCGCGCCTGGCGGACCTGATGGTCGGCCCGGTTCCGGTGCCGCCCGCACCCGCGGCGCGCGGCGGCGCGGCGGCGAAGACGCTGCTCGCGGTCGAAGGCCTGGCCGCGCGCGACGGCCGCGGCCACCTGCGCCTGGCCGAGGCCAGCTTCGAGCTGCGCGCGGGCGAGATCCTGGGCATCGCCGGGGTCGCGGGCAGCGGCCAGGACGAACTCGTCGGCGCCCTCGTCGGCCTGCAGCCGGCCGAGCAGGGCCGCGTGAGGCTCGAAGGCGCCGACCTCGAAGGCCTGGGCGTCGGCGCGCGCCGGCTGCGCGGCCTCGGCTACGTCAGCCCGGATCGCGCCGCCGAAGGACTCTGCCTGGACGCGCCGATCCGCGACAACGCCACCGTCGCCACCGAGCGCCGGCGCCGTTATGTGCGCGCCGGGCTGCTGCGCCGGCGCGTCCTGAACGAGCACGTGGGCGCGCTGCTCGACCGCTTCGAGGTCCGGCGCCAGAGCGACGCGCAGCCGGTGCGCGGCCTCTCCGGCGGCAACCAGCAGCGCGTGGCGATGGCGCGCGAGCTCGACTGCGCCCCGCGCGTGCTGCTCGCGGTGCAGCCCACGCGCGGCATCGACCTGCTCGGCATCGCCCATGTCCACGCCCGGCTGCGCGAGCAGGCCGACGCCGGCGGCGCCGTGCTGCTGGTGTCCGAGGAGCTCGACGAACTGCTCGCGCTGTCCGACCGCATCGCCGTGCTCCACGGCGGGCGCCTCGTCGGCATCGTCGAGCGTGGGGAAGCCCAGGTCGAGCGCATCGGCCGCATGATGCTGGGGGCCGCGGCATGAGCCTCGCGCCGCGCCTGCGCAGCTGGGGCCGGGCCGCGGCGGCGGCGCTGCTGCCCTGCATCCTGGCGCTGGGCGTGGGCGCCGTCGTGCTCGTCGCCACCGGCCATGCGCCTTTGAAGATCTACGGCGAAATGGCGGTGCAGGCGCTGGGCAGCGAGGCCCGGCTGGCGGCGACGCTGACGGCGGCCACGCCGCTGCTCTTCACCGGCCTGGCGACGGCGCTGGCGTTTCGCGCCGGCATCTTCAACGTCGGGGTCGAGGGCTCGTTCCACCTCGGCGGGCTGGCCGCAGCCTGGGTCGCCGGCGCCTCGGCGCTGGCGGGCTGGGGCGCGGGCGCGGTGCTGCCGGCCCTGGCCTTCGGGCTGCTCGTCGGCGCGGCCTGGATGGCGCTGCCGGCCTGGCTCCAGGCGCGCCTGGGCGTCGACGAGGTGGTGACGACACTGATGCTGAACTTCGTCGCGCTCGGCATTGCCGCCTGGCTCGTCAACGGCCCGCTGCTGGCGCCGGGCTCGGCCAACTCCGCCACGCGCACGATCGCCGAAGCCGCGCGCCTGCCGCGCCTGCTGCCGCCTTCGTCGCTCAACGCGGGATTGCTGATCGCGCTCGCCCTGCTCGCGCTCTACGCCTTGTGGGACCGCTGGGCCGTGCTCGGCCTCGAAACCCGCCTGCACGGGCTGAACCCGCGCTATTCGCGGGCGCAGGGCGTGAACGTGCCGCGCCTCGTGGGCCTGTGCTTCGTCGCCAGCGGGGCCGTCGGCGGGCTCGGCGGCGCCGCCCACGCCCTGGGCGTGGTCTACAAGTACAGCGTCGGCTTCTCGCCCGGCTACGGCTTCACCGGCATCGCGGTGGCCTTGCTCGCGCGCGGCAGCGCCCTGGGCATCCTGCTCGCGGCACTGCTGTTCGGCGCGCTCGCCAGCGCCGGCACGACGATCCAGTTCTTCCACGACGTGCCGCTCGAGATCACCGGCATCATCCAGGGCGCGATCATGATCTTCGCCGTCGCAGACCTGATGCGCTGGCAACGCAGGCGCCGCGCATGATCGCCGACACGCTGCACGCCGCCATCGTGCTCGCCACGCCCCTGCTGCTGGCCGCGCTCGGCGGCCTCGTGAACCGGGTCGGCGGCATCGTCAACATCGGCCTCGAGGCGATGATGACGGCCGGCGCCCTGTGTGCGCTGGTGGTGAGCTCGGCCAGCGGCAGCTGGCTCGCCGGCGCCGCCGCCGGCGCCCTGTGCGGGGCGCTGATCGCGACGCCGATGTCGCTCGTCATCACGCGCCTGGGGGCGAACGAGATCATCGTCGGCCTGGGCCTGAACATCGCCGTGGCCGCGCTCGTGCGCTACCTGCTCAAGCAGCAATGGCAGACCACCGGCACGCTCGAACTGCCGGGCGTGGTGCGCCTGCCGACGATCGACATCCCCGGGTTGAAGGGGCTGCCGCTGCTGGATGCGCTGCTCTCCGGCCACGACCCGCTCACCTGGTTCGCGTGGATCGCGGTGCCGGTCACGGCCTGGGTGCTGCGCTCGACCCGCGTCGGCCTGCGCCTGCGCGCCAGCGGCAGCGCCGAGCTGGCCGCGCGCGCGCAAGGGCTGCGCCCGCTGAACCTGCGCGATGCCTCGAGCGTCGTCGCCGGGGCCTTCGCGGGCCTGGCCGGCGCCCAGCTCTCGCTCGGGCTGATCGGGCTCTTCAACGAACAGCTGATCGCGGGGCGCGGCTTCATCGCGCTCGCGGCCTTCTACTTCGGGCGTTCGCGCCCGCTTCCGACGGCGATGGCCTGCCTGCTGTTCGCCTTCTTCGACGCCTTGCAGATCCGCCTGCAAGGCGCTCAACTGCCGTCCGAGCTGCTCCAGACCCTGCCCTATGTCGCCGTCGTCGCGGCGCTGGGCGTGGGCGCGGCGCTGGCGCGGCGGCGCCAGGGAGTGTCCCGTTGAACCACCCCTCCGAGAATGCGGTGCCGGCCACCGCGTTGCTGCTGGTCGACGTGATCGTCTCGTTCTTCGAGCCCGGCCGCGCCAACCACTACCCCGAGGTCGGGGCGGTGCTCGCGCCGATGCGCCGCCTGCTCGAAGCCGCGCGGCGCTCGGGTTGCCTCGTCGTGCACGCGGCCGAGCGCCACCGCGCCGGCTTCGACGACTACGAATGGCGCAAACTGCCGCGCCACCACGAAGGCGACGACGCCGCCTTCGTCGCCGGCTTCGAGCCCGCCGGTCCGCGCGAGGTGCTGATCGCCAAGCGCCGCTTCAGCGCCTTCTTCGCCACCGACCTCGCGCTCTTCCTGCACGAGCAGCGGGTGCAGCGCCTGGTGATCGCCGGCGTCAAGACCAACGTCTGCATCCGCGCCAGCGCGCAGGACGCATTCGCCCACGGCTTCGAGCCCGTCATCGCGCGCGAGGCCACCAACTCCAACCGCCCCCATCTGGCCGCCGCGGCGCTCGAGGACATCGAGCGCTACATGGGCCGGGTGGTCCCACTCGACGAAGCCGTCGCCCTGCTCTCATGACCGAAGTCGCCATCACCGGGTTCGCGAGCCTGGATCACGTCCTCGCCTTGCACGGCAGCCCGACGCCGGACGCCACCACGATCGCGCGCTGCGGCGCCTGGCCGCGCCTGGGCGGCAGCCCTTCGTACGTTGCGCTCGCCCTGGGCAGCGGCGATGGCTTGCGCGCGATTCCGGTGAGCTGGATCGGCGACGATGCCGCCGGCGCCGACTACCTCGCGGCGATGCACGGCGCCGGGCTCGCCGTCGAAGGCATCGAGCGCATCGCCGGCGGCGCGACGCCGAAGACCGTCCTGGCCTACACCCCCGACGGCGACTGCTACTGCCTGCACGATCCGGGCTGCTCGACCGACGCCCGCCTGAGCGAGGCGCAGCGCGCGGTCGTGGCGCGCGCCGACTGGGTCTGCGTCACGATCGGTCCGGCCCAGGCCGGGGCCGACGTCCTGCGCTCGATGCGACCCGATGCGCACCTCGTCTGGGTCGTGAAGAACGACGCCGCCTCGCTCCAGCCGGCGCTGATGCGCGCGCTCGCCGAACGCGCGCGCGTGATCAGCCACTCGGCCCAGGAAGCCGCCTTCGTCGAAGGCGTGCTCGGCGAGGTGCCGCGGCGCGACGACTGCCTCGTGGTCCAGACCCTGGGCGCGCGCGGTGCGGTGGCGAGCTGGCGCGGCCACGGCCACGCCGTCTCGACCCAGATCCTCGATTGCCGCGACCCCACCGGCGCCGGCGACAGCTTCGTCGGCGGCCTCGTCGCCGCGCTCGTGCGCCGCCCCGACGACGTGGCGGCCGCGCTGGGCGCCGGCATCGCCGCGGCCTACCGCCTGCTCGAGTCGCGCGAGCGCCCGGCCGCGTCGCGCGGCGTCTTCCCCCCGAAATCCTGACATGCCGATGAAGCCCGTTGATCCTCCTTCGATTCCCGCCGACCGCCGCGCCTGGTACCTGGGCTGTACCGCCGCCGAGGTGGCGCCGCGCGCGCTGCTGGTGGGCGACCCCCAGCGCGTGGAACGCATTGCGCGGCGCCTGGACGAAGTCCGGCGCCCGCCCGAGCAGCGCGGGCTCGCGACCGTGAGCGGGCGTTTCCGCGGCTGCCCGGTCACGGTCTCGGCCTTCGGCATGGGTGCGCCGATCGCGGCGATCGTGATGCACGAGCTGTTCGACCTCGGCGTGCGCCGCTTCATCCGCATCGGCACCGCGATGGCTACGGCGCCGGTCGAGCTCGGCGACTTCGTCCTCGCCGACGCCGCCTACCGCGGCGAAGGCACCTCGGCCAGCTACGCGCGGGCGGGCTACCCGGCCAGCGCCGACTTCGAGCTCGGCGTCGAGATGCGCCGGGCCTTGCGCGTGCTCGGCTCGCGTCCCTGGCATGCCGGGCTCTTCGGCAGCTACGACGGCTTCTACACCGAGATGTTCGCGCTCGACGAGACCCGGCCTCGCCCCTCGCAGGCGCTGCTCGCCGACTTCGACGAACTCGGCCTGCTCGCCGCCGACATGGAGACCTCGGCCCTGCTCACCGCGGGACGGCGCCTGGGGGCGCAGACGGCCTCGCTGTGCGTGGCCAGCGTCGACGCGAAAAGCCGGCGCAAGCTCGACGCCGAACGCATGGCCGCGGCCGAGCAGGACTTGTTCACGGTGGCGCTCGCCGCGCTCGTCGCCGGCGCGCCCGAGCGGGGTTTGCCATGAGCCCGCAGGCTCTGCCGAGGGCTGAGGGCCGCGGCTCCAAGTCGGCCTGCGCCGACTTGGACGGCCCGAAGGCCCTGCGCGTCTCGCGCAGGGCTCATTCCCCC
>JAGWTS010000073.1 GCA_028868875.1 Burkholderiales bacterium | reverse complement strand
GGCCTGCGCCAGCACGGTCTTCTTCGGTTTATCGGCTTCACCCATCGGGTGAGTGTGCCAAACAGCTTCAAGTCCGCGCCAGCGCTGAAGAAATCGGCAACTTCGCGGCTTCAACTGCCGGACTTAGGTTGATTGCTGTCCCGAAAGAAGCGCAATGCCGCCAGGCAGCGGAGCAGGGCTTCGGCGCGCGTCATCCAGCCGCGCTCGACGCCCACCGCATAGGCCGACAGCGCGAAGCCCACGACCGCGATGCTGGCGTGCGAACCCGGCCGCGAGGTGTCGGCGACGAGGCCGTTGCTGCGGCTGCCGTGTTCGACGAAGTAGTCGAAGGCGGCGCGCTGCAGGCCGTCCAGCGTGGCTTCATCGGCCGGCGAAAGGGGCTCGGCCGGGACCGCCGCCGGCAGGGTCGCGCTGGGCCTCACGATGGCGGCGCCAGCGCCGCATCGACGGCGGTCTGCGCTTGCACCAGCATGCGCCGCAGATGCGCTGCGTCGTTGAAACTCTCGGCGTAGATCTTGTAGATGGCTTCGGTGCCGGACGGTCGCGCGGCATACCAGCCGCTCCGGGCCACGACCTTGATGCCGCCGATGGGCGCCCCATTGCCCGGCGCGTGGTTCAGCACGCCGGTGATCGGCTCTCCCGCGAGTTCAGTCGAGGCGATGGCCTCGGGCGACAGCGCTGCCAGCCGCTTCTTCTGCTGCGCCGTCGCCGGCGCTTCGACGCGGTCTTCGAGCGGACTGCCGAGCTGCCCGGCGAGTTCGAGGTACAGGGCACCGGGGTCGCGACCGCAGCGGGCGGTGATCTCTGCGGCCAGGAGTGCGGCGATCAGGCCGTCCTTGTCGGTGCTCCAGGCCGTGCCGTCGCGGCGCAGGAAGGCGGCGCCCGCGCTCTCTTCGCCGGCGAAGCCCAGGCTGCCGTCGAGCAGCCCCTGCGAGAACCATTTGAAGCCCACCGGCACTTCGTGGAGCCTGCGGCCGAGCCGTGCCGCCACACGGTCGATCAACTGCGTGCTGACCACGGTCTTGCCCACCGCGGCGCCCGCGCCCCACTGCGGGCGATGTCGGAACAGGTAATCGATGGCCACCGCGAGGTAGTGGTTCGGCGGCAGCAACCCGGCAGCCGGCGTGACGATGCCGTGGCGGTCGTGGTCGGTATCGCAGGCGAAGGCGATGTCGTACCGATCCCCGATGGCGATCAGGCGCTGCATCGCGTAGCGCGACGATGGATCCATGCGGATCCGGCCGTCCCAGTCGAGCGTCATGAAGGCAAAGCGCGGGTCGACCTGTTCGCTGATCACGGTCAGGTCGATCTTCCAGCGCTCGGCAATCGCGGCCCAGTAGTGCACGCCCGCGCCACCCAGCGGATCGACGCCCATGCGGACCTTGGCGCCCCGGATCGCGTCCATGTCGATGACGCGATCCAGGTCGTCCACGTAGTTGCCGAGGAAGTCGTGGTGATGCGTGGTCGCGGCCCGCAACGCCGCGGCGTGGGGCATGCGCCGCACGCCTTGCAGCGCGCCTTCCAGATAGGCGTTTGCCGCCGCCTGGATCGCGTCGGTCGCCTCCTGGCCGGCCGGGCCTCCGTGCGGCGGGTTGTACTTGAAGCCGCCATCGCGCGGCGGGTTGTGCGATGGCGTCACCACGATGCCGTCGGCACGGGAGCCGGCTCCGCCGCGGTTGTGCTTCACGATCGCGTGCGAGACGGCCGGCGTCGGCGTGTACTCGTTGCGCGCCGCCAGCACCACGTCCACGCCGTTGGCCGCCAGCACCTCGAGCGCGCTCGCGCAGGCCGGCACGGACAGCGCATGGGTGTCGATGCCCATGAAGAGCGGCCCGCCGATGCGCTGGCCCCGGCGGTGGTCGCAGATCGCCTGCGTGATGGCGAGCACATGCCATTCGTTGAACGAGACGTCGAAGGCCGAGCCGCGGTGGCCCGAGGTCCCGAAAGCGACGCGCTGCGCCGGCACCGTGGGGTCCGGACGCTCCGAGAAATACGCCGCGACGAGCTTGTCCACGTCGATGAGCGCCGATGCCGGTGCGTGCTGTCCCGCGAGCGCGCTGATGCCGGGGTTCATCGCGAGCGCCCCCGACCATGGTGCGCCAGCTGCTGGCGGGCCGCGGCGAGCACATGGTCCACATCGAAGCCGAAGTGCTCCTGCGCCACCTTGCCCGGCGCCGAGAGGCCAAAGCTGCGCATCGCGATGATGGCGCCCTGCCGGCCGACATAGCGGTCCCAGCCCAGTGCCGCGGCGGCCTCGACCGAAACCCGCGCCGCCACGGCCTGCGGCAGCACGCGCTCGCGATAGGCCTCGTCCTGGCGCTCGAACAGGTCCCAGGACGGCATGCTGATCACGCGCGCCTTGATGCCTTCCTGCGCCAGCTGTTCGTAGGCGGCGACGCACAAGGCCACCTCGCTGCCGCTGCCCAAGAGCAGGACGTCCGGCAGGCCGTCGGCGCAATCGGCCAGCACATAGGCGCCGCGGGCAAGGCCCTCGGCCCCGGCATAGCGCTTGCGGTCCAGCGTCGGCAGGCTCTGGCGCGACAGCACCAGGCTCGCCGGGCTGCTGCTCAGTCGCATCACCACACGCCAGGCCTCGGCCACCTCGTTCGCGTCGGCCGGCCGCAGCACGACCATGCCGGGCATGGCGCGGAACGACGCCAGCTGCTCGACGGGCTGGTGCGTGGGGCCGTCCTCGCCCATCGCGATCGAGTCGTGGGTCCAGACGTAGATGACCGGCAGCCCCATCATGGCGGCCAGGCGGATCGCGGCGCGGCAGTAGTCGGTGAAGACGAAGAAGCTGGCGACGAAAGGACGCAGGCCGGAGAGCGCCATGCCGCTGGCCACGGCGCACATCGCGTGCTCGCGAATGCCGAAGTGGAAGTTGCGGCCGGCCGGGCCCATCGGAAGCACCGCGGACGCGATGCCTGCGGCGGCCGGGGGCGCGAAGACGCCGGCCCCGTCGAAGTCCAGACGCGTCTTCGTGGAAGGCGCCAGGTCGGCCGCGCCGCCCAGCAGCCAGGGCACGCGGGCGGCGATCGCGTTCAGCACCTGGCCGCTGGCGTCGCGCGTTGACAGCCCCTTGAAGTCGGTGCCGAAGCTCGGCACGCCGGCGTCCCATGCCCGCGGCAGTTCACCATGCTGCATGCGGTCGATCTGAGCGGCCAGATCGGGGTATTGCACGCGGTAGGCGGCAAAGCGGGTGCGCCAGGCCTCGTGCGCGCCGCTGCCGCGCAGGCCGAAGCCCGCGCCGAAGTGCTCGCGCACGCCGGCAGGCACTTCGAAATCCGCATCGGGGTCGAAGCCGTAGAACCGCTTGGCCGCGCGCGCTTCTTCGACACCCAGCGGCTCGCCGTGGGCCGCCGCGCTGTCCTGCTTGTGCGGCGCGCCGTAGCCGATGTGGCTTTGCACGACGATGAGGGTGGGACGCTCGCGCGTGCCTTCGAAGGTTTGCAGGCAACGCGTCGTCGACTCGATGTCGTTGGCGTCGGCCACCTGCAGAACCTGCCAGCCGCAGGCCTCGAAGCGCGCGCCGACGTCCTCGGTGAAGGCGAGGGACGTCGGGCCTTCGATGCTGATGTGGTTGCAGTCGTAGATCCAGCACAGCCGGCCGAGCAACAGACGCCCGGCCAGCGAAGCCGCTTCCGCACTCAGGCCCTCCATCATGTCGCCGTCGCCCGCGAGCGCGAACACCCGGTGATCGAACAGCGTGAAGCCGGGACGGTTGTAGGTGGCGGCCAGCCAGCCCTGGGCGATGGCCATGCCCACGCTGGTGGCCACGCCCTGGCCCAGCGGGCCGGTCGTGGTCTCGACGCCCGGCGTCCACCCCTGTTCAGGATGCCCCGTGCAACGGCTGCCGGCCTGGCGAAAGCTCTGCAGGTCGGCCATCGAGACCGCAAGGTCGCCCCGCCTTCCGTCCGGGCTCGCCGCGGCCTTGACGCCGCACAGGTGGAGCAGGCCGTAGAGCAGCGCCGACGCGTGTCCGACCGACAGCACGAAGCGGTCACGGTCGGGCCAGGCGGCGTCCTCGGGGTCGAAGCGCAGGAAGCGCTGCCAGAGGCAATAGGCCGTGGGCGCCGCCCCCATGGGCGTGCCCGGATGGCCGGAGCCCGCCTTCTGCACCTGGTCGATGGCGAGCGTGCGCAGCGTGTCGATGCACAACAGGTCGAGGGCCTGATCCGAGGCCTGCTTCATGCCCGCGCTGCCGGCAACGCGCACTTCTCGCGCACGCGCGCCAGCAAGGTGTGCCACGAGGTTGCGAATGCGTCTACGCCTTCGCGCTGCAGGCGCGCGGCCAACGCGTCATCGTCGACGCCTTCGCGCCTGAACTCCCGGATCACGGCCTCCGCGTTGCCGCCGTCGGCAGGCATCGGCAGGTCGACCTTGCCGTGATCGGCAAAGGCGAGCAGCGTCTTCTCGGGCAGCGTGGTGATCGTGCCGGGCGCCGCCAGGGCCTGCACGTAGAGAGTGTCAGGGGCCTCGGGATCCTTGGTGCCGGTGCTGGCCCACAGCAGGCGTTGCATGCGCGCGCCGGCAGCGGCCAGGCGCTGCCAGCGCGTGGAGCCCAGCAGTTCGCGGTGCGCCTCGTAGGTGCGCATGGCGATGGCGATGCCCAGCCGGTTGTGCAAGGGTGCGGCGACTTCGCGCTTCACCGCCACGTCCCAGCGGCTGACGAAGAGCGACAACACCGACGCCACCTGGGGGTCCAGACCCGCCGCCAGGCGGCGCTCGATGCCGCGCATGTAGGCCTCGGCGGCGGCCAGCGTCTGTTCGCGCGAGAACAGCAAGGTGACGTTGACCGGTACGCCGTCGAAGACGACTTCCTCGATGGCCTCGATGCCTGCGGGCGTGCCGGGTATCTTGATGAACAGGTTCGCCCGGGCGGCCTTCGCGTGAAGCCGGTTCGCCGCCTGGATGGTGTGCGCCGCGTTGTCGGCGAGCAGCGGCGACACCTCGAGCGACACCCAGCCGTCCGCGCCGTGGCTGGCGTCGAAGACCGGTCGAAGCAGGTCGGCGGCCTGTGACAGGTCTTCGAGGGCGAGTTCGAAGAACAGGTCTTCACCCGACAGCCCGGCATCGGCGAGCACGCGGATGCTGGCGTCGTAGCTGTCGCCGCTGCCGATGCCCTGCTCGAAGATCGTCGGGTTCGAAGTCAGGCCCGTGACCGAGAGCTCGCGGATGTAGCGCGCCAGCGTGCCGCTGCGCAGCAGCATGCGCGAGATGTTGTCGAGCCAGAGGCTCTGGCCGAGTTGGTGAAGGGCCTGTGTGGCGTTCATGTCGGGACTCCTCGTTTCAGGCGGGCTTCGGATTGCGCCAGCCGCCATCCGTGGCGATGAAATGGTTCGCGGCGGGCGGGCCCCAGGAGCCGGCGGCATAGAAGTGGACGGCAGGGTGCTCGACGAGCACGGGCTCCACCACCGCCCACGCCGCTTCGATGGCGTCTTCGCGGGCGAACAGCGTGCCGTCGCCGTTCATCGCATCCGTCAACAGGCGCTCGTAGGGGAACTGCTCGCCCGGCTCCTCTTCGAGCAGCGAGAACTCGCGCTGCTCGCCGACGAACTCCCTGCCGGCCCGCTTCACGCGGGCAGCGAGCGCGATCGTCGAGTGCGGCGACAGGCGCAGGCGCAGATAATTCGCGTCATCCCGCACCAACGAATCGGCGAACAGGTTCTGCGGCGGAGCCTCGAGGCGTACCACCACTTCGCAGGCCGTGGCGGCCAGGCACTTGCCCGCGCGCAGGGCCCAAGGCACGCCGGCCCAGCGCCAGGAGTCGACGTGCACGCGCAGGGCGCAATAGGTCTCGACATCCGAGTGGTTCGCCACCTGGGGCTCGTCTCGGTAGCCCAGGTATTGCCCGCGCAGGATGTCGTCGGCGCCCAGCGGCCGCATCGCGGCGAAGACATCGGCCTTGTGGCGGTGCACGGCCTCGAAGTCGCGGCTCGCGGGCGGCTCCATCGCGAGCAGCGCGACGATCTGGAACAGGTGGTTCTGCATCACGTCGCGCAGGCACCCCGCGCTCTCGTAGAACGCGCCACGGCCTTCGACACCGAATTGCTCGGCCAGGGTGATCTGCACGCTCGCAACGTGCATGCGATTCCAGATCGGCTCGAGAAAGGAATTGGCGAAGCGGAAATAAAGGATGTTCATGATCGCTTCCTTGCCCAGGAAGTGATCGATGCGGAAGATCGAGTTCTCGGCAAACGCAGCGAGCGCAATCCGGTTGAGCTCGCGCGCCGAAGCCAGGTCGCGGCCGAACGGCTTCTCGACGACGACCCGCCCGCCCTTGGCCAGGCCGGCGGCATCGAGGCCGCGGATGACATTCGGGAACAGCGCCGGGGGAATGGCGAGGTAGAAGGCCGGGCGCTGCGCGCCCTGCAGCGCGCGTCGCAGGGCATCGAAGGTGGCCGCATCGCCGTAGTTGCCGCTGACGTATTGGAGCGAGGAAAGCAGGCGGTCCAGGGCGCGCGGCTCGGTGTCGATGCCCGCGCGCTCCAGGCTGTCCCGCGCACGGGCGCGCAATTGCTCGTCGCTCCACGGCGACGACGCCACGCCGATCACCGGCACCTTCAGGGCACCGCCGCGGCACATCGCGTAGAGCGCGGGAAAGATCTTCTTGCGCACCAGGTCGCCCGTCGCGCCGAATACGACCAGGGCATCGGCGGGCGGCAGTTGCCGGCCCGTGGCGTGAAGGTCCATCTCAGGTTCTCCGCGGCGAGCCGTCGGCTGCCTTCTCGACGTGGCCGCCGAACTCATGGCGCATCGCCGATTGCACCCGGTCGGCAAAGTCGGCGCCGCCGCGCGAGTCGAAGCGCGCATAGAGCGCCGCGCTCAGCACGGGGGCCGGCACGGCTTCGTCGATGGCGGCCTGCACCGTCCAGCGCCCTTCGCCCGAGTCCGACACGCGGCCTTCGTAGCCGGCCAGAGCGGGGTCGGCCGCCAGTGCCGTGGCCGTGAGGTCGAGCAGCCAGGAGCCGATGACGCTGCCGCGGCGCCAGAGCTCGGCGATCTCGGGCAGGTCCAAGGTGTACTGGTAGTGCTCGGGTCGGCGCAGCGGCGTCGTTTCGGCATCGACGGCGTGCTCCAGGCGCCCGGCATCGGCGCGATGCAGGATGTTCAGCCCTTCGGCATAGGCCGCCATCACGCCGTACTCGATGCCGTTGTGCACCATCTTGACGAAGTGGCCTGCGCCGTGCGGGCCGCAATGCAGCCAGCCTCGATCGGCGCTGCTGCTGCCGGCACGGCGTCCGGGTGTCGGGGCCGCCGTGTCGACGCCGGGCGCCAGCGTGGCGAACAGGGCTGCAAGCTGCTGCACCGGTTCGTTCTCGCCGCCGATCATCAGGCAGTAGCCCCGCTCGAGCCCGGCGACGCCGCCGCTGGTCCCGACGTCCACGTGGGCGATGCCCGAGGCCGCCAATGCGGCGGCGCGCCGCAGGTCGTCGTGGTAGTGGGAGTTGCCGCCGTCGACGACGATGTCGCCGCTCCGCAGCAGCGGTGTCAGTTGCGCCAGCAGGTCGTCGACCGCCGCTGCCGGAACCATCAGCCAGACCGCTCGGGGCGCCCTCAACGAGTCGACGAACTGCTGCAACGACGCGGCGCCGGTGGCACCGAGCGCGACGAGGCGCGCAATGCCTTCGGGCGCTTCGTCGTGGACCACGCATTCATGGCCGCCGCGCAACAGACGGGTGACCATGCTGGCGCCCATGCGGCCGAGGCCGATCATGCCGATCTGCATCTTCATGCTCCTCTTCGGTGTTGCCGCACGATCACCACGTGTTCGCGTCGATCGTCGACCAGGGTGACGGCGGGGTCTGGACAAGCGCTGCCATCGAGCGACCAACCCGACCCCGGAACGGCGGCGCAAAGCCGGTGAACCTGGATCCGATAGAGCGTGTCGCGCCAGCGATAGTTCAATTCGAACGAAGACCAGCCTTCGGGCCAGCATGGGCTCATGCGCAATTGGTCTGCTTCGATGCTCAGGCCGAGCACCGACTCGAGCATGAAGCGCAGCATCCATCCAGCCGAACCCGTGTACCAGGTCCAGCCGCCGCGCCCGGTGTGCGGCGGCAAGGCATACACGTCGGATGCCATCACGTAAGGCTCGACCTTGTAGAGCGCGATGGCCCGCGCGGTGTCCGCATGGCGGATGGGGTCGAGCATCGTGAAGACCTCCCACGCGCGCCGCGCGTCGCCCAATTCCGCGAAGGCCATGGCAGCCCAAACAGCGGCATGGGTGTACTGGCCCCCGTTCTCACGCACGCCGGGCACGTAACCCTGGATGTAGCCCGGGCTGGGGGCGGAGTGATCGAAGGGCGGATCGAGCAACTGCACCAGGGCCGCATCGGGGTGCACGAGCTGGGCGCAGACCGCGTCCATGGCCTGGCGCTTGCGCTGGGCATCGGCGCTGCCGCACAACACCGACCAACTCTGCGCAATCGAATCGATGCGGCATTCGGCATTTGCCGCGGTGCCGAGCGCAGAGCCGTCATCGAACCACCCGCGGCGATACCACGCGCCGTCCCAGGCGCTTTGCTCGATGGCTGCCTGCAGCCGCGCCGACGCGCTGTCGCAACGCGCGGCGAATGACGTGTCGCCGCGCTGCCGCGCCAGTCCGGCGAACTGTGTCGACACCTTGATCAGGAAGAAGCCGAGCCAGACGCTTTCGCCCCGGCCACCGGCACCCACGAGGTTCATGCCGTCGTTCCAGTCGCCGCTACCCATCAGCGGCAGTCCGTGCACGCCCAGGCGCAGGCCGCGCTCGATGGCTCGCACGCAGTGCTCGTACAGGCTCGCCGCGTAGTCGGTGAGCGCCGGCTGTTCGTAACAGGATTCCTGGCCCTCCTTCAGTGCGCTGCCGCGGAGAAATGCCGCCTGCTCGTCGAGCACGCCCACGTCGCCGGTCACTTCAACGTAGCGGCAGGTGGCCAACGGCAGCCAGAGCGTGTCGTCGGAGCAACGTGTGCGCACCCCGCGTCCCGACGGGGGATGCCACCAGTGCTGCACGTCGCCTTCGGGAAACTGCCGTGAAGCGCAGCGCAGCAGGTGCTCGCGCACGAGGGCCGGCACGGCGTGGACCAGGGCCATCACGTCCTGCAGCTGATCGCGAAAGCCGAAGGCGCCGCTCGACTGGTAGAAGGCGGTGCGAGCCCAGAGCCGACAGGCAAGCGTCTGGTACGCCAGCCAGCCATTGGCCAGCAGGTCGAACGACGCGTCCGGCGTGCGCACCTGCACCGCGCGCAGCGTGCGCGTCCAGTGCTGCCGCACGGCAGCCAACGCCTCTCGCGCGGCAAGGGATCCGCGCCAACGCTGCACGAGCGCACGCGCTTGTCCGGGGCTTGCTCCAACACCGAGGCGAAAGACGATCTCGCGCGTCTGACCGTCCTCGAGTTCGAAGTCCACACGCAGGGCCGCGCAGGGGTCCAGTGCAAATCCGACGGTGCCGGAAAGCAGGGCCGCGCCCATCGCGCCGGGCCGGCGCAGGACGCCCTCGGGCCCGAGGAATTCCTGGCGATCGCCGCAGGTGCTGACCGAGTCATCGGCGAGCGCATCGACATCGAAGAAAGCCGTACGTCCTGCAAAGTCGGTGTTCGTGGGGTTATGGGCAAACAGCGCGTCGCTCCCTGCGTCGCGCGCCGTGCCCACGTGCATTGCCGTCTTCGCCCGCTCGTCGCCGAGCACCCATTCCAGGTAGCCCGTGGCAGACAGCCTGCGCGCACGGCCCGATCGATTGCGCAGGGTCATGACCACGAACTTGATCGGCGCGTCGATGGCCACAAACATGCAGAGTTCAGAAGCGATGCCGTCTTCTTCGTGCTCGAAGACGCTGTAGCCGAAGCCGTGCCGCGTCACGTACGACCCCGTGCCAGCGCTCGGCAGCAAGGTGGGCGACCAGAAGTGCCGGCTCTCTTCGTCACGGAGATAGAACGCCTCGGTGTTGAGATCGGCCACCGGGTCGTTGGACCAGGGGGTCAAGCGGAAGGTCTGCGCGTTCTCGCTCCAGGTGCTGGCGCTGCCGCTCTCCGAGACGAGCGTTCCGAACTGCGGATTCGCGAGCACGTTGATCCACGGCATCGGCGTCATGCGGCCCGCGGACACGGTGATCACGTACTCTCGGCCGTCCGGCGTGAATCCACCGAGGCCGTTGGAGAACAGCAGCCCGCTGTGCTGATCCGGGACGGATTCGGGCCCGGGAGAGGTTGCGGCCCGCACTCGCTCGGGCGCGGCCGGTGGCAGCGCTTCGGGGCGAACAGCGGCTGCGGCGCAGCGTTGTTCGACCTGCGCCTCCAGCGGCCCGGCGCTGGCGTCGATCACGATGCGGGCGTAAGACTGCAGCAGCACACGGGTCGCCTCGGACATCGCGCCTGCAGCGCGCACGAAGAGGCCCCCGGGCTTGTCGGCCAGGCCCGCGTCGCCCGACTCCAGGAGTGCGGCCGCGATCTGCGCCTGCAGACCGGCAGGTTCTTCGGCAAGGCCATCGACGAGGATCACGAGGTCCGCGGCCAGCCCCTGCCTCCGCCACCAGGCCTGTGCGCGCATGACCTGCCGCACCACGCCCAGCTGCGCGATCCGGTCGACCTGAACCAGGACGATGGGCAAGTCGCCGGAAAGGGACAGGGCCCACAAGCCGGACGGCCCCAGTTGGTTGCGCGCAAGCGTGTCGACCTTTCCGCGCCAGAGGGCGCCAGCGAACAGGAGCGCGCCAGCCAGGTGCGTGAAGAGGCGCGTATCCGCCTTCGTGGCGTTGATCTGCGCCAGCACATCGAGGGCTTGGCGACCTGCCTTTGCGACGAGGACGCCCGCGAACATCGGGTCGCAGCATTGCGCCGCCAGCGCGGCGCAGGCCTGGCGTGAGGCGCCGATGCCGGTGAAGAAGTCCAACGCCGCTGTCTGTCCCGGATCGAGCGTCACGCTGCAGCGCAGGGCCACGACCGGGTCGAGCACGGCGCCCTCGCAGCCGGACAAGTCGGCGTCGGTGTCCAGGGCCTGTGGGTCGTCGGCGCTGCGGCCGCGGCCGATGAAGCGCATGCGGTCCGTCTCGTGCGAGAAGCCGGAGGCGTCGGGCGCAACCAGCAGGTGGAATATCGAGGGCGTGGCCTCGTCGGGTGAGCGGGCGCGACGCGAGCAGACCAGCGTCTGCGCCGGGCCCATCGCTTCGGTTTCGACGAAGAGCTTCTCGAACGCCGGGTGCGCGCCGTCGGCGGCCTGCGCTTGGAGAACGATCTCGGCGTAGCTGGTGACGCTCAGCGTCCTGCGCACAGGAGAACGGTTGGTGACGCGCAGTCGGCGCAACTCGACGTCATCGTCCGGTGCCACGACGATGTCCGTTCGGGTGTCGATGTCCTGGCAGCGGGTATGCAATGTCGCCCGTCCCGGCGAAAAGCTGGCGTCGTGCTCGCAGGAAGGGGAGCGCGAGGAATGCGACGCCGTCGACCAGACCTGTCCACTCGCCGGCTCACGCAGGTAGAAGCAGGATCCGGCGCCGCGGTCGGCAGCGGCGTCGTGCCAGCGGGTCAAGGCCACGTCGTTCCACCTGCTGTAGCCGCCGCCTGACGTCGTGACCATCACATGGTAGCGGCCGTTCGACAGCAACTGCAGGGTCGGTGGGGTCGATCGGGCCATGGTGGGCGGTTGACGGAGCTGGCGTCATGGCACTGTGTGGCTGCGGCGCTTGACGCGTCTGTGCGCCGCCGCACGCAGGCAGCGCCGGCTGCCACCGCTTGGCGACGCCGTGCGCTCCCGCGTCGCGATGTGCCGTGCGCCCGGCAACTCGCGATGCGTCGCATCTGCCGTGTTCACCACCGCACAGACTCAGGGCGCGGCCGAGACCAGTCTGGATGCCGGTCGGGCCCGTTGACCCGACCGGCTGTCCAAGGAGTCGTCTGCGATGAATCACCCGAACCCCGACCCCCGGTCGCCGGCGCATCGGTGCCGGCTTGCCTTGTCGCGCTGGGAAAGCGAAGGCGGCGCCGGCTGGTCCCTGGTCGAGCGCCGGCTCGTTTCGGCGCCGTTGAAGCTGCCCACGGCAACGGCCGAACGCCTTCGTTGATCGAGCCGGCGATGCCGGCCCTTTCCGCGCTCATCGACTCCAAGCAACTGGCGGGTTCGGCGATGGGATTCGAGCAAGGCTGGCTCTCCCTGCACCAATTGCCCGCAGCGCGGCCGGACGGCGTGATCGATGGCCGTGCGATGAGCGGCGCGCAATCGGACTCTCCGTTCGATCGGCGCTGCGTGCGGCGGCGAACGGAACGCAGGCCACCGGGTTCGCACACTGCGACGCATGAACCTGCGTCGCGCCCCTGCGGAGTCCGGCCCCTCCTCGTCGCCATTCCGTGAGCGCGGTGCTCATGCGCCGAGAGCTTCTCTTGGGAGTCCGTTGATGTTCGGCGCGCTGCCGCAAGCGGGCTGCGCGCCGGTGGCGGCTTGACGAGTCCGGCGGGCTCCGAAGTCGAGGCGGGGGCGGGCGGGCCACGGCGTCGAGCGGTCTCGCCCTGCCGCGCAGGAATGGGTTCATGAAGCCCGTGCGGCGCCACGCCGAACATCACCACGGCGAGCGCATCGGCTGGTTGCGTGCCTCTGTCCTGGGAGCGAACGACGGGATCGTATCGACCGCCAGCCTGGTTCTGGGCGTGGCCGCGGCGGGCACCGAACACCGGACGATCCTGTTGACCGGCGTGGCCGGGCTCATTGCGGGCGCCATGTCGATGGCGGCAGGAGAATTCGTTTCGGTGCACTCGCAGCGGGACACCGAGAATGCCGACTTGGCGAAGGAATCGGCCGAGTTGAAGCGGGACCCAGCGGGCGAACGCAGGGAGCTTGCCGAGATCTATGTCGGCCGTGGACTCGAGCCACCCCTGGCAGACCAGGTGGCGGGGAAATTGATGGCCCGCGACGCGCTGGGTGCGCACGCCCGCGACGAATTGGGTCTTTCACACGCGACCGTGCCGTATCCGCTACAGGCGGCATGGGCTTCGGCGGCAAGCTTTTCTGCCGGCGCCTTGCTTCCGATTGCCATGGTGGCGATGGCGCCGGCCCAGCAACTGGTCCCATGGATTTCGTTGACCTCGCTCGGATTCCTGGCGGGCCTGGGCGCCGTCTCGGCACAGATCGGCGGCGCCCGGGTCTGGAGCGGCACCTGGCGCGTCGCGTTCTGGGGTGCGGTCGCGATGGCCGTGACGACCGGCGCCGGAGCGCTGTTCGGCGTGCTGACCTGATCCGCGCAGGGCCGCCAAGGCCATCGCTGCCGCGGCCATCGTCTTTCTAAGCGCGCCAATAAAGGTTATGTCAAAAGAGCACCAGAACCAGCTTCCTCAATTGAAGTCAGCGAGCCGTCCAAGCGCGGCCCACGCCATTCGGCTGGTCCGTCAGAAGCGCTGCACAGCCAGGAGCTTCAGCTGCTTGTCGGTTGCCTGCTGCAGCGAGTCACACCTCGATGACGGTGTCGCTGTAACGAGCGACCATCGGGTCATGCGTGACCAACCGCATCGGTTCCACAAGCGCCTGCGCGACCAGGATGCGGTCGAACGGATCGGCATGGTGCGGCGGCAGATCTTCGACGGCGGCAGCATGCTCGGCCTCCACCGGCAGGAAGCGATAGCCGGACTCGCGAAAGTAGCGCACCGCGTCCTGGCTGGACACGGGCATGTCACCGCGCCCCAGGCTGCGCTTGATGGCGATCTCCCACACCGTCGCTGCACTGATCCAGACCGACGATCTCGGCGACTCGATCATCTCGCGCGCCTTCGCGGGCAGCTTGGGGCTGTCGGTGATCGCCCACAGGGCGACATGCGTATCGAGCAGGACGTTCACGAATGTCCGGCCGGAAACAGGCGTGCGACCTCATCGTTGTGCACGTCGATGCTGTCCGGCACCTTGAACTTGCCCTTGGCGACGCCAATCCGCTTGCCAGCCGGCACCGTATCCATTGGTACCAGCTTTGCTGCTGGACGGCCATTCCGAGCAATGACGATCTCGCGCTCCTGCCCTTGCTCGATGGCTTCCACGAGGCGGGACAGCGATGACTTCGCTTGCAGCATGTTGACAGACGGCATGGCACCTCTCTTTACAGAAAGGTGTTAGTCTAGTCTGGCTAGTATCAATAGTCAACGACAGCGGCGTAGCCATCGTCCGCTATGCGTGAACGAGAGCGGATCAAAGTGAGGGTGCCCAGAACCATTCAGAATGCTGGCCGACGAACGGACTCCCGCCGCATCGCGTCAGCGGGTGCAGGTTCCACGAGCTGAGCGCTAACCAGGACCCGGTGGCCCTCGATCTCGATCAGGATGGGGCCGAACCGGCTCTCCAACAGGTATCGCTGGACTCCTGGCGTTGCCAGCGGCAACGGTGACTACGCCGGGTCGGGCAGGGCAAGCATTTCGCGATTCTGAGATGGCGCGTTCACGGGACGGGGCGGACATGGGATCGACGAACAAGAGGCTTGGCGGGACCAACTCATGCCCGACGGGCCCGCTCCAGAGTTCGGCACCGACGAGCCGTTCTGACGGCGCCGATGACCAAACCAACAAGCCGATGGCCCCTCACGGGTCCATCGGTGCTTCAGCACTTGGTCGACCAGAAGGACTTGAAGCCCATCATGGGCCGAGTTCGCCGTTTGATCGCTCGGTGATCCTGTTCCACGACGTTGTTCAGGTACTTGCACTGCCGCAACGCGATGGGCGCGCCGCTGTCGGCCACCTAGCCAAGCACAGCCGCCGTGTTGGCGCCACTCTTGTCTATGGTGATCTTCTCCGGCACGTCGTGCAGATCGATCGCGCGCTCGAAGAACCGACGTGCTGCCGCCACATCTCGGTGCGCGGTCAAGAGGAAGTCCACCGTCCGGCCGAGCTTGTCGACGGCGCGGTACAGGTATTTCCAGTGGCCGCCCACGAGAACATAGGTTTCGTCGACCCGCCACGACTTGCCGACAGGCAGCTTTCGCTGCCGGAAGACTGCTGCCAGCACTGGCAGTATCTTCAGCGCCCAGCGATGAACGGTCGCGTGGTCGACAAGCACGCCACGCTCGGCCATCATCTCTTCAAGGTTGCGCAAGCTCAGCGGGTAGGCGGCATACCAGCGGACGCACACCAGCATGATCTCCAGCGGGAAGTGCAGGCGCTTGATCACCCGGCGTAGGGTCGAGTTCGTCAGCTGAACGTGTAGCGGAACCATGGGCGATTTTCACCGGCAGGCCTTACTGCGACAGAGCCGCCTCGGGCTCGACCTACCCTATTGCAGGGCCGCGCGCGCTCAAGCGAGGTCGCGCGAATAGGCCTCGTGCACCCGGTCGAGGTGGCGCTTCATCGCGGCACGCACGCCGCGCGCGTCGCGCGCGAGCAGCGCGGCCAGGATCGCCTGGTGGTCGGTCAGGGTGGCGCGGTACAGCGGCGCGTCGACGAAATGTTCCTCGAACTTGCGGCTCACCGTCGACGCGCGGTGGGCCCACAGTTCGGCCACCAGCAGCGCGATCGCCACGTTGCCGCAGGACTGGGCGATCCGGACGTGGAAGCGCTCGTCCAGCGGGTAATGGTCGGTGCCGGCATTGATCGTCCGCGCCATCTCCCCGCACAGCTTCTCGATCTCCGCCAGGTCGGCGGCGCTGGCGTGGCGCGCTGCCAGCGCCGCCGATTCGCATTCGACCACCCTTCTGGCCTCGAGCAGCTGCAGCGGCCCGACCTGGCTCCAGTCGGCCGCAACCCCGGCGCGCGCGCGGGAGGGCCGGGCCGGCGCCGGCCGCGTGCCCGGCGGCAGGACGACGACGCCCACGCCGACCCGCACCGAGACCCGGCCTTCGACCTCCAGCGCGATCAGCGCCTCGCGGATCGAGGTCCGGCTGACCCGCAGCTGCGCCGCCAGTTCGCGCTCGGCCGGCAGGGTCGCCCCCGGCGCGAAAGCGCCCGAGTCGATGTGCTGGGCCACCACGTCGGCGATGTGGCGGTACAGGCGCTTGGTCTCGATCGCGGGCAGTCGGGTCATCGTTGCGCAGGGCTGAAGTCCAACCCCATTATTCGATCGACCTGATGGCTGGACCATTGAACCAGTTCGTGGCAGGATGGCGACCCCTGCCCTTCCCTGATCTACCGGCCCCCGCGATGACCCGACCTGCCCCGCCCCGCGACCCGCTGTCCGACCGCCTGGCCGGCTGCTACAGCGGCGTGCTCCACGACGTGATGCGCGCCGCCGGGCTGCGCAACTTCGTCCTTCCGCCCACGCTGCGCCCGCTGGAGCCCGGCCCGCGCATGGCCGGCCCGGTCTTCACGGTGTCGGGCCGGGCCACCACCGCCGACCCGCACGAGACGCTGCTGGCCTGGACCGGCCTGCTGTCGCGCGCCCCGGCCGGCCATGTGCTGGTGATCCAGCCCCACGACCGCGAGCTCGCCTTCATGGGCGAACTCTCGGCCGAGACGCTGCAGTTCAAAGGACTGCGCGGCGCCCTGGTCGACGGCGGCTGCCGCGACGTCGAATTCATCCTCGAGCTCGGCTTCCCGGTCTGGGCCACCCATTACACGCCGCGCGACATCGTCGGCGCCTGGCTGCCCACCGAATTCGACCAGCCGCTGCAGATCGGTGACGTGCAGATCGCGCCGGGCGACTACCTCTGCGCCGACCGCGACGGCGCGCTGCGCGTGCCCCGCGCCCAGGCCGCCGAGCTCGTCGAACAGGCCGAGCAGGCGATGGCCAAGGAGAGCCTGGTGCGCAAGGCCATCCTCGAAGGCCTCGACCCGCAGCAGGCCTATCTTCGCCATGGCAAGTTCTGACGCCGCCCGCGACCCCCGGCTGCTGCTGATCGCGCCGGCCGACAACTGCCTGGTGGTCTGCCGGCCGCTGGCCGAAGGCGAAGTGGTGCAGATCGAAGGCGTCGCGCGGCGCATGGCCCATGCGGTCGAAATCGGCCACAAGCTGGCGCGCCGCGACATCCGCCGCGGCGACAAGGTGCTGCGCTACGGTGCGGTGATCGGCACCGCCAGCCGCGACATCGCCGCCGGCGAACACATCCACCTGCACAACCTGGCCAGCGACTACCTGCCCCCGGGCGGCACCGCCACCGCACCATGAACCCCACCCTGCCCGCCCTGACCGGCTACGCCCGCGCCGACGGCCGCAAGGGCATACGCAACCTGGTCGTCGTCGCCTACCTGGTCGAATGCGCGCATTTCGTCGCCCGCGAAGTGGCGGCGCAATTCCGCGACCAGCCGGTGCACCTGGTCGGCTTCGCCGGCTGCTACCCCAACACCTATGCCGAACAGGTGATGCGCGAGCTGCTGACCCACCCCAACGTCGGCGCGGCGCTGCTGGTCTCGCTGGGTTGCGAAAGCTTCGACCGCGCCGCGCTGGCGCAGGCGGTGGCCGCTTCGGGCCGGCCGGTGCACACGGTGACGATCCAGCAAAGCGGCGGCACCCGGCGCAGCGTCGACGAAGGCCGCGAATGGGTGCAATGGGCGCTG
>JAGWTS010000072.1 GCA_028868875.1 Burkholderiales bacterium | reverse complement strand
GGGCTGCTTGTCTAGGCGCCCAGTTTCTCGAATTCGCGCGCTGCGGCGAGGACGTTGCCGTCGGCCCCGCGCGCGCCGACGATCTGCAGGCCGATCGGCAGCCCGGCAGCATTGAAGCCGCAAGGCACCGAGCAGGCCGGCTGTTGGCTCAGGTTGACGGGAAAGCTGAAACCGGCCCATTCGGTCCAGCGCCCGGCGTCGCTGTCGCGCGGGCATTCGCGCCCGGCTTCGAAGGCCGTGATCGCGACCGCGGGCGAGACCAGGAAATCGAAGCGCTCGAGCAAGGCGTCCATCGCGGCGCCGAATTCGGCGCGCCGTACCTGGGCTTCGACGAGCTGCGGCGCGCTGAAGGCGGCGCCGGCCGCGGCGATGTCGAGGAGCCCGGGGTCGCAGGCTGCGCGCGTCGCGGCGTCGAGGCTCGCGAGCCGGTTCGCGGCGCCGCTGAACCAGTGGCGATGGAAGATCTCGAGCAGGTCGTCGCCGCCGGGCAGCTCGACCATCTCGACGAAGGCGCCGGCTTCGACGATGCGCCGTACCGCGGCTTGCACGCAGGCCGCGACTTCCGGGTCCACGCGGCCGACGGGAGGCTGGGTCCAGAAACCGATGCGCGCGCCGCGCAACACCGCTTCGCGCAAGGCGGCGGCGGGGCCGGGCTGCGGCCCCTGGGTCCAGTCGCGCAGATCGCGCCCGGCCATCGCGTCGAGCATGGCCGCGAGATCGTCCGCGCGGCGCGCCATCGGCCCGATGTGGGCGACGGTGCCGAAGGCACTGGGCGGCGAGGCCGCGACCTTGCCGTAGCTGGGCTTCAGGCCGGCGATGCCGGTGAACGAGGCCGGAATCCGGATCGAGCCGCCGCCGTCGGTTCCCAGGTGCAGCACGCCGGCGCCGCAGGCCGCCGCCACCGCGGCGCCGCCGGACGATCCGCCCGGCGTCAAGGCTGGATTCCAGGGATTGCGCGTGATGCCGCGCAGGGGGCTGTCGGTGAGCGCCTTCCAGCCGAACTCGGGCGTCGTCGTGATGCCGAGGAACACCGCGCCGGCGCCGCGCAGGCGCTGGACCGAAGGCGCGTCGGCGGCGCAAGGCGCGGCGCCGACCGCATGGCTGCCGTAGCGCACCGGCAGGCCGGCGATCTGCACGATCTCCTTGAGCGTCGTCGGCACGCCGTCGACGGCCGAGAGCGGCAGGCCGCGCAGCCAGCGCCGCTCCGATTCGCGCGCAGCGCGCAGGGCGCCTTCTTCGTCGATCAGCGCGAAGGCGTTGAAGTGGGCGTCGATGTGGCGCGCCCTGGCGAGCGCGGCTTGCGCGACCTCCACCGGCGAGAGCTGGCGCCGCGCGAAGAGCGCGTTCAGCTCGCGCACGCCGAGCACGCACAGGGAGTCGGCGCCGTCGAGCGGGTTGGGCGAGGGGCCGTGCGTGGGATCCGGCTGCGACATGACTCGTATGGCCTCGTGAGCTGCGAATTGCCGCGGATGATCATCAGGCCCGTCTGGTTTGTAAAATGCATTGTTTGATGGAGATTCATACATTTCATGTGTGAATAACCGGGCCTCGAGCTGCGCGGCCGCGCAGCAGGCTCGACGCGGTTCAGTCCATGAAGGGTTTGTCTCCGGTGGCCAGCGATTGGGACTGCGTTGCGCTTCGCGCAATGCAGATGTCGACCCCTCGATTGCGGAAATGCAATGAGCCTCATTCGTCGCAACGGTCGATCGACGACGACCCATTTCAGCAAGGGCGCATCGTCGAAATGATCGGCCCCGAAGACGATTCTCGAGGGCGCGCGTTGCGCGTTCAGGCGGCCGTGAGCCGGTCCAGCGCCCCGAGCGCATCGAGCGCGGCCTGAACCGAGGCGCTGCCGGCGCGGGTCATCGGCGCGCGCAATTCGTCGGCGATTCCGATGTGCCGCGCCAGCACCGCCTTGATGACGGCCGGGTTGGGCTCGGCGAAAAACGCGCGCGTGAGCGGCCACAGCCCGCGCCAGAGCGAGCGCGCCGGTGCCAGCCGGCTTTCGGCGACGAGCCGGTGCAGGGCCACGAAGAGCTCCGGGCGCAGATGCGCCGAGGCGGTGATGGCGCCCGCGCCGCCTTGGCACAGGGTCGTGAACAGGCGCGCGTCGTCGCCGGCCAGCAGTTGCAGCCGGCCGTCATCGATCACGGCCTGGGTGTGATCGGGGTCGCCGGCGCAGTCCTTCACCCCGGCAATGCGCGGGTGCGCGGCCAGCGCAAGCATCGTCGCCGTCTCGATGCGCACGCCCGTGCGCCCGGGAATGTCGTAGAGCAGCAGCGGCGCCGGGGCCGAATCGGCGACTTCGCGGAAGAAGTCGGCCACGCCTTGCTGCGCCGGCCTGACGTACGAGGGCGGCGGCACCAGGAAGCCGGCGAATCCCGCGTCTGCCCAGCGCTGCAGCCTGGCCGCAAGCACTGCCGGCCTGACGCCGGAGGCGCCCATCACGAGGGGGGCCTGCGGCGCGGCGCGGCGCACGCTGTCGACGATCGCGCGCTGTTCGTCTTCGTCGAGCGCCGCGGCCTCGGCCGTGCTGCCGTTCAGGACGAAGCCGCGAATCCCGCTCTTCGCCAAGCCGGCGACGAGGCGCTGCAAGCCCGCATGATCCACCGCGCCCGCGGCAATGGGGGTGACCAGCGGCACCCAGACTCCTGAAAAGTCCTGCATCGGAAAACTCCTTCCACGACCGATCGATAAACCGTCGAGGCAAGGGCGAAGGGGACTTCCCGGCAGGGTGGGCAGCTTCCGTCGCTCATCCGACGACGGAACGCTGAAGCTCCGGTCAGACGAGCAACGTTTTTGCTTTCGATTTGCGCGCACCGACGGCGGCCGGGTGGCCGGCGGCTTCGGGGCAGGGCTGGGGGGCGCGCATGGGCTGGCAGTTTATCCCGGCTCCCGCGGCGACCTGAGGATGAGGGCCGGGGCCGCGCAGGGGCCCGAACGGCGCAGCCGCAGTCAGCCGCAATCAGCTGCGGAATTGCAGCGCGTGCAGCCGCGCATACAGGCCGCCGCGCCCGAGCAGTTCGGCGTGCGTGCCTTGCTCGATCAGCCGCCCGCCATCGAGCACGAGCACGCGGTCGGCGTGTTCGATCGTCGAGAGCCGGTGGGCGATGACGATCGACGTGCGGCCCACCATCAGCCGCTCCAGCGCTTCCTGCACCGCGCGCTCGGATTCGCTGTCCAGCGCCGAGGTGGCTTCGTCGAGGATCAGCACCGGCGCGTCCTTGGCGATGGCGCGCGCGATCGCCAGGCGCTGGCGCTGCCCGCCCGAGAGCTGGCTGCCGTTGTGGCCGATCACGGTGTCCATGCCCTGGGGCAGGGTCTCGACGAAGGCGAGCAGGTTGGCGCCGCGCAAGGCCTCGCGCACCGCCTCGGGGGCCATCGTCGCGCCGAGCGTGACGTTGGCGGCGATGGTGTCGTTGAACAGCACCACGTCCTGGCTCACGAGCGCGAACTGGCGCCGCAGCGCCTCGATGCGCCAGTCGGCGAGCGCCACGCCGTCGAGCCGGATGGCGCCGCTGCTGGGTTCGAGAAAGCGCGGCAGCAGGTTCACGAGCGTGGTCTTGCCCGCGCCCGAAGGGCCGACCAGCGCCACCGTCTCGCCGGCCTGCACGCGCAGGTCGATGCCGGCGAGCGCCGGCGGCGCGTCTTCGCGGTAGGCCAGGCTCACCTGCTCGAACTCGATCACGCCGCGGGCGCGACCGCCGTCGTGCGCTCCGCCGACCTCGCGCGGGCTGTGCTCGATCAGGTCCAGGCCGCGCTCGACCGCGACGAGGCCGCGCGTGATCGGCGCCATCACGTCGGAGAGGTGCTTGATCGGCGCCACCAGCATCAGCAAGGCGGTGATGAAGGACACGAAGCCGCCCACCGTGGCCCCGGTCCTGCCGCTTTGCCAGAGCGCGATCGCGATCACCGAACTGAGCGCGCAGGCGGCGAGGACCTGCGTGATCGGCGTCATCGAGGCCGAGGCCACGACCGACTTGAGCGCGAGCCGGCGCAGCAGGTCGCTGCGCGCGAGGAAGCGCGCGGTCTGGGCCCGGGCCGCGCCGTGCAGGCGCACGATGCGCCAGGCCAGCACGTTCTCCTCGACCACGTAGGCCAGGCCGTCGGTGGCGCTCTGGCTGTCGATGCTGATCCGGTGCAGGCGGTTGCCGATGCTGCGCATCGCGTAGGCCACGGCCGGGAACAGCAGGGCGACGAAGAGCGTGAGCTGCCAGTTCAGCCAGAGCAGGTAGGCGAGCAGCGCGAGCATCGTGAGCGTGTCGCGCACCAGGGTCAGGATCGAGCCCACGAGGAGTCCGGTTCCGCCCTGCACCTCGTAGACCACCATGTTGGTCAGGGTGCTCGCGGAATGGCGGCTGTAGAGCCCGGGGGCGGCCGTGATCAGGCGCTCGAACATCTCGCTGCGCAGCTGGAGCACGGCGCGGTTGGCGGTCCAGGCCAGGCCGTACTGGGCGACGAAGCCCGCGGCACCGCGGATCGCGAACAGGCCGATGATCGCCAGCGGAATCAGCCACAGCGGCAGGGTGCCGCCGGTGAAGCCGCGGTCGAGCAGCGGCTTCATCAGCGCGGGGATCGCCGGTTCGGTCAGCGCACCGAGCGCGGAACCCAGGGCCGCCCCGACGAGTCCGATGCGGCTTGCCCGCAGATAGGGCGACAGGCGCGCCAGGCGTTGCTTGAGGGTCGGCATCGGATGCGATTATCGGGTGCGGCCATCGGCGCACCGGGCTTGCCTACAATCCGCCGCGCAGTCGGCCGCGCCACGCACCGAAAGAGCCCCCTCCCGTGAAAGCCATCCCCGTATCCCCCTCGTTCCCCTCGCTGCGCGCGCGCCGCCGGTTTCTCGGCGCCGCCGCAGCCGGCATGGCCGCGCCGGCGCTGGCGCAATTCCGCATTCAGATTTCCGGCGTCGGCGCGACCCAGATTCCGCTCGTCGTCGCCAACTTTCGCGACGAAGACAAGGCCGGCGTCTCGATCGCCGGCATCGTGCGCGCCGACCTCTACCGCAGCGGCCAGTTCAGTCCTTCCGCGTCGCCGGTGGCGCTGGACGAACTCAGCAACGTCGTCGACGCCGACTGGCGCAGCCGCGGTGCCGACGCGCTCGTCGCCGGGTCGGTCACGCGCCTGGCCGACGGCCGCTTCGACGTGCGCTTCAAGCTCTGGGACGTGGTCAAGGGCGGCCAGCTCATCGGCCAGAGCCAGACCGTGGTCGCGGGCGACCTGCGCCTGGCGGCGCACCGCATCGCCGACGAGATCGTCCTGAAGCTCACCGGCGTGCGCGGCGTCAACGCCACGCGCATCGCCTACGTCGTGCGCAACGGCCGCCGCTACACGCTGTACATCACCGACGCCGACGGCGAAGGCGGGCAGGTGGCGCTGGCCAGCCCCGAGCCCATCATCTCGCCGAGCTGGTCGCCCGACGGTCGCCAGCTCGCCTACGTCTCGTTCGAGTCGCACCACGCCGTGGTCTGGGTGCAGAACCTGGCCACCGGCTCGCGGCGCCAGCTCGCCGGATTCCCCGGCACCAACAGCGCCCCGGCCTGGTCGCCCGACGGCAAGGAGCTGGCCGTGACGCTCTCGCGCGGCGGGCCGGCCCAGCTCTTCATCATGCCGGCGGGCGGCGGCCAGCCGCGGCGTCTCGTCTCGAGCAGCGCGATCGACACCGAGCCGGTCTTCAGCGCCGACGGCAAGTGGATCTACTTCGTCAGCGACCGCGGCGGCGCGCCCCAGATCTACCGCGTGCCCCCGTCGGGCGGCAACCCCGAGCGCGTGACCTTCAGCGGCAACTACAACGTGAGCCCCAGCCTGAGCCCCGATGCCAAGCTGATGGCCTACATCGACCGCGCCGGCGGCGCCTACAAGCTGATGACCCAGGACCTCGAGACGAGCGCCGTCCAGGCCCTCACCGACACGCGCGACGACGAGTCCCCGAGCTTTGCCCCGAACGGCCGCCTCATCGTCTACGCCACGCGCGCGCAGGGGCGCAACGTGTTGATGACCACCACGCTCGATGGCAAGATCAAGACGAGCCTTTTGTCGAGCAGCGGTGAAGTCAGCGAGCCGGCCTGGGGCCCGTTCGGGCGCTAGCATCGACGCTTTGCCCGACCGCCCATCCACGATGGAGAACTCCGCGATGAAGACCGTATCCCTGGCCTCCCTGTTCCTTGCCGCCGCCCTGGGCCTCGGCCTGGCCGGCTGCAGCAGCACGAGCCTGGACGACAAGGGCGCGCCGGTCGAGACCCGCACGCCGAACCTGAGCGATTCGCCGATGGCCCCGACCGCCGGCGCCACCACCGGTGCGGCGGCGCAGTCGCAGGTCGCGACGGTGGACCTGGCCGCGGGCGGGGCCGGTGCCGCCGGGGGCGCCGCCGGCGCGGCGCTGCCGCATGTCGTGTATTTCGCCTTCGACAGCTTCACGCTCCAGGACGACGGCAAGCCCGTGATCGAGGGCTGGGCGCGCGCGCTGGCCGCCAACCGCAAGCGCCACGTCACGGTCGAGGGCTACACCGACGAGCGCGGCAGCACCGAGTACAACCTCGCGCTGGGGCAGAAGCGCGCCGAGGCGGTGACGAGCGCGCTCGGCCTGCTCGGCGCCGACCCGAAGCAGATGGACGCCGTGAGCTTCGGCAAGGAGAACCCGGCCGACCCCGGGCACGACGAAGCCGCCTGGGCGAAGAACCGCCGGGCCGAACTGAAGGACCGCTGAAGTGCGCAGCCACCGCCCCATCGCCTCTCGTCTTGCGCCGCTGGCCGCGGCCTTGCTGCTGGTTGCGGCGGGCGCCGCCCATGCCGGCATGTTCGACGACGACGAAGCGCGCAAGGCCATCATCGACCTGCGCCAGCGTGTCTCGCAGATGGAAGACCAGAACAAGGCCCAGGCCGCCGCCCAGGCGGCATCGGCCGCAGCCCTCAACGACCAGTTCTCGGCCATCCGGCGCAGCCTGCTCGACCTGAACAACCAGCTCGATTCGATCCGCGGCGACATCGCCAAGCTGCGCGGCAGCGACGAGGAGCTCACGCGCGACGTGGCCGATCTGCAGAAGCGCCAGAAGGACATCTCGCAGGCCTTCGACGATCGCCTGCGCAAGCTCGAGCCGACCAAGGTCACCGTCGACGGGCGCGAGTTCGGCGTCGAGCCCGAAGAGAAGAAGGCCTACGACTCGGCGATGGCCGCGCTGCGCGGCGGCGACTTCGACAACGCCGTCATCGCCTTCAACGGGTTCGCCAAACGCTACCCGTCCAGCGGCTACCTCGATTCGGTGCGCTTCTGGCTCGGCAACGCCTATTACGGCAAGCGCGACTACCGCAACGCGATGACCACCTTCCGCGCCTTCGTCACGAGCGCGCCGGACAACCCGCACGCCGCCGAGGCGCTGCTCGCGCTGGCCAACACCCAGGCCGAGATGAAGGACGTGCGTGGCGCGCGCAAGACGATCGAGGAACTGATCAAGAGCTATCCGCAGTCCGAGGCGGCGCAGGCCGGCAAGGAACGGCTCGCTTCGCTGAAGTAGCGCTGCCGTGGCCGCAGGCGTCGAGCCGGCCGACCTCGAGCGCCGCTTCGGTGCGCTGGCGCGGCTGTATGGCGAAGCCGGCTATGCCCGGCTGCGTGCGGCGCGCTTCGCGGTGGTCGGCCTGGGCGGCGTGGGCTCCTGGAGCGTCGAGGCGCTGGCGCGCTGCGGCGTCGCGCGGCTGGTGCTGATCGACTTCGACCAGGTCGCCGAATCCAACCTCAATCGCCAGGTGCAGGCCCTGGGCCGCACCGTCGGCCAGGCCAAGGGCGAAGCCCTGCGCGAGCGCATTGCCGACATCCACCCGGGCTGCGAGGTGGTGCCGGTCGACGAGTTCGTGAGCCCCGAGAACTGGCCGGCGCTGCTGCACACCGAGGTCGACGCCCTGATCGACGCCTGCGACCAGGTTCGGGCCAAGACGGCGCTGGCGGCCTGGGCGCTGGAGTGCGGCCTGCCCTTCGTGAGCGTGGGCGCGGCCGGCGGCAAGCGCGAGGCGCAGCGGGTGGAAGTGGATGACCTGGGCGCGGCCAGCCACGACCCGTTGCTGGCGTCCTTGCGCCAGCGCCTGCGCAAGGAGCACGGCGCGGCGCGCGGCCCGCGCATGGGGCTGCGCTGCGTGTTCTCGCGCGAAGCCGTGCTCGCGGCGCCGGCCGAGGCCTGCGCGAGCGCCGCCGCGGGCAGCCCGCTGGCCTGCCACGGATACGGCTCGAGCGTGATGGTGACGGCGACCTTCGGCATGGTGGCCGCGGGAGAAGCGGTGGCTCAGCTGCTGGCCGGATCGGGGGCGTCCGAGTTTGCGGCTGCGGCCCGGAATCGCGAATTTTTCAGCATATAATGTGCGGCTCAGCGGACGGGGGTCGTTAGCTCAGTCGGTAGAGCAGCGGACTTTTAATCCGTTGGTCGCGTGTTCGAGCCACGCACGACCCACCAGGTGGCCATCGGGCCAGGTCGGCAGAGAGAACAGGGGCTCTTAGCTCAGTTGGTAGAGCAGCGGACTCTTAATCCGTTGGTCGAGTGTTCGAGTCACTCAGGGCCCACCAACATATCAACGGAAAAGTCGTTGAAAATCAACGGCCTAGCGGCGACGCTAGGCCGTTGTGCTTTGTGCAGACCGATCTCCGCGGAGGTCTATTTCGCATTTGGCACAAAACTGGCACAGCGAGAGAGTGGCGGTGCACCGGATCAGCGGGCTCATCGCAAATGGCAACACTCACCAAGCGGGGCAAGTACTGGCGGGCACAGATCCGCCGTCTCGGCTACCCACCGCAGCACAAGACCTTCGATACTCGCGCTGAGGCGGAAGCCTGGGCTCGTGCCGTCGAGTCGGAGATGGATCGCGGCATCTTCGCATCCCGTGTCGAGGCGGAGCGCACAACGCTGGCGGAGGCGCTCGAGCGCTACAAGACCGAGATCTGCAGCCGCAAGGCGCATCCTGCCCAAGAGTACCAACGCGTCGACCGGTGGCTGAGAGAGCCGCTGGCGCATCGCTACCTCGCCAACCTGAAGGGCGCCGACTTCGCGCAGTACCGCGACATGCGGCGTGCCGAGAACACGATTCGCCTGGAACTGGCGCTCGTGTCGCATCGCTTCGAGATGGCCCGGAAGGAGTGGGGCATGGAGAGAGCCTGCTCAACCCGCTGAAGAACATCCGAAAGCCGTCAGGTTCTCGCGAGCGTGATCGACGCCTGCGTGAGGGCGAGTACGCGCGCATCGTGCCGGCACTGGCGGAAAGCGCCAACCCGTGTGCTCGCCAGGCCTTCGACCTTGCGATCGAAACATCCCTGCGACAGGGCATGCTGGTCCAGTTGCGCTGGGAGTGGGTGGACCTGGATCGGCAGGTCATCGCCATTCCTGCATCGTGCCGGCGCCACGGAATCAAGGGCGTCCCGCCCGTACTTCCGCTCTCGAACAAAGCAGTCGATGTTCTGAAGTCGCTTCCAGTTCGGAACAGCGGGCTCGTGCTGCCGACCACCGCCAACGCGTTGCGGTGCGTCTGGAAGCGGGCGCTAACAGGCCTCGGTATCGAGGATCTCCGTTGGCATGACCTTCGGCATGAAGCAGCGTCGCGGCTTTTTTTGAGAAGGGGCTTCACCCGCCGGCATGTAGTCGTGCGGATTGGTCGGCATTGTCTATTCCTTTCATATCTGTATTCGTAGTTCGTCCATACCGGAGGTACGAACGGAAATATCAAGTCCCTGTTGGATCGAAGTGAGCCTGGCGGGGCGACGCACGCCAACCCGGCCACCCGCCTGGCGGCGGGCTCGGGGGGCGCCGCGCAAGCGCGGCGCCGGGGCTGCGGCTGGACGCCTTGCCCCATCAATGCGGCGTCGCCGCAGTGATGGCCCGTGACGTTGGCCGGCCGTGAGCGGATCGACGAGTTCACCTTCGCTTCGACTCTCGAGTGCCAGGCCGATCGGTAAGACGGAAAGATTGATCCGAGCAAGTCGTCCGCCACGAATTCGGCAACTTGCCAATCGCGCGTTCGGCGAACTGAGAATCTCGCAAGGCTGACTCCAAGGCTTGGGTATCGATCGCAGTGAACATTGAGTCGAGAACCTGAACGTTTCCATCGCCCTGAGCTAAGCAGCGAACGGTCAAGTCACCGAACTCGAATCCGACTTCAATGTTCAGGATTCTGCATTTATCGATGTCTTGAGATGTTCGAAACGGACATCATCGAACTCGCACTCATCGGGCTTGTTCCGATGCGATGGCCTGATGCTGTTTGAGGCCACTTGACCCAAGCTGCTGGAGTTGTAGAAGGCCGGCTTGTGTGGTGAGTTCATGCTGCGTGTTGCTCCGTGAGTCGATTGACTTGATCGCATGAAGGCTGCGAACAGAACTACGTTATGCCGCACGAAGCTATTAAAGACAAGTGACATATGAAGCCGTCGATGAAGAGACTTGTTTGACTGCTGCTGACTGGGCCTGATTGGCGCTTCGATTGGTCGATCTGGTACGAGAAGGTTCGTATTCAGAAAGTGAGCTATTGGTTGATGTCTCGACGCAACGGATGGCGCGTCCAAGGACATTCAATGCGCTTCTTCGCCAGGCAGGCGATTGCCCGCGCACGCGTCGGCAACGAAGCTGGGCTTTGCCGCGCTGAGCCATGCCATGCATGACGGCTGAAGTCAGTCGCGGCGGTGGCCTACATCTGCGTTACATTTGCGCCACATCCCCGTCCGCGAGGCTGCCGCCATGGACCGCAAGACCGAGACGCTGAACCTTCGTGTCACGCCCGAGCTGAAAGACCTCTTGCGGCTGGCCTCGACGCGCGAGCACCGGACCCTCAGCAACATGGTCGAGTACCTCGTCCGGGAGCATTGCGAACGGAACCAGATCGCCGCACCACCGCGGCGGTCGGCCAGCCGCCGCAAGTCGGCTGACTGATCGGATCACGCCGGCAAAACCCTTCGCTCAGAACCGCACCCACCACAGCCCGCCCATGCTCCTGCCCTACGCGCCCGGCTCCCGGGTGGTCATCCGCGACGAAGAGTGGCTCATACGCCGGGCCGATCCGTCGACCGATGGTGGCTGGTTGCTCACCTGCGACGGCGTGTCGGACCTGGTGCGCGGCACCTCCGCGCTTTTCCTGTCCGTCCTGGAGGACAGGATCGAGGTCCTCGATCCGGCCAGGACCGAACTCGTGCCCGACGCCAGCCCGACCTTCAACGCCTCGCTGCTGTACCTGGAAAGCCTGCGCCGACGCAACGTGGCCAACGACGAGAAGATCCATCTCGGCCACCGCGCCGTGATGAATCTGGTGCCGTACCAGCTCGACCCTGCGCTGCAGTCGCTGCGGCAGCCGCGCTCGCGCATCCTCATCGCCGACGCGGTGGGCCTGGGCAAGACGCTGGAAGCCGGCGTGCTGGCCACCGAGCTGATCCAGCGCGGCCGGGGCAAGCGCATCCTCGTCGTCACCCAGAAGGCCATGCTCACCCAGTTCCAGAAGGAATGGTGGAGCCGGTTCTCGATCCCGCTGGTGCGCCTGGACTCGGTCGGCCTGGCCCGGGTGCGCAACCGCATCCCGGCCAACCACAACCCGTTCAACTACTTCGACCGCAGCATCATCTCGATCGACACGCTCAAGAGCAATCTGGAGTACCGCAACTATTTGGAAAACGCGTGGTGGGATGTCATCGTCATCGACGAGTGCCACAACGTCGCCGCCCGGGCCGGTGAAACCGGCTTGTCGCGGCGAGCGCGCCTGGCCAAGCTGCTGGCCACCCGGTCCGACACGCTGATCCTGCTGTCGGCCACGCCCCATGACGGCTCGGCGCGCAGCTTCGCGTCGCTGATGAGCCTGCTCGACCCGACCGCGATTTCCGATCCCGACGACTACACGCCCGAGGACTTCCGCAGCAAGGGCCTCGTCATCCGGCGCTTCAAGAAGGACATACGCGAGCAGGTCACAGGTGAATTCCGGGAGCGCCAGACGACCTGCCTGCACCAGCCGGCGTCGGCCCTGGAGGAAGCGGCCTACCGCGCCTTGCTCGACGTGGCTTTCACGCAGGGGGGGCAGCACAAGGCCGGCCGCCAGCAGGAGCTGCAGCGCATCGGCCTGCAAAAGGGTTTGTTTTCCAGCCCCGCCGCCGCGCTGGAGTCGACAGTCAAGCGCATTCAGCTACTGTCGGCGAAGCCCGACCAGACCGTCGACGAGCGCAACGAGGTGTCGGGCCTGCTGACGCTCGAGGATGCCTTGCAGGCGCTGGCAAACGACCCGGGCGCCAGGAGCTTCAGCAAGTACCAGCGACTGCTCACCCAGTTGAAGGCCGCTGATTTCGGCTGGCAGGTCGACGAAGTGTCCGACCGTCTCGTGATCTTTTCCGAGCGCATCGAGACGCTGAACTGGCTTGCAGGGCAGCTCGGCGCGGACTTGAAGCTGAAGAAGGGCCAGCTCGAAGTCTTGCACGGCGGCATGTCGGACACGCAGCAGCAAGAGCTGGTCGAGCGCTTCGGCCGCCTCGACGATCCGCTGCGCGTGCTGCTGTGCTCCGACGTGGCCAGCGAAGGCCTGAACCTGCATTACTTCTGCCACCGGCTGGTGCACTTCGACCTGCCCTGGTCGCTGATGGTCTTCCAGCAGCGCAACGGGCGTGTCGACCGCTATGGCCAGAAGCACCAGCCGCACATCGTCTACCTCTTCACCGAGACGGTGAACGAGCGCATCAAGGGCGACCTGCGCATCCTCGAAATCCTGGAGAAAAAGGACGAGCAGGCCAACTTCAACCTGGGCGACCCGTCGGCCTTCCTGAACGTCTACGACCCCGACAAGGAAGCCGAAAAAGTCACCGCCTTCATGGCCGATGGCCTGAGCCCCGAACTGGTTGAAGCCACTTTGGACCAGGCCGCTGCGAGCACCGGCGACAACGAAGCCGATTTCCTGATGCAGCTCTTCGGCGGCGCGGCAGCGCCGCAACCCGCGCCGGTCAGAAGCACCTCGCAGATCGACGAACCCGCGTCGCTGTTCAGCGGGGACTTCCACTACGCCAAGACCGCGCTGACCCAGCTCAACCAGGGCCAGTCGCTGTGCCAGTGGGTGGCCCACGATGCGGACCGCATCATCGCGCTGACCGCGCCGCGCGACTTGCAGGAGCGGCTGCGCCAGCTCCCGCGCGAGGTGCAGGCCGACAACGACTTCTATTCGCTGTGCGCCGACCCCGACCGCATGGCCGCCGCGATCGAAACGGCCCGCCAGGCCCGTGCCGAAGAAGACACCTGGCCGCAGCTGCACTATCTCTGGCCGCAGCATCCCATCATGGACTGGCTGGGCGACCGCGTGCTCACGCATTTCGGCCGCCACCGCGCGCCGCTGTTGCAGAGCCCCAGGCTGCAGCCGGGCGAGCAAGCCTTCGTCCTGATGAGCCTGGTGCCCAACCGCAAGGGCCAGCCGCTGCTCGTGGAGTGGCAGGTGGCACACCGGGTCGCCGGCGCCGCGGGGGGCGGTGCCGGAGCGGGCAAATTCGCGCTGGAGCCTTTCGACAGCTTTGCCAAGCGCGCCGGTCTTCAGGCCGGCAAGCTGCCCAACCGCGGCCACGGTGCCGAGCTGGTGTCGGCCACGCAAGCCATGCAGGCCGCGTTGCCGCAAGCGGTAAGCGCGATGCACGGCTTCATGCTGAAGCAGCAGTCGGCTTTCGCCGCCCGGCTCGAAGAGCGCCTTCAAGGCACCCTGGACGAGTTGCAACGCCTGCAAGCCAGCCAGCTGAAGCAGTTGAGCCTGGACCTCGAGCGTCAGCTGGAAACCGTCAAACGGGGCCGCTATGAACAGCGCAGCCAGCAGATCGCCCGCGTCTTCGACGACTACCGGCAATGGGTGCACGACACCCTGACCACCGAGCCCCAGCCCTGGATCCAGGTGCTGGCCGCCCTGTGCCACCCGGTTGCGTCCCACCCCGCCGCCGGCGCCGCAGGAGCCTGAGATGCCCGTCCTCGACGCCGTTCAAACCTTCGCCGGCATCGCCAACGAAAACGAGTTCTACAGCCACCATTACCTGGCCGAAGTCTTCAAGGGCGATATCAAAGCCCGGCTCGACGCCTGGGAAGCCGCCGAGGCCGGCCACCCGGGCGAAGAAGCGTACCGCGCTCCCCACAAGCGCCTCCAGGCCTGGGCGCAAAAGTGGTTCGCCCTGCGCGGCCAGGTGCAGCGCAGCCGGGCCGCCGCTGATGGCGATGCGGACCGCTGGCAGCTCTTCACGCAAATCCAGGCCGGGCTGTTGCAGGCGCTGGGCTACGGCGCGCCGGCCAGCCAAGCCGCGCTGCACGAATGGGTTGCCGGCCAGCCCATTCCGGTGTGGCAGGTGCAGGGCGCCAAGCTGGCCGTGATTCCTGCCTACCAGCCGGGCGCCGAAAACGAAGACCTGCTCGACCACCAGCTGCAGGCCTTGCACTACGGCGGCGAGCCCGTGCCCGGTGCCCTGCACCACGAAGCCTGGGCCGACCTGCTGTCGGGCGCCGTCTTCGGCGCCGACGCGCCGCCGCGCTACGTGCTGCTGGCGGGCCTGGACCACTGGCTGCTGCTGGACCGCTACAAGTGGCCCAACAACCGCGCGCTGCGCTTCGACTGGGCCGACATCCTCGACCGCAAGGATGGCGACACGCTGAAGGCCTGCGCCGCCCTGCTGCACAAAGATTGCCTCGCCCCGGGCGAGGGCAACAGCCTGCTGCAAAGCCTGGACGAAAACGCCCACAAGCACGCCTTCGGCGTCAGCGAAGACCTGAAATTCGCGCTGCGCAAGGCCATCGAGCTGCTCGGCAACGAGGCGGCCCGCCAGCTCGACGAGCAGGCCAGCGGCAGCAAGAAGAGCGTGTACTCGGGCCAGTACAAGCTGGACCCGGCGGAACTCAGCCTGGAATGCCTGCGCATGGTGTATCGGCTGCTGTTCATGTTCTACATCGAGGCGCGGCCTGAACTGGGCTACGTGCCCATCGCCAAGAGCGAGGTCTACCTCAAGGGCTACAGCCTGGAAAGCCTGCGCGACCTGGAGATGCAGCCGCTGAACACGCCGCACGCGCGTGACGGCTTCTATTTCGACGCCACGCTGCGCCGCCTGTTCAGGCTGGTGTCCCAGGGCTGCGGCTTCGGCGAGGCCGTGCAAACCCCCTTGGCCAGCACCGGCCTGACCACGGTGGCCGGCGCCAAAGACACCTTCGCGATGGCACCGCTGGACAGCCGATTGTTCGACGACAGCACGCTGCCGCTGCTATCCAAGGTGCGCTTTCCCAACCATGTGTGGCAGGAGATCGTGCGCCTGATGTCGCTGACCCGGGGCCAGGGCAAGGGCCGGCGCAGCGGGCGCGTCAGTTACCAGCTGCTGTCGATCAACCAGTTGGGCGCGGTGTACGAGGCGCTGCTCAGCTACCGCGGCTTCTTCGCCGCCGATGACTTGTACGAGGTGAAGCCGGCGCCCAAGAAGGGCCGTGGCGGCGACGACCGTGGAGACGACGACGCCGACGATGACGACGCGGAAGAGGGCGCTGCCGACGAGCCAGCCGGCCGCCGGAGCCGCGCCGCGGGCGACTCCGAGGCCGACAAGCTGGAAAACGCCTGGTTCGTGCCCGCGTCCCGCTTGAACGAATACCGCGAAGACGAGCGCGTCTACGATGTCAACGAGGCCGGCCACCGCGTGCTGCGCAAGCACGACAAGGGCAGCTTCATCTACCGCCTGGCGGGCCGCGACCGGCAGAAGAGCGCCAGCTACTACACGCCGCAGGTGCTGACGCAGTGCCTGGTGAAGTACGCGCTGAAGGAGCTGCTGAACAGCGAGCGCGTGAAGATGGCCGACGACATCCTCACGATCACGGTTTGCGAGCCGGCCATGGGCAGCGCCGCCTTCCTGAACGAAGCCGTCAACCAGCTGGCCGACGCCTATCTGGAACGCAAGCAGGCCGAGCTGGGCAAGCGCATTCTGCACGACGAGTACCCGCAGGAACTGCAGAAGGTGCGCATGGTGCTGGCCGACCGCAACGTGTTCGGCGTCGACCTGAACCCGGTGGCGGTGGAGCTGGCCGAGGTGTCGCTGTGGCTGAACGCCATCTATGGCGAGGCCGATGGCCAGGGCCGACCTTTGCCGGCGCGCGTGCCCTGGTTCGGCTACCAGCTGTTTGCCGGCAACAGCCTGATCGGTGCCCGCGCCCAGGTCTACCCGCCGGCCAAGCTGCTCAAGGGCGCCAAGCCCGCCTGGCACGAAGAGCCGCCGCGCCCCGTCACCCGCGAGCAGCCGCGCAAGGCCGACGAGATCTGGCACTTTCTGCTGCCCGATCCGGGCATGGCCGACTATGCCGACAAGGACGCCAGGAAGCTCTACCCCGAAGACTTCGAGCGCCTGAAGAAATGGCGCAAGGCCTTCAACGCGCCGCTGGCGAATCACGAGGTGGCGCGTCTTCAGCAGCTCAGCGCCAAGGTGCAGGAGCTGTGGGACGAGCACACCAAGGCCCTGGTGCGCGACCGCGCCCGCACCGAAGACCCGATCGACGTGTGGCCGCACCGCGCTCGCGATGCCGCGGCCGATGCGGCCGCCGTCAGCCGAGCCCAGAAGGAAGCCATCCGCCGCCAGGGCTTGCTCAACGAAGACGGCGATCTGGCCACGCCCTTCCGCCGGCTGAAGCTGGTGATGGACTACTGGTGTGCGCTGTGGTTCTGGCCCATCACCCAGAGCGACACGCTGCCCGGCCGCGAAGCCTGGTGGATGGAGGTGGGCGCGATCCTGGAAGGCAATGTGGTGGACATCGCCCAGCAATCCGAGCTGGATTTGCAGCCTGAGGCGCCCCAGCCGGTGCAGGTGATGGTGGCCGAGGTGCAGCCGACCTTGGAGGGCTTCGAGACCCAGTTGCCGCTTTCGTACACGGCCGAGAAGCCCAACTTGCACGACAAGTTTGGGCAATTGCGGATCAGCCGGCTGCGGGAGCATTTTCCGCGGATTGTCGTGGTGGAGGCTCTGGCGGCCGGTCGACGATTCATGCACTGGCAGCTGTGCTTTGCGGATGTGCTGTTGCAGCGAGGCGGTTTCGACCTGATCTTGGGGAATCCGCCGTGGCTGAAGGTGGAGTGGTACGAATCCGGGGTGCTGGGCGAGTTCAATCCGCTATTTGCAATTCGCAATTTCACCGCCACTGATCTGACGCAGGCTCGGGGCGAGGCCTTCGCTCTTCACAAGGGATTGCGAGCAGCCTGGACAGCAGAACTAGAAGAAGCAGAAGGTACGCAGAACTTCTTGAATTCGGTGCAGAACTATCCGCTGCTGAAGGGCGTGCAGACAAACCTGTACAAGTGCTTTATGCCCACAACATGGGCCCTCGCCGGGCAACAGGGTGTGGCGGGGCTGTTGCATCCTGAAGGACCGTACGACGACCCGAAGGGTGGGGCGTTGAGGGAGGCCATGTACCGACGTCTTAAAGCACACTTCCAGTTTGCCAATGCACTGTTCCTCTTTGGGGAAGTGCATGAT